>NZ_AKFK01000061.1:0-288655 GCF_000272495.1 Methylobacterium sp. GXF4 | reverse complement strand
CGTCGCGGTAACGCCGCGGGTGGGAGGGTCAGGCCAGTCGTCGTGCCGGATCCCATCCGCGGCGTTACCGCGACGAGGCCCGTGACATGAAGCGTCGGCCGGCGACAGGCCCCCAAGCCGTCGCGTCGCCCCTCGAACCCCGGCAGGCGATCCGGAGGATGTTCCGAACCGGCTCGCTACCAGCGAAGGAGGCGCGGTCCCAGGAGCGCTCCGACGAGCGTGCACATCGCGATCGTCCCCCCGTACCATACGGCGACGAACGGTACGGTATCGTCCATGCAGTGCAGCGAATAGCCGAGCGCGCTCACGGCTCCCGCGGAGAGGCCGACCAGGGCACCCGCCCGCACGAGATCCGTCGGCGCTCCGAACCGTCGAACCGCCCACGTGACGACGGCGAACGGCACGACGGCGATCACGGGGATCGAGATGAGGCATTCGAGCCAGGTGTGACCGGATACCATGCCGTGCCAATGTTCGGTCGGCGCCATCAACAGGCTCACGCACGCCAGCGCCGCGACCACGAGGAACGGCAAGGCGGCGACCCCGAGATGGACGCGGCTCTCGCCGCCGGGCCTGGCCGCCCTGACGAGATACCGGAGCGCGAGACCCCCGACCGCGGCCGCAAACGAGAACTTGAACGCGAGGAACAGGAGCGGCCGGACCTCGGTCAGGCCGGGACGCAAGCCCAGAAACGCCAGCGCCAGGCACAGCGCGGCCGTCGCGCCGACCGCGACCGCCAGCGCGAGCCGGCGGGTCATCCAGGGGGCCCCGACCGGTTCGCGCTCGAAGCTGGCGCCCAGCAGGCCGATGAGTTCGTCGGTCTTCATCTCGCCTTGCCTCCCACGAGATTGGCCAGGGTCTTCAGGCCGCGGTGGACGCTCACCTTAATCGCGGTCTCGGACATCCCGGCACGTTCGGCCGCCTCGGCGGCGCTCAGGCCCTCGACCTTCGTCGAGAGGATCGCGTTCCTCATCTTGGGCGGTAGGTGCGCCAGGAGGCGCTCGACGTCGAGCGAACTCTCCGCCGCGACATGATCGTCGCGAGCCACCAGCACGCCGGCATCCTCGACAGGGACGTCGGCCGCGGCCGTACGCGTACGCCGAAAATGGTCGATGAGCTTGTAGCGGGCGATGGCGTGGATCCACGGCGTCACCGGTTGCGTGACGTCATAGGTGTGCCGCCGCACATGGATCACCATCAGCGTCTCCTGGACGAGATCCTCCGCCTCGGTGTCGGTACGGCCGGAGCGAGCCAGTTTGCCTTTGTAATACGCGCGCAGGTGCGACCCGAGCCGCCCCAGGAAGCGCCGGTAGTCGGCCGCGCTGCCCGCAAGGCTGGCGATAAGCAGCGCGCGCAGTTCCTCTTCCACCTGCAGCACCGGGACTAGGCGGGCCGGTTCGTAGCCGCTGAGCGGATGCCAGAGATACGTCGCATGTTCCGCCACCCCACCGTGTCCTCACGACCGCAGCACCATCCTGCAGGAGCGTGTCGTACGGCGATCCGCGCCCTGAGGCTCGTCGGCCGAAGGCGACGTATGATCGGCCGCGCCGCTCGGAGAACAATCCGCAAGCGGCCGCCGAAACGTTACAGCGCTCGCGGCATGCCCGGGAGCGTAGGCATGTGCCGCCCATAATTGCCAAGCCTATGCCCCGATCTTAGACCCAGCCGGACCCAACGCCACGCGCCGGGCGGGAAGCCTCCGGAGCCTCGCCGCCCGCGCTCTCCCTTCGCATGGAAAGGCCTGCCGAGAGCGCCGCCGAGAGGGCGGTCTCCGATCCGGGGACGACGGCGGATTCGTCCCGGAGCGGGCGTTCGGCGCCATCGCTTTTCCCCTCACCGGGGGCGGTCCGGGCAAGAAGCCGGCCCGTCCCGCCATCGACGTTTCCCTAGGAGCATGATCATGATCGAGGTGATACCGAACTGGCATCCGGTCGCGGTCCATTTCACGGTCGCCCTCCTCATCACGGCCAGCGTCCTCTTCGCCGCGGGGACCCTGTTCAGGAAAGCGGCATCGGGTGGCGCGCTCACGGCCGCCGCCCGATGGAACCTCGCAATCGGCGCGGCCGTCACGGTCGCGACCCTCGCCACGGGTTGGTCGGCGTACAACACCGTCGCCCACGACGCGGCCTCGCACGCGAACATGACCGTCCACCTTCGCTGGGCCATCGCCACCGCGCTCGTGTTCCTCGCCGCCGCCGGCGTCGCCTGGCTGGAGCGCCGGAAGGTCGCAGGCGCGGGCGTCGTGCTGCTGGCGCTCCTCGCCGGAGGTTCCGGGGCCCTCGTGGTCACGGGCTGGCTCGGCGGCGAGAACGTCTACCGTTACGGCCTGGGCGTCATGGCGCTCCCGAGATCGGGCGACCACGTCCACCCCGCAAGCGGCGGCCATCCCCACGAGCACGGCCACGACCACGAGACCGCGGACGCCCCAAACACGCCCGATGCCGCCGCGGGCAAGGTAGAGACGCGCCCGGCGCCGGACGCCCCCTCCGCACCGCACGAACACGCTCATTGACGGACGGGCCGCGGTGATACCCGTCCCGGGTACCCCCAAGCGCCCGTCGCATGAACGCGGCGGGGGTCCTGGCACCGGTGTGGCGGTCAATCCGCCGAGTGCGGCTTCGCCGTCGACACCGGCATGTGGCGAACTTCCAACACGCTGAGTTTGTGGGACATCGGTCGAGCACCACGGATTGCAGCTTCCACCCCGGCGTGAGAATGTCCGCGAAGATTAGGCAGGGGCCCTGATCAGTGAAAGTCGTGCGCGCATTGCTGCTTGCCGTACTCGCCTTGGCCTTGGCCATCGCGCCGGCAGCGCCGTGCACCATGGGCCGGCAGTCGACGGCTCACCGGCACATAGCCGCCGCCGCGGCGACGCATCTCGCGCACGCCGCCGGCACCTTGGGCAGCCAGAACAAGCCGGACGAGGCTGGGATACGGGGGACTTCCCTCGCCTTGCCGGCTGCGGCCGCCGACGAAGGATGCCCCGGCCATCGGCATCGCCCCAAACATCCTCCCTGCCCGGCTACCTGCTGCCCGCTCGCGTGCCAAGCCGCGCTTCCCACCCTGCCATGGGCGAGCATCACCCTGGAATTTCATCCGTCCGAGCGGGTCCTGATCGTCCAGGTGGACGGGGCCGTCGACGCGCATCCGCTACGGATCGAGCGGCCGCCGAGGCGCCAAGCGTGACGCGCGGGCGGATCTAGCGCCCGCCCTCGGCCGCTCCGACAGGACGGCCTCGCACACCCACAACGAGCCGACGCCTTCGCCGGGCGCGACGCCGTCGCCGCTCGACCCGCGGCCCGTGCCACGCCTGGGCCTGCCTTCGGCCGTCCGCCTCACCTCGGGAAATCCAAGATGTTCAAGTTGCCGAGACCGGCCGCGCTCGCGGCGGTCCTGCCGCTCGCCGGCTGCATGCCCGCCGCCGTTCCCGCCGGGCTCGTCCTGCCCTCGGAGCCGGACATCCCGGTCCGGCCGCCCCGCTACGCGAAGGTGACGCAGGGCGTGAAGGATTTCGGCGTCGTCGACCCAAAGGATTGGCGCGAGCTCAATCGCCAGGTCGCGCCGAAGGCCGGGTCCGGCGGTACGGGGGGCATGCCGGGCATGGACGGGATGCCCGGCATGGGCGGCAAGCGCGATTCGGGGGGCCGGTGATGGCCCGTCGCTGTAACCAAACGGGCGGCGGCGCCGGACTACCGGGCATGAGTGGCACGACGACCGCGCCGGGACACGCCGGTACGAGCGCGCGACCGCCGGACGAGGCCGTCCGGGGGCGGTTCGTGCGCGTGGCCGCGAGCATCACCGGCCTCGGCCTCGCCTTGGCAGGCTGCGCGAGCTTCTCGCCGGACGCGGGCCTCTCCGTGGCCGGCGGCTACGCGGCGCTTGAACTGCGCAAGGACATCGTGAAGGCGGACGACCAGGGCGTCGCGCCGAGCGCGGACGCCCGCGTGGACGCGTTGCTGCGCCGTCCCTTGACCGCCGACGGCGCGGTGCAGGTCGCGCTCCTGAGGAACCGGGGCTTGCAGGCCGCCTTCAACGACCTCGGCGTCTCCGAGGCGCAGTACGTGCAGGCCACGCTGCCGCCCTCGCCGCGCCTCTCGATCACGCAATGGGGATTGGGTTTCAACACGGAGATCGAGCGCTCCGTCGCCGCCAGCGTGCTGGAGTTGGCTACGCTCCCGGTGCGCGCCGAGATCGCGCGGCAGCGGTTCACGGCCGACCAGTACAACGCGGCGGAGCAGGTCCTGCGGCTCGGGGGCGAGGCGCGCCGGCAATTCTACCGTACCGTCGCGGCCAACCAGGCGACCGCCTTCCTCGAACAGGCGCTGGCCGGCGCGGAATCCGCCTCGACGCTGGCCAAGCAGCTGGGCGAGACGGGGGCTCTGAACAAGCTGGAACAGGCGCGCGAGCACGCCTTCTACAGCGAGTTGGGCGCGCAGCTCGCTAAGGCGCGGGTGCAGCAACGCGCCGAACGGGAGCGGCTGACCCGACTGCTCGGTCTCTGGGGGCGGGACATCGATTTCCGCCTGCCCAACGGCCTGCCGCCCCTGCCCGGGAGGCTCGTCGACGGGCACGCCATCGAGGCCGAGGCGATGATCAAGCGGGCCGACGTGCAGGCAGCCCGCTTCGAGCTGCAATCGCTCGTGGGGCAGTTCGGGCTGAACCAGGCCAGCGGCTTCGTCAGCGTCTTCGATGCGGGCTTCGCGAACCGGTTCTCGCGGTCGAGGACCGCGGGGGGCGAGGGCGGTGCCCCGAAGGTCGACAAGGCCAGCCTGAACGGGTTCTCGGCGGATCTCGTCATCCCGATCTACGACTTCGGGGCCACCGCTGTCCGGGGGGCGCAGGAAAGCTACCTCGCCAGCGCCAACCGCCTCGCCGAGCGCGCGGTCAACGCCCGCTCCGAGGTGCGCGAGGCTTACCAGCGCTATCGCGGCCAGTACGACATCACTCGGCATTACCAGACGAGCGTCCTGCCCCTGCGGCGGACGATCCAGGACCAGGCGCTGCTCCAGTACAGCGGCATGCTGCTGGACGTCACGACGCTGATCGTCGACGCCCGGGCCAGGATCCTGAGCAACATCCAGGCGATCGAGGCGCAGCGCGACTTCTGGATCGCGGCGACCGACCTCAAGGCGGCGACCGTCGGCGGCGGGTTCTCGGGGGGCAACTTCGGCGGCGAGGCCGCCGGGGGCACCCCGGGCACGAGCCTCGCCGTCGCGACGCCCGGCGGCTGAGGTCGGGGGCCCGCGCCGCCCATGACATTCGGAGGGAAACCATGACCGACATCTCGCGCAGAGGGATCCTGGGAGCGGGCGGCCTCGTGCTCGCCGGCACGTCGATGATCAGCGGGCGCGTCCAGGCCGCGGGCCTGCCCGAGGCCCCGATCATGGACAAGGCGACCATGCAGCCGCCGCTCTATCCGACGAGCGGGCCGGACTACCAGCCGGTGGTGACGCTCAACGGCTGGACGCTGCCGTGGCGCATGCGCGGCGACTGGAAGGAGTTCCACCTCATCGCCGAGCCGGTCGTGCGCGAGATGGCGCCCGGCATGGACGCGCGGCTCTGGGGCTACAACGGCCAGTCGCCGGGACCGACCATCGAGGCGGTCGAGGGCGACAAGGTCCGCATCTTCGTCACCAACCGCCTGCCGGAGGCGACCGCCGTGCACTGGCACGGGCAGACGCTACCCAACGGCATGGACGGGGTCGCCGGGCTCAACCAGCCCGGCATCCCGCCGGGCAAGACCTTCGTCTACGAGTTCATCCTCAGGCGCTCCGGTACCTTCATGTACCACCCGCACTCGGACGAGATGATCCAGATGGCGATGGGCATGATGGGCTTCTTCGTCGTGCATCCGCGCGATCCGGCCGAGCGGCGGGTCGACCGCGACTTCGTCTGGCTGCTGAACGCCTACGACATCGAGGCCGGCGCCTACGTGCCCAAGGTCAATACGATGCTCGACATGAACATGTGGTGCTTCAACAGCCGCGTGTGGCCGGGCATCGACCCGGTCGTGGTGCGCCAGGGCGACAAGGTCCGGATGCGCTTCGGCAACCTGACCATGACCAACCACCCGATCCACGTCCACGGGGTGGACTTCCACGTCACCGGCACGGACGGCGGCTGGATCGACGAGAACCGCCAATGGCCCGAGGTGTCGGTCGACGTGGCCGTGGGTCAGATGCGCGCCATCGAGTTCAACGCCGACGCGCTCGGCGACTGGGCGATGCACTGCCACAAGTCGCACCACACCATGAACGCCATGGGCCACTCGGTCCGGACCTACATCGGCGTGAACCTGAAGAGCACGGCCAAGCAGATCCAGAAGATCGCCCCCGGCTACATGCCGATGGGTTCGGCGGGCGGCGGCATGATGTCCGAGATGGAGATGCCGCTGCCTGAGAACACCCTGCCGATGATGACCGGCGCGGGCCCGTTCGGGTCCGTGGAGATGGGCGGGATGTTCACGGTGATGAAGGTACGGGCCGGTCTTGCCGCCAACGATTACCGCGACCCGGGTTGGTACCAGCACCCGCCGGGCACGCTGGCCTACGAGTGGACCGGCGAGCCGCTGGCCGAGCCGAAGCGCGATCCGAAGACCCCAAAGGACAAGCGCGCCCGGCAGACCGACCTGCACGTCGTCGATCCGCGCACGCGCCGCACGGCGTCGAACGCGGGCGGGCACGAGCACTGAGCCTCGGATAGGCACGCCCGTGAGCGAGCCGGCGGGTGTGAGGTCTCGTCCCCCGCCCCACCGACAGGAGTTCGGACGGGTTCGCCCGTTCGAAGGCGCTGCGCGGGTCAGGGTCTCAACCCCTCACGGACCCGCTCGCGCAGCGTTCTTTGCCATACGGAGACAAGCATGAAGCGCACGATCGCCCTGGCTACCCTCACGACGGCCCTCCTGATGGCAGCAGCGCCGTTCGCGCTCGAGCGCGCGGCACAGGCCCAGCCTGCGCGGGGCGCGGCCGGGGAGTTCGAGCGGGTGCGTAGTGTGATGTCGGACCGCTTCAAGAATACGAAGCTGACGGGCGATCCGGACAAGGATTTCGCCGCACTCCTGGTCGCGAGCTTCGAGGAGACGCTGTTCCTGGCCAAGGCGCAGCTCAACTATGGCGGGGACCGCCAGTTGCGCGAGATCGCCGAGAAGATCCAGGACGAGCAACAGCCCCGGATCGATGCGCTCAAGAAGTGGCAGGTACGGCGCCAGCAGCCGGATTACCAAGCGCAGCCGAACGAGGCCGCGTCCGGCACGGGCCCTCTCGACCGGCAGGCGCAAGCGGGAGCCGGACAGCCGCCTGCTCAGCCCGACACCGCACCGGCTGCGCCGGCCCCGGCTGCGTCCGCCGCCCCGGCGAACACGCCGCTCGTGAGCGGAACGGTGCAGAAGATCGACGAGGCCGCCGGCAAGGTGACGCTCGACCACGAGCGCATCCCGAACATCGACATGGACGCCATGACGATGGCGTACAAGGTTCAGGATCCGGCTCTGCTCAAGGGGTTCAAGCCCGGCGAGAAGGTGCGGTTCTCAGCGGACCGGATCAACGGCTCCATCGCCATCACGCGGATCCAGAAGGCGCGGTGATGGCCGGCGGGCGGCACCGCTGGTGGGCCATGACGGCAGCGCCCTGCATCCCCGGCATCTTTGTCGGTGCGGTGATGGTCGCCGGCTCGGCTCCGGCTGCGGAACAGGCAGCCGCCGCGGCGGCTTCGCCCCATCGGGACGTTCCGACCACGAATGGCGGTGCGCCCCCCCCTGGACCTACACCCTACGCCGAGATCCTCACCCGGGAGGCGACGTCACGCGGGCTGCCGCCGGCGCTCGCCGACGCGGTCGCCTATGTCGAGAGCGGTTACAACGCCGGAGCCGTGGGATCGGTCGGCGAACTCGGGCTGATGCAGGTCCGGCCGGCGACGGCCGCGATGCTCGGCCATCGTGGACCGGCCGCTGAGCTCCTGGATCCGGCCACGAACGCACGTTTCGGCGTGGCCTACCTCGCCGAGGCCTGGAGGCTCGCCGGCGGGGATCTCTGCCGCGCCCTGGCCAAGTACCGCGCCGGCCACGGGCAGGACCGCCTGACGCCGCGCTCGCTCGATTACTGTCGACGCGCCCGCGACCGATTGGCCGCGATGGGTTCCCCGCTCGCCGCGGCGCCGGTCCCCGGAGCTGTGCCGCCCGCGTCCGTCGCCTCCCGGGTCCCCGCTCCGGCGGCGCGGTCGATGCGACCGGCGCTCGCGGGCCTCGTGAACCGGTTCTGGGCCGAGCACGTCGCGCGGGTCCGGGCGGTCGAGGCGCGCAGCGACAGGATCATGCGGGGTGGTTGATGCAAGCCGCGCGGGAAGCGTTCCCCGTCACCGCCCCGTCGTGGCCGTGGCGGTGAGAGGGAACCGGCCATGACGTTCAAGCCCTATCCGCATGCGGTGGCCGATGGCTCCCTCGGTCGCGGCTTGACGCTGCTGCGCGCGAAAATCGCGCGGCGCGTCGCCCTGGGTCCTTACGACAGCCGGGTCTCGATAGGGTTGAGGCGGGATCTTTCGGTCGCCGTCAGCGCGCCCAAGGCCAGGATCCCGGTCTCCTTACGTCCCTTCCGACAAGAAGACCTCCCGCTCCTCTTTCCCGCCGGGGGCGACGCGTCGGCTCAAAGCGAACTGGTCGACGTCGAGTGGCGACTGCGCGCCGCCGCGTACGGCGCCCTGCCGAGCCGCTGCTTCGTGGCCGTGGACGAGAGGTCGGGGCGGCCCTGCCATATTCAGTGGCTGACCGAGCGGGGATACAGCGAGGCCGTCCGACGGGCCGGCGCCCTGCCGGCGCTGGCGGACGACGAGGCCATGCTGGAGAACGCCTTCACGCCCGTCGGCTATCGCGGCCTGGGCGTCATGGCAGCCGCCATACACCTGATCGCCGAACGCGCCTCGGCCCTCGGCAAGCGATATCTCGTGGCCTTCGTCGACGCGGACAACCACGCCTCGCTCAAGGGTGTGGAACGGGCGGGGCTCACCCCTTGGTCGATCCGAACAAAGCGGCAGTTCGGCTTCGGGCTCTTTCGGACCGTTCGGTTCGATCCCGTCGCGGCGCCGGCCGCTCCGGGGGTCCTGCCGGCACCGGAAGGCGGGACCGCAACGGTCGGTGATCGGGACGGCGCCGGCTCGACCGGGCAAGGCTGATCGCGACCACCGACGCTCGGCCGAGCCCGTCCTGACCGTTCGGCGCACCTCCGCACATCCATCCCTCGGTACAGAGGCCAACCAGTTTCGTGACGGCAATCGACACCATCCACGCGCTGATCCACAGGATCACGGGTCTCGATTATCCGCACGGCCACTGGTGGGTCGTGACCGATGCCGTGCTCATCTTCATCGTCGCGCCCGTCTGGACCGCGTGGCTGGCGACCCGCGCGATGCTGCGTCGGTACGGCAGGTCGAAGGCGACCCAGTCGGGGGCGGCAAGATCCGCGCAGCCTTCCCGAGCCGTCCCGTCGCTCGGGTGGCGGCTCCGGGGCGGGGGCAGTCTCTCGGGCCGTCGCCTGGAGACGTACGTGCTCGGTGCCACCCTGGGCATCCAGGTTCGCCTGCTCCTCCTATCCATCGCGACGCTGCCGGCGGCCTGGCTCATCCTTGAGATCCCCAAGCACATCATCAACCATACGCTCGCCGGCACCCGGAACGACGGGCATCCCGGCATGACGTTCCTGGGTCTCCCGCTCGGCCGCACGGAACTCCTGTTCGCGCTGTGCGCCAGCTATTTCGCCGTCCTCACCTTGAACGGGCTCGTGAAGTACGCCGCGAACCGTGTGCGCGGACGTGTGAACGAGCGCATCGTGCGCCGCCTGCGCCTGGCCGTCCTGCGGCGCGCGCGCACGGAGCGGACGGACGACCGCCGCACCGTCCTCGCGGCTGTGGCGGTGCAGGAGGTCGAGCCCATCGGCTACTTCGGGGGCAGCCTCGTCGCCGTTCCGATCGTGCAGGGCGGGGTGCTCCTCACGAGCGTCGCCTTCCTCCTGCTCCAGGACGTCGCCCTCGGCCTCGCCGCGCTCATCATGCTTCCGGTGCAGCTCACGATCCTGCCCCGCCTCCAGAAGCGCGTGAACCTGAAGGTCCGGCAGCGCGTCCTCGCGACGCGAACGCTGGGCGCGCTCGTCACCGCACCGATGCGCGGCCCCCCGTCGGGACATCCCTCACGCGCCGCCGAGCCCGGGCCCGCCGCATCGGACCTGCGGCAGGGGATGATGCACGTCGAGGAACTCGAACGGGTGCGCGTCGCGATCAACAACATGAAGGGCGGCATTAAGAGCCTGTACAACTACACCTCCAACCTCACGCCATTCTTCTTCTTCGTGATCGGCGGCTACCTGGTCGTCCAAGGACGTCTCTCCCTGGGGGCGCTGGTCGCGGCGCTCGCGGCCTACAAGGAGATCGCACCCGCGCTTCGGGAGCTGTTCGACTTCGCCCAGGACTGGTCCGACGCGAACGCACGTTTCGCGGAGGTCACGCGGGCCCTCGGGCATCCCGCCGCCGTCGAACCGGGCGGCGCGAGGCCGAACGTGGCGCGAGAGGCCGCCGAGGGGGCGGGATCTGACGCCGTGCGTCCCCACGACCACGAACGGTCCGGCCTCACTCCTCATCAGGTACCGACGGCGGCGCAGATGCCCGGGCGCGCGATGATGACGGCCCTGGTCGCGACGCCGGGCTTCCTGCCGATCGCCTTCCCGATGCGTGCGCGCGCAGAGTTGCGACGCCCGCTCACCAGGGTCGAGAGCGGCAGCCTCGTATCGACAACCCTGCCGACGCTCGTCGTAATGCCCGCCGCGCCATCGCCTACTGCCGGAGAGCGCGCGATCAGCTGGCCGCGATGGGGCCGCCGCTGGCCGCCACGCTGC
Source organism: Methylobacterium sp. GXF4 (assembly GCF_000272495.1). Classification (NCBI taxonomy): domain Bacteria; kingdom Pseudomonadati; phylum Pseudomonadota; class Alphaproteobacteria; order Hyphomicrobiales; family Methylobacteriaceae; genus Methylobacterium; species Methylobacterium sp. GXF4. Next base: position 277,781 of record NZ_AKFK01000061.1, on the reverse strand, counting down.
CCGAGCTGACGCCGGGCTCTGGACGCAACAGCGCGGCCTCTGCCACGGAGAGACCAGCGAAGCGTCAAACGGGGCTCACCGCGGTCACGGCGCGGCTCTGGGCCGAGCACGTGGCCCGGATCCGCACCATCGAGGCACGAACCAGCCGGATCATGGGAGGAGGCTGAGGCTCTCGGCGGGGCTGCCCGTGTTTCCGGTGCTCTCCGCGGCGCTCGTGAAAGACGGTCCGCCTTCAGGTGGCAAAAAGCCGTGGGAAGGGAGACGAACGTGAGCAAGAAACTCATGCGACTGCAGGGTGCGACCGGCGGCCCGAAGCGGCCGGGCAAACGCCGGCGCGTCCGTGCGTTCGTCGCGCGCAAAGCCGCGCGAGATTTCTATCGCTTCATGCTGATGCTGGGTGTTCTCGGGGCGATTTACAGCTGCCTGCAAGTATACGCCTTTCTGGATTAGAGACCCTGTTCCCGCTCGATTACGGATCTTCCGCGACCGATCACCCGAATGAACTCAGCGCCTCAGCGGACGAATACGCCAGTTCCTTCTGCTCCTCTGTACAACCGGCTTCGGAGCGAGGTGCACGGCGTCACGCTCAGGACCTCCGAGGCCTTCCTGCGAGGCCTTGGGACTGTCCTGAGCGGCCCCGTGGTCGTCTCAAGCGATCGCCGCCACGTCTGCAGCTCCCGATCGGAGATCAGGGCCTTACGCGAACATCTTCGCGCAAAACCAGAACTGCCGTGCCACTTCATCTGAGCTGCCAAAGCGAAGATGTTTCGTGCCCAAATCTCATCGGCATCATAGTATGAATAGCAGCAGCCCTATTTCTCCTTCTTGATCTTCATCTTGACTTCTTTTATGCTCTTTTCATTCTCCTCCATGGTCTTGCGCGCTTCCTTGCGCACATCCTCATCCTTGATGTGCTTGAGCGCGATCTCGGACATGTCGACCGCCCCCTGATGGTGGGCCGCCATGCTTCGCAGCCAAGCGAGATCCGGATCGGACTCCATCATCGCGTCCATCATCGCCTTGTTCATCTTGTCCATGGCGGCCATGGACTCCTTCTGCATGGGCGTCATGTTCTTCATGTCCGACCCTTTGCTCATGTCCATGCCTTTCATGTCCGACATCGATCCGCCCTGACCCTGCTGGGCCACGGCTGGAACGAGGCTCGAGGCCGACAGAAGAAGGGCAAGCAGCGCGGTTCGCATCGGGATCATGAGGGCTCTCGCTATCGTGGATGACCAGCGCTAAACCCCGCACGATCGAGAAGGTTCGGCATGTCCCCCGCCAGATGTCGCCTCATGCGTGCCGATCCGGGTGCCTGGTCCGCGTCGACAGTACAGGAGCGGCGCCCAGCAGCTGCCGGATCGCGCCAGGTCGCCAAGCCGCAGCTTGAGGATCAGGTCGGCTGGGCCAACGGGGCTTGGCGGCTGCCGCTCGGCATCCTCTGCGCCAGCCTCGCCGGAGCTGTGCCGGCCGTCGCACAGAGCGTCACGCTCGACCTCGGCGCGGGCGGCGCTTCTGAGAGGGCGCTCCAGCTCGTCGCGCTGATCACGGTCCTGTCCCTGGCCCCATCCGTCCTGGTGGTCGTGACCTGCTACACCCGGATCGTCGTCGTGTTCTCGATCCTGCGCTCGGCCCTGAGCACCCAGGCCACCCCACCGAACGCCGTCCTGGTGGTGCTCGCCCTGTTCCTCACCGCCTTCGTCATGGCGCCGACCGGCCGCGAGGCCTACCGCGCCGGGATCGAGCCCCTGCTTGCCGGCGAGATCACGCAGGGCCAAGCCTTTGAGCGCGCGTCTGCCCCCTTCAAGACCTTCATGTTGAAGAACGTGCGCGAGAAGGATCTGAAGGTCTTCATCGATGTGGCCAAGATGCCCACGCCCGCGGGCCCGGAGCAACTCGGTCTCGAGATCGTCACCCCGGCCTTCATGATCTCGGAGCTGAACCGCGCCTTCGAGATCGGCTTCCTGCTGTTCGTCCCGTTCATGATCATCGACCTGACGGTAGCGTCTGTCCTGATGGCGCTCGGCATGATGATGATGCCGCCATCCACCGTCGCGCTGCCGCTCAAGCTTATCTTCTTCGTGCTCGTGGACGGCTGGGCGCTGCTCACCGGCTCGCTGGTGCAGAGCTACATGGGTTAGGGTGAGCACCCTGAGCCCGCGAGCAGAGCAAGCGCGCACACGCCCTGCTCGCGGGGATGGCCGCGGCCCAGGAGATCGGGCGCGGTCTGTCCTGAGGTGAGCGGGTCCTCACATATTGTGGTTCATCCTGCCGCGGCTCATCCCGCGCATGCCGCCGTGGCCCATACCGCCCATCCGGCTGCCGTGGCCCATGCCGCGCATGCGGCTGCCGTGGCCCATGCCGCGCATGCTGCCGCGGCGCATATGCTCGCGCACCTGGACCAGACCGGTCTCTGGCGCCGCGATACCGGCCTGAGCGGGAAGGGGGGCGGCCGAAGCCGGTGCGAGTGCTGCAAACGTGGTCAGGGTGGCCGCCAGAGCGAGCATCTTCATGGGTCAGGTCCTTGGACGGGGATACCCCGCCTGGGTTCGCTCGGGACGAGCAAGGCGGACAACGTCCCACCCTCCGCTTCGTTCAGATCCGGATCGGGGGAGCTCAGCGGCCCGCATCAGGTCTCGTAGAAAGGCCGCCCCGAGGAGGGCGGCCTTCGAGAGGTCGGTGACCGATCAGTGATGCTCGCTGGCACCGTGCGAGGTCTCGTGACTTCCCTCGTGACTTCCCTCGCGACGCTCCTCGGCATGGCCACCGTGATCGCCGTGGGTGTCCTCCACCACGCGGTGCTCCACGGGCCCGTGGTGGCCGTCGTGAACGCCAACGCCGCCCGGTCCAACCTCGATGACCTGAGCTGAGGCGGCCACCGGCGCCAGGGCGAACGCGGAAGCGACCAGGAAGGCAGCCCCAAACAGGGTCTTGTGCATCGTGTCGAACTCCTCTGCAGTCTTGCGGCAGCAGGAACGCGCAAGCCCTCTAGAGGGATCCGGCCAGAGCGAGTCTGCGGTTAATAACCGTCGCCGTCGTAGGCAGCATAGCCGTATCCGGCGCCGTACGGGTAGGAATAGGCCGGGGCCGCCAGGGCGCCGAATGCGACCCCGCCGATCAGGCCGGCCGCGAGGGCGCCGCCGCCATAGTAACCGTAGTGGCCGTGACCATAGCCGTGATGGCCGCCATAGCCTCCATGCCCGTAGTAGCCGCCGTGACCGCCGTAGCCGTGACCGCCGCCGTAGAAGCCATGGCCGCCATAGCCTCCATGCCCGTAGTAGCCGCCGTGCCCACCGTAGCCGTGGCCGCCGCCGTAGAAGCCATGCCCGCCATAGCCTCTATGACCGTAGTAGCTGCCGTGACCACCGTAGCCGTGGCCGCCGCCGTAGAAGCCGTGACCGCCTCCATGATGGCCGAAGCCCTGCGCAACGGCTGGGCTGGCGCTCACCGTGAGACCTGCGCCGAGGCTCAAAGCGGTCAGGGCCGCAGCGAGAAGCTTCGTTCTGTATCGCGTGCTCATGATCGTCTCCCATCACCGAGCGTGCCCGGCTCTGCCTCGGTCTGACCCCGAACACGGGGTCGCGTGCTTGAATGACGCGCGAGCGGGCCTACCCGATCCATGCCGCCGAGCGTCGCAGCTCCGCACCGCGGAACCGGGCCGAGGCCAGCCGCACGCGATCGGCCGTCGCTGGGTCGACGCGTTCCGAGGGCCTCAGGGTTTGGTCCTGTCCATCGGCACCTTGCTCATGTCCATGGCTTGCATCCCGATGGTGCGGCGGCGCGCGCGCACTTCCATCGCCAGGGTGCGCCCGTCGCGGGTGCCGCGGGTGCTCGCGGTCGAGGCCGCGACGGCCCCGTTCCCCGCGGCTGCAACCGCACCCCCGTCAACCTTGTGGGCGACGGTGCCGGGCGGGTTCTTGTACCAACCCGGATCCCGGTAGTCGCCTCGCGCCAAGCCTTCGCGCACCTTCACGACCGAGAACATGCCGCCCATCTCGACCGAGCCGAACGGCCCCTCGCCGGTCATCATCGGCAGCGTGTTGTCCGGTGTCGGCATCCGCATCTCGGTCATGGCCGCGCCGCCGGTCGACCCCATGGGCATGAAGCCCGGCACGAGCTGCCCGACCTTCTTAGCGATCTCCGTCTGGTCGACGCCGATGTACGTGCGCACCGAGTGGCCCATGGCGTTCATGGTGTGATGCGACTTGTGGCAGTGGATCGCCCAATCGCCGGGCGCGTCGGCCTCGAACTCGAAGGCCCGCATCGCCCCGACCGGCAGGTCAATGGTCACTTCCGGCCAGCGCGCGCTCTCCCGGACCCAGCCGCCGTCAGTGCCGGTCACCTCGAAGCTGTAGCCGTGCATGTGGATCGGGTGGTTCGTCATGGACAGGTTGCCCATGCGCACGCGCACCCGGTCGCCCTTGGCGACCACCAGCGGGTCGATGCCGGGGAATGCCCGCGAGTTCCAGGTCCAGATGTTGAAGTCCGTCATGGTGGCGACCTTCGGCACGTAGGCGCCGGGGTCGATGTCGTAGGCGCCCGTGAGAAAGATGAAGTCGCGGTCGACCCGCATGAAGGCCGGGTCCTTCGGATGCACCACGAAGGAGCCCATCATGCCCATCGCCATCTGGAAGGTCTCGTCGGCGTGGGGGTGGTACATGAAGGTGCCGCTCTTCCGCAGCACGTACTCGTAGGCGAAGGTCTCGCCGGGCTTGATCGTCGGCTGCGAGAGGCCGCCGACCCCGTCCATGCCCGACGGCAGGATCAGGCCGTGCCAGTGCACGGTGGTGTGCTCGGGCAGGCGGTTGGTGACGAAGATGCGGACCTTGTCGCCCTCGACCGCCTCGACGGTCGGCCCCGGCGACTGGCCGTTGTAGCCCCAAAGCCGGGCGATCATGCCGGGAGCGATCTCGCGCTCGACCGGCTCGGCGACGAGGTGGAACTCCTTCCAGCCATCTTCGGTCATGCGCCACGGCAGGGTCCAGCCGTTGAGCGTCACCACCGGATTGTAGTCCGGGCCGGTTCTGGGTGGGAGCGGTGGCTGCGTCGTCGCCTCGGTCATGGTCGCCGCCTCCGGAATGGAGGCAGCCCAGGACCGGCCGCGCACGGCCGTGGTGCCGACCAGGACGGCGCCTGCCGTGCCCAGGAGCTCGCGCCGGTTCATTCACATTCTCCTCTGCACAGCCTCAATGGGAGCAAGTCCCCGGGGCAGCGTCGGATCCAGCGGCACGGCACCGCAACACCGGTCCGTCCGGATAGGGCGCACTGCACCGCATCGCGCGGGTACCCGGCTCGGCGCGCCAGACCTCGTCCAAGCGTACTGAGAAGCGTGCTAGTGGGCGCGTGGAACAGGCCTGAGCGCCGCCCGTTCCGCTTGAGCGAGCGTGCGTTCAGCGCAGCATGAGGATCGAGCCGGAGGAGGTCGGGATGACAGTGCGGAGAGGGCTTGTCCTCGCGGCCGTGGCTTGGCTCGGGACGGGGTCGCTGGTTCTGGCCCAGGCCGGTGGTGCGGGCGGAGCTGGCGGGGGAGCCAGCGGTGCGGCAGGTGGCGGAGCCGGTGGAGGTGCGGGCCTGGGAGGGGGCGGCGCCGGGGCAGGATCCCTGGGTAGCGGCCCAGGCTCGACCGGTGCGGGCTCGGGAAATGGAATGAGGGGCGGTGGCACGGCCGCACCCGGTACGGCCGGAGCAGGCCGCGGCGGAGCGGGGGGCGGGGGGGCCGATACGAGCGGTGCCACCGGTGTGCCCGGTGGGCTCGGCAGCACGTCCGCGCCCGCCGGGCGCTGACGGTGGGAGGGTCTCAAACCGGGCGGCCGATGCTCAGACGGCGTCAGCCGTGCCGCCTGTAGGCCTGGATGACGGTGCTTGGCTGGAGGGGAGACATGATCAGGAGCATGGCTTTGGGGCTTGCTGCGGTGGCCGGTCTGGTGGCTGGAGCGGCGCATGCACAGGATCAGTTGACGCCGGCGGAGGCGCGGGTCGGCGCGTTCCGCAACATCACCGCGACGGGGGAGACGAAACCGCCGGGCGAGCCGCTCGGACCGCGCGAGGGCACCTCACCGCAGTTGCGTGAGGAGCACCATAACATCGACCAGCGCGTGCTCAGAAGCATCTGCACCGGTGCTCCAGGTTGTCAGGACACCTTGCGCTAGGGTGTGAAAGGTGGCTCGGGGGATCTCTGCACAGTGGGGCTGAGTAGAGTTTCTGCCTGAATGCCGTTCTCAGACATCGACTCACGTCATGCAGGCCCGGATAAGGCGACCGACACGGAGCGCTAACCTTAACGCTCCCTCAACCCCGATGTGAGACGCCTCAGTCCGAACCTCACCGGGTTTGCGGACGAGAGTTGAACGATGTCGGCGAGAGCGCATTTCCTGCTCGCTTGCGGCCTGCTGAGCGCGATCGGGCCGGGAGCGGCACAGGCCGCCGACCTCCTACCGGCCGCACCCCTACCCGAACTGCGCGGGACTGTGACACCGGACATCGAGGTCTCGGGCTTCTATCTGCGCGGGGACATCGGCTTCAGCAATCAATCCGTGGAGCGGCTCTCGAACAGTCTGGACGCACTCGGTACGATCGAGAAAGTCAGCCTCGGTTTCGCGGGCGCACCGCTGGCTGGCCTTGGGGCCGGCTACCAGTTCAACCGCTGGTTCCGGGCCGACGTGACGGGCGAGTACCGCAGCGCCGCCACGTTCACCGGCCTGGAGCGCTACCGCGATGCCAGCCTGCCCCTCGGCTACGGCACCGATGAGTACACCGCAACCAAGCGCGACGTGGTGGTCCTCGCCAACGCCTACATCGACCTTGGAACCTACTACGGTCTGACTCCCTTCCTGGGAGCCGGTATCGGTGCGGTCAGCACCAGTATCGACAATTTCAAGGATACGAACGTCGTCACGCAGGGCCTCGCCTACGCGAAGTCCGGCACGAAGGCGAACCTCGCCTGGGCGCTCCATGCGGGCCTGGGCTACACGATCAGTCCGAACCTGAAGCTCGAATTCGCCTACCGCTACCTGAACCTCGGTGACGCGCGGACCGGCACGGTCTACACCTATGCCGGCCAGTGCGGATCGTGCGAGGCTTTGACATTCAAGGCCGTCGAGTCGCACGACGTGAAGCTCGGCCTGCGCTGGCTGTTGGCTGCGCCGGCGATGCCGGTTGAGCAGGTGCCGCTCGTGCGCAAGTACTAGCGGCTTCCTGGGCTGGATTACGACTCAGCCTGCATCCGCGTTGCGCGGCCTGTGACAAGACCACGAACCAAACTTCGCCACGCGCAGACCTGCGTGTGCCAAGATGAAGGAGAACGCGATGAGGCTCTCTGCCATTCCGCTGATACTGACCCTAGCCCTCGCACCCACTGCCGGGTTCGCCCACGGCGAGGCCCCGCATGCCGCGCACGGCGGCCTGATGCAGGAGGCGCAGGAGCTTTGGGTGGAACTCGTCGTGAAGGGCGCTGACGTGGCCGTCTACGTCACGGACGAGGCCCGCAAGCCCGTCCCGGCGACCCAGGTCTCGGGCACCGCTACCGTGCTCGTTGGCGGCCAGAGCTACAAGGTCGAGCTGAGCGCGACGGGAGGCGATGGCGTTCAAGGCAGGCTGCCGGCTCCGGTCACCGGAAGCGTCATGGCCACCGTGGCGTTGAAGGTCGGCGGCAAAGCGGTCTCGGCTCGCTTCACCAGCAAGGCGTGAAGGGACGTGCACAGGTCTGCGGAGAGCCGTTCCGCGATCCGGAGCGCACGAACACCTGACGGTTTGATCGCGCGCCGACCACCCTACTTGTGACTGTGCCCCGCCGGGGGCGTCTGCGCGCTCCCGGCACCCGCAGCTCCAGCCGTATGGCCGTCCGTCGACTGGGCCGCACTCCCAGCGTCGTCCATGTTCATCGCGCCGTGGTCCATGCCGCCGTGGCTGCCCGCCGCCTGAGCCTGCATCCACAGATCGTTGTAGTCGCTGTCCGACATTCCCGGCAGCTTCTGCAGGAAAGCGACCGTGGCCCAGAGCATCGCGTCGCCATCGCTCTCCATCGACGGCATGCCGCTCATCTTGATGCCGTGCTTCAGGATCCAGAACAGCTCGCCTGGTGTATAGCGGCTCGCAACATCCGTCAGACTGGGAGGGCGCGGATACATGCCCTCGGCCAGTTCGCTCTGCTTGGCGCCGGGCGCACCGTGACACGTGGCACAATGCTCGGAGAAGTGCCCGACGGCCATGACGACCTTTGCCTGCTCATCGTAGCCGGCCGGCGGCGCAAGCCCAGCCGCGTGCACCTGGATCGAGCGCACCCGCGCCGTGTCCAGCACCCAGTAGGTCGCGGGCCAATGCGGGTCTGTTGCCGCCACGTTGAACAGACCTGCGTAGATCACTGCGGCGGCGACCACGACAGACAGGACGCCGGCCGACAGCAGGGTGACGAGGACGGTCTTGACGGTTCTCATGCCGTCGTAGAGCGCATCTGGTTCGACCGCCGTCAAGAGCACCGACGGTGCGACCCTTCGTTCGGAGCAGGCGTGATCTCACGGTCAGAATAGGAGCCGGTAAGCGAGGTATGCGACTGCAAGCAGAGCGAGGATCGCCGTAACGCGCGCGATCCTTGAGGAGGCTTTCTTTTGCGGGACCTCTTCGTCGCAGTCGTACCACAGGGGATTGTCGCCATTCATCGGCTTATCTCCGGATCGCCGACGCCGACGACCATGACAGAGCCGGCTCAGTGCTCCGTGTGTCGCGGCGGTGTCCAACGTATCCGCATACCCCTAACGGGATCTCTCGATGCTTGGTGAGCAGTTCACCATCGAGGTGCCCTACCGCTTCGGTGATGCCGGTGAGACGCAGCAGGGCGAGTTCCGCTCGCAGCTCCTCTACAACTTCAACACCGAGGACCTGGCGGTACCGGCCTTCGCCCTGCTGGGGGCGTGTATCAGCCGTTCGGCTATCAGAATGGCGGGACTGAGACGGAACTCAGGTTCCTGGCAACGAAGTCGCTCGGCACGTCCGACGCGAGCGGATCGGATCCCTACTCCTACGTGCCGCGCCGCCTTCACTTCAATGCATCCTGGTTCCACAACTACGATCCGCTGAACGGGCCCGACGCCGAGCGGCGCGACCGCTACAGGGTTGGCGTCGCCTATAGCCAGCCGCTCACAAACGACCTGCTGCTTGTCGCCGACGTGTACCGCGAGACGGACCGGGCGCGCGGCAGAACCACCAACCTTGCGGAGCTCGGCGTACGCTACCAGCTCACGCCGCAGACGGTGCTGACGGGCGGGGCTGGTGTCGGGTTCGGGGGGGATCGCAGCCAGGACTTCCGGGTCACGGTCGGGTTCCAGCGCACCCTGAGCAATCCGGCCGTCTATCCCTACCTCGTCAAACCGACGGAGCGCTTTGGACAGCCCTGATCGGCCATGTCGCAAACGCGCACGCGCTTATACGGCCAAGCTGTGGCAGGATCGGTTCATGCCGATCCGGCCCGAGCACCGCTTCTTCTACCCGATCGACTGGCCGCAGCTCTCGGCCGTGATCCGCTTCCGGCGCGCCGGCGGTCGCTGTGAGGGCTGCAAGCGCCCGCACGGTCGGACCGTGTTCCATCTCGGCGAGGGTCGCTGGTGGGATGTCGAGGTGGGCGCCTGGCGTGACGGGCGAGGCCGCCTCACGCGCGCGGCCGTCGGTGTCGACGATGTGTTCGGGCGCGTGCGCAGGACGCGGGTCGTGCTGGCGACCGCCCATCGCGACCACGACACCAGCAACAATGCGGGAGCCAACCTCACGGCCTTCTGTCAGCGCTGCCATATGATCCATGACCGGCCCGAACACCGGCGACGACGCTGGCTGACCCTGTTCCGGCGCAAAGCGCTCGGGGATCTGTTTCGAGGACCCTATACTTGAAGGGACGCGCCGGCTGCACGTGAACGGGTAGAACACGGCAACCGGCGCGCTCGCGAGCGGGAGCGTGAGGGCGCTCGACCGTCGCGATGGGCGACAGAAGAGGAACGCCGGCAAGAGAATTTGGATCCTCGTCCGTCACTAAGCGTCGTCAGACTCTTGGGCTTTCCGCGGTCGGCCAGCGCGCTTCGGCTTCTCCGCAACGGTCTCCGCGACCGCTCCAGCCTCCGGAGCCGTTTTCCGGCGATGTTGTCCGAGACCGAAGCCTTTGGCGAATGCCGAGCGCCGCTCAGAGTAGCTGGCAGCAACCATGGGGTAATCGTGCGGCAGGCCCCATTTCTCGCGGTAGGTCTCGGGGGTAAGCCCCAGCACTGTGAGGTGACGCTTGAGCGTCTTGTAGGGCTTGCCGTCCTCGAACGAGATCAGCGCCTCGTGCGTGATCGACTTCCGGATCTGCGCGGGGCTCTGTTTCTCAACTGCCGCAGCAGCCGGTGCACCAGCGCCGCCGAGGGCGGCAAGCGCCGCGTGCGTGCGAGCGATCAATGCGGGCAGCTCTGACGCCGGGACGTTGTTGTGTGCCACGTAGGCGGAGACGAGCTCTGCTGCCAAGTTGGTGTAGTCGACGGCCTCGGCCCTGATCGTTCCTGTGTTCTCGTCCACGACGCACCTGTTTCAAAGGAAGAGAGAAACCTCCATTATCGCGGGCAAAGACGCAATCACCGCCCTGACGCAGCATTTCCAGCGCCTCGACGTGCGTGCCGCGCTGGTTGGCATGGATGCCGACGCACTCGGCGTCGTGATAATCGACGGCGATGAACACCGCCTTGAAGTTGGTTTTGGCCAAACGCTCAGTTGCGTAGCGATGGCGTTGCGGATCATGACCCATCCGGGCCCGGAGGCGCAAGCTCGGCCCGTTTGCCTAACGAGCCGTGAACTTCACATACGGTGCGGCAGGTCTCAATGCCACGAAACGCGCTCGAACGTTATTGCGTGACGACGAGCACGCTCTAAGCACGCCGTCCACCCCCTTGCGGAAGGAGAGGTCGCGCCGAGCCTCTCGCGTTAAGCCGAGCACCCCCTCAGGTGAGGCGTTCCTTCGGCGGCAGCCGATCGACCTTCACGGTGCGCGACCGAAGGAACTGCAGGTCCAGGAGACCAACCATGGGACTGCCCCCGTCCCGGGCACCTTGCCCGCTCATGCTGGAGTTGATTGCCCTTCTGGAGTGTGCGCCGTACCCTGTTGAGAATATGCAGCGGAGACAGTTGCTTTGCCAGCTTTGGGCTCTCGAACAGAAGGCCCTCGACACAGGTGCTGAGGCTGGCACCCTCTGTGACATCCGGACAGCACAAAGGCTTGTACACACGGTCACAGGAGCGCCGGGCGAGCGTCCGTGCTGCGTGCAGTGACCGGTTTTCACGGCCTGTCGATCATCGCACCCGGAAGTTTTCCTGATCTTCCGTCGCGCTTGACCGATTTGCAGTCTAACGTACTCCTTGCAACACTGGAAGCATGGCTTTGCTACCCAGGATGGCCGCATCGTCTCGGTGGCCGTGATCGTAGCGGTGGGCGTGAACACCGACGGCCGCAGGGAAGTGCTGGGCATGGATGTCGGCCCGTCCGAGGCCGAGACATTCTGGACAGCCTTCCTCCGTAAGCTGGCGCGCCGGGGCCTGCGTGGTGTCAAGCTGGTGATCTCGGACGCGCATGAGGGCATCAAGGCGTCGGTGGCCAAGGTGATGAACGCGGCTTGGCAGAGTTGGCGCCTTATGGCTCACGAATACCATCAGGAACGCGGCAGCACGCAGGCCGTCGAAGCCGAGGATGCGCTGATCCCGAGAGGCCATGCTCACGTTCTTCTGACCCTCAGACCGCTGAGGTCAAAACACGAGCGAAAAAATCTCTCATCGGCAAGAATCTTGTGCCCGGCAGCCTCCTAGAGCGTGTTATGCACCTGTCATAAGTCGTTCGGCCTGTTTCAGCATGAGACAGACGAAGGCGACCATATGAAGTCCTGCCAGCGTGCTGGCATAACGCTCGTAATCCTTGACCAGGCGCCGACAGCGCGTCGCCCAGGCGAAGGACCGCTCCACCACCCAGCGACGCGGCAGCAGGATAAACCCGCGTTTGGCCTCGGGCGCCTTGACCACCTCCAGGGCGATACCGTGCGCCTGGGCCGCGTCCGCCGCCCGCGCGCCGGTGTAGCCCTGATCGACGAAGCCCATCTCGACGCTTCCGTCCGTCTCCGCTTGCACAGCGCCGGTCAGGCGATCGACCTCGCCGCGATCGTCGGCATCGGCCGGGGTGACATGCAGCGCCACCACGTGGCCTGGCGTGTCCACCGCCAGATGCACCTTCGAACCGCGCTTGCGCTTGGCCCCGTCGTAGCCCGCCCGCTCGCCGCTCTCGGGCGAGGACCGCAGCGTCCGGCTGTCCAGGATCACCGCAGACGGCTCCGGCTTGCGATCCCCTGCCATGCGTAGAACCGCCCGTAGATCCCCGGCCACATCGGTGAAGCACTCCGCAGCCAGCCAGCGCTGCATCTGCTGGTACACCGCCGCCCACGGCGGCAGGTCGTGCGGCATGAACCGCCACGGCGCCCCCGTCTTCACGATGAACCGCAAGCCGTTGAACACCTCGCGCAGGTCGTGGTCACGCTGGCCCGAACTCTCCCGCAGCAGCGCCAGATACGGCGCAACCAGCGCCCATTCCTCATCGGACACGTCAGAGGGATAGCCGGCACGACCTGCGCTCATGCCCAAAAACGCAAACCTCACCCATTCAGTTCATAACAGCCTCTAGCACTACGTGGGCACTTTGAGGTCAGACGGCAGCTGGAAGCAGCTCTGACAGTGTGGACATCGAACGGGCGGGATCAGGGCGGCAAACAGCCGTCCAATGATGGACTGCCGCACGGCGGGCAGGCTCGGTGACGGCGGCGGACCCGGCAAGCGGACCGTCATTTTTTCCCCGCTCCGTCCGACGATGCTCGGACAGACGCAGGTGCTGCAGGTAGGCGTAGGCGATGCACGTCATCAGCGCGTGCCGATGCAGCCCCGTCCAGGAGCGGCCCTCAAAATGGTCGAGGCCGAGTTCCTCCTTCAGCTGCTGGTGGGCCTGCTCGCAGACCCAGCGGGCCTTGATCGTGCCGGCCAGCGCCCGCCGGGTTGTCCGGGGCGGCAGGTTGGACAGGTAGTACTTGCGCTCGCCGGACGCGCGCCACTCGCCCACCAGCCAGACCTCCGCGCCCGGCAGATGGCGGTTGTTGCCCCAGACTGGGCCGTCGCCCACCCGCACCCGGATCATGGCGAACCGGGCCGTGAGCTTGCCCCTCGTGCCCAGGCGCCAGGTCACGCGCCGCCAGGCGAGATCTGCCAGAACCGCCTCGGCGTCCTGCGGCTCCTGGTCCGGCACGGGCTTGCGCGCCCGGCCCGTTGGCGACACCAGCTGCACGTCGGCGGGGTAGACCTTCTGGGTCTTGGCGATGCCGACCGCCCATCTCAGACCACGCGCGTCGAGGCCATGCCGGAAGGCGGCGCTGCTGCCATAGCCCGCGTCGGCGAGCACCACACCGAAGCGCAGGCTCTCAGCCCGCAGGCGGTCGAGTTCGGAGAGCGCGATCTCACCCTTGCTCCGCGGCGCGACCACCGCCTCCGGCACGCCAGCTCGCGCACACCGCTCCGGGACGCTCGTCCACTCATCGGGCAGGAACAGGCGCAAGGCGACCGGCACGGGCACCTCGTCGCGCGCCAGGGTGAGGGAGACCAGCGCCTGGCAGTTCGCCTTCTTGCCGAGCGCCCCGCAGTACTGGCGCGCCACGCCGACCGAGAGCGTGCCCTTCTTCGGCAGCGCCGTGTCGTCGATGACCAGGTACGCGTCCGGCCCACCGACCAGCCGGTCTGCTTCGCGGGCCAACGCGGTCCAGAGTGGGCCGTCGTCCCAGGCCGGGCTGGCAACGAAGTGCTGGAGTTGATCGTGCCCGGAGAGGCCGAGGCGGGCTGCCATCGGCTGCAGGCTCTTGCGCTCACCCGGACCGAGCAGGCCGCGCAGATAGAGCGGCGCCCAGCGTCGGCGCTTCTTGTGCCCCATCGCGGAGAGGAACGGCGTCAGCCACGCATCGAGACCCGGATCGGACAAAGCTTGCGCCATCGTTGCCTCCCGCCGCCGCAACGAAGGATTTAACGCACCGGACCGATCAGAGTGCCCAGGTAGTGCTAGAAGCGTAGCCCTCATGCATTAGTGAAACTCTTGTTCGTGATCAGCTTGCGCCCTGTTGCCAACCGATAGAGAAGCTTGACGGCGCGCGTCGGGGTTGGCCAGCGGACGCGGCGAGCGAGCATGAGGGCGTTGCGCACGGGAGCGGCAACCGTGTTGCGGGTCCGGCGGAGGCGGTGGAACGCTGTTTTCGGCTCTACACGCCTGTAGCAGATCGGCGAGATCCCGAGCCTCTTCACCTTCACGAAGCCGCAGGCTTGCAGGCGGCAATCGAGATCAATCGCGCTGCCATAGAGGTGCCACGCGCTCGTCTCCGCGCTTTGGTCACGGACGTCGAAGTTGGTGAACAGGAGACCGCTCGGCTTGAGAGCACGGTGCAGATCCCGCGCCGTAACGTCGAAGTCGGGAACATGGACGAGTGTGTCGAGTGCCGTAATGCAGTCGTACGCGGAAAACGGCAGAGCACCCATATTGAGGTCGATGAACTCCGCGCGATCACCGTGCCGGTCGAGACGCCAGCGGGCAAAATCCAGCAACGGACGCGACACATCCGCCAACGTCGTGATGTAACCACACCGTGCAAAGAGCTGGCTCGTTACGCCAATACCTGAACCAAAATCCAGATGCTGGCGTCCGTCATTGTTCTCCGCCGCGAAACCCGCGGCCATCACCGCTGCCGGGAAGGCATGCCCCGTGGCCTGCAGATAGGCGTACCACATCAGGTCAAACGACCAGGACTGAATGCTGTTGTAGAAATCCCGGAGGCCGTCTGGGCTGGAACGATCTCCGGCCTTCCACTCCTGAACGCTCAGTTCTTCCCAGTGCAGGCAGCGCTCAGTGCATTCCTCAGGGGACATTTTGTAAAATGCGGACAGGTCGTTGAGGATCGAGGTCCGAACATCCTTCCCGTCTCTTGTCAGGCATTTGCGGAAGACATCCATGCCCTGACCACGCCAAGCCGCCTTGTGCTCGGGGGACCACGCATGGCCATCAGGAGGCGGTAGAAGCGCGGGGTCGACATGAAGGCCCTGCGCGGCCTGGATCGGGATCAGCAGGGTGTCGAGGAACCTTTTGAAGCTAGCCCCACGATTAGCAACGATCGGATACATTTCTGATACCCTTTTGGTTGCGGCGGAGTCTAACTACTTAAGAATTAAATAAAACTCAAGCGATCAATATGTATACAACGTCCGTCAAAATCAGTATATTATGAAAATAAACTTTCATTATGAATACTAACCTATCGTACTATAGCGTGCGGATTTGCTGCTTCCAAGGCCGTTAATTTGTGTGGGGCTGGCATGAGAACCGACGACCTGCTGCAGAGGCTGAGTAATCACACTCCAGGCCGGGGACACGGTCGTGGCGAAGGTCGGGGACGGCATCAATGACGCTCTGGCGCTGGCGGCCGCCGATGTCGGCATCGCGAGGGGGGCGGCACCGACGTCGCGCTGGAGACTGCTGTAGCGCCCTCGGTTTGTGTGTGACGCGATCAAACTGCGGTGATCACCTGCACCTTGATGTAGAGCGACTTACGCTGCCAGGAAGTCGGCCTTCCAGTTCATCACAACGGCCAGGAATGGGGGTCCGCTGGTCCCATCAGACAACACGGGGGCAGCCACATGAGTTCTGGCGCAGCCTCCTGCCCGAAGCCGTTGCCACTGAGCCATGGACGGAACGCTGGAACCGTACCCGGTGTGGGTATGTTAGCCCGGCACGCGCCTGATCTGCCCGAGCGGGCTTGTTCCTCGCACAGGGCTGGTCCGAGCTCCCGAAACAACGCGAGCGAGCCTATGCACCAGATGAGCCACGACATGCAGTCTTGCATCGATGAGTGCCTGCGCTGCTATCAGACCTGCCTCGGCATGGCCTCGAACCACTGCTTACCGACCGGCGGCAAGCACGCCGAGCCGGAGCATCTGCGCCTGATGCTGGCTTGCGCCGAGATCTGCCGGACGTCGGCGCACTTCATGCTGCTCGGCACGGCACACCACAAGCACACCTGCGCCGAGTGCGCCGACGTCTGCGAGGATTGCGCCCGCAGCTGCGAGGACGTGGGCGACATGCAGCACTGCGTCGAGGCCTGCCGGCGGTGCGCGGAAAGCTGCCGCAAGATGGCAGCTTGAGTCCAGTAGCTCGCCGCGCACCCATAATCCACTAGGAGGATCTACATGCGCATTCTGACGACCATATCTGGCGTTCTGCTCGCGTCGACGCTTACAGGTGCTGCCCTTGCCCAGGCGCCTGCCGCGATCAATCGGGCTGGCTCGACGGATCCGGTGGTCACCCGCCTCCCGGACACGACGGGCGGCGACCGCGACGTGGTCATTTCTCGCGGTCCGACCGGTGCGTCCACCATCCAGACCGACTCCGCCGCTGCCGGCAATGCCGAGCAGCTTACGCGCCGGATCCCGCAAGGCGGCGGAGGGAGCGGTCGCTGATCGGCAGTCCCTGGAAGGAACCGCTCAACCCCTGACGCCGAGCGGCGTCAGAGGGCTTTCGGGCGGGATAACATGGTACGCGCAGCAACGCGTCGTCATCTGGAACAGCGGTACCGGATCCTCCGCCGCCCGGGAGAGGCCCGGATCGGAATTCTGGCCGGAACCCACTATTGTGTCCGTAGTCAGATTAGGCGGCGCTGCGGAGTTTCTCGATCCACGCGCCAGCGCGATCAGTGAGCGGGAGTAAGATGACGCAAATGGCCGCCCGCAAGGCCGTCCTCTATCGGATGGTCATGCCACAGCACACCTGTCCCTACGGCCTAAAGGCCAAGGACCTGCTCGAACGGCAGAGCTTCGAGGTCGAGGATCATCTGCTGACCACGCGGGAGGAGACCGACCGCTTCAAGGCCGAGCATCAGGTCAAGAGCACGCCCCAGACCTTCATCAACGGCGAGCGGGTCGGCGGCTTCGACGACCTCCAGCGCCATTTCGACAAGGCCGCGAACGACCCGAACGCCACGACCTACACGCCGGTGATCGCGGTGTTCTCGATGACGGCGCTCATGGCGCTCGCGGCGAGCCACGCCGCCTACGGCACGCCGTTGACGACGCGCGCGGCCGAGTGGTTCATCGCCTTCAGCATGTGCGTGCTCGCCCTCCTGAAGCTGCAGGACGTGGAGAGCTTCTCGTCGATGTTCCTGGGCTACGACCTGCTAGCCCGGCGCTGGGTCCGTTACGCCTATGCCTACCCGTTCCTCGAAGGCATCGCCGGCGTGCTCATGGTGGCCGGCGCCCTGAACTGGCTGTCGATCCCCGTGGCCCTGTTCATCGGTACGGTCGGCGCGGGATCGGTGTTTAAGGCGGTCTACCTGGACAAGCGCGAGATCAAATGCGCCTGCGTCGGTGGGCCGAGCAAGGTGCCGCTCGGCTTCGTCTCGCTCACCGAGAACCTGATGATGGTCGCCATGGCCGTCTGGATGCTGGTACACGCAGCATAAGCAGCCGAGGATTTTAGCCCTGAGCGGGGGAGGCAGCGGGGATGATATCAAGCCCGCCACGACCCCCGTTCCGCACTGCTGAGTACAGATTAGCGACACAGAGCTGGAACAGCGTGACCGAGAACCGTCTGTAACGCACTCAGCGGGCCGCGTTTCCAGGCTGGTTGCGGATTGTGCGCTGGAACTGATCGCACCGTGCTTCTGCAACGGAATCGTTTCCACCCGCTCCGTTGGCCCGAACCTGCCTGCACCGTGACAGCATTTCCTGCTGCGTGCTTCCCTCCACCGCCCTGACGCCGAAGCCCCTCAGACCAGGCTCAAGTGGAGCCACGCCTGCAGCGGGGTCGGGCGGCGGTCGATCTTGGCTCCGGGCCACAACCGGAACTGCGATGAGCATGAGACCGGCGAGAGAGCTGCGTACACAAGAGCGCCATCTCGGCCATTTGCGCCGTGGGGTAGCCTCGAGGAGGTGAGTGGCTTTCGTCGAGCCGATCAGAACCATGTTTGCAACCCTGCGACGAAGCGCACGTCATCGGTCTTGTTGCCGTCCTCTTTCCGGAGGTGGGCAGTCTCGCCAAAGAAGCGCTGATAGGTCACACCAATGTAGGGCGAGAACTTACGGGTGAAATCATACCGAAGGCGCAGACCCGTATCGACGTCCGACAGGCCTGCCCCAACACCACGTGCATAATCGGTCTTCGTATACCAATTTGTCTCGAACTGTGGCTGGAGCACCAAGCGCTGAGTTAAATAAAGATCATAGAAGGCGTTCGTCTTCAGCGCGAAATGGCCCCCATCGCTGGCGTAGACCGTGCCCTCCACGTTCCAGAAGCCGGGCGCCAGACCCTGAACGCCGAACGCCGCCCAAGTCCGGTTACGGGCACTATCGATGTCAGACCGCACACCGACCTGCATATCGAAGTAGGTGGTCAGCGGGCGCGTATAGAGTAGCTCGTGGTCACCGTCGGAAACCCGGCCCTTTCCCTCGGCGTTATAGCGCCCTTCGGACTTCAGCCAGAGCTTGTTGTAGTCATCACCGATCCAGGCTTGACCGTCCCAGCGGAAGTACGATCCGCTGCCGATCCGGCCCTCCAGTTGATTGACGAAGCCGTGGACGTAGGTCCGGTCGTCACTGATAGGGTTGCCGTACGGGGCCGCTCCTCCGAGCGTTTCAGCGCCTAGCTGGGTTGCCCAAAGGCCCGTCGATTGCGCCGAAGCTGATGTGGCCGAGGCGGCCTGCCAGACCAAGGCTGCGAGGACGGCGGGGGCACCCGCACGAATGAAGCGGAACATCTCAAGCTCCACGCGGCAGGACGCGCAAGGTCCGGAACATCCCGGCCTCGAAATGGTAGAGAATGTGACAGTGTAGCGGCCACTGGCCGGTCGCAAGCGGCGTCACGAGTAGAGACAAGCTCTCCGACGGTTTGACGTTGATCGTGTGCAAATAGGGACGGTGCTCGCCCTGGCCATTTTCCAGCTCCATCCACATTCCATGGAGATGGATGGGATGGCTCATCATCGTGTCGTTGATCATGCGCAAGCGGAACCGCTCGCCGAGTGTCACGTCGATCGGACCGACCTCGGTATACTTCTTGCCGTCGAAACCCCACATGAAGCGGTTCATATTGCCCGTCAGGCGCAGCACGATTTCCCGACTGGGCGGTCGCTTGTCCAGCCCCGGCCGGACGGAACGCAGGTCCTTAAGGGTCAGGACCCGCCGATTGAGGTGGTTCAGGCCATCCCCCGGGATCCCCAGCCGGTCTGTCAGGGTCTTGGCGACAAATTGCTGCTCGATCCCGGGCTCCGCCTTCGCTTCTGGGGGGCGCTTGACATGCTTCTGATGGCCGGGGAGCCTGCTCAGGTCTCCGACGATCTCCGCTGAGCGTGCACCGTCGAGCCCGCCGATCCGGGTATGATCACGTGACGACGCGCCGATCTGGTTCGGCTTCATGCCGGGCATGCCCATGTCGGTCATGGTGCGCATGGGGCGGTCATCCATCTCGGGAATAGGTGCTTCCATCCCGTCGCGCGGGGCGAGGGTCGCGCGCGCGAACCCGCTCCGGCCCATGCTTTGGGCAAAGATCGTGTAGGCCTGATCGTCCTTCGGCTGCACGATGACGTCGTAGGTCTCGGCAACCCCGATCCGGAACTCGTCGACCTTCACCGGAACCACATCGTTCCCATGAACGTGGACGACATCCATGGAGAGGCCGGGGATCCGGATATCGTAGTAGGAAACCGCGGATGCATTGATAAAGCGAAGCCTGACCCGCTCGCCAGGCCTGAACAAGGCTGTCCAGTTCGCCGCCGGGGAATGCCCATTCACGAGGTAGGTGTAGGTATACGCCGTCGGCGCCTCGATCCCGGTCGGATCCATGCGCATGTCGGCCCATTGCAGGCGCTCGTCTATCGTCGTGGACAGGCCACTCTGTTCGGCATCGGCGAAGAACGTGCCAAGCAGCCGCCGCTTGAAATTGTACATCTCGGGCTGCTGCTTGAAGTTATTGGCGATGACCTGCGGATCCTCGTCGGTCCAGTCGCTCAGGACCACCACGTAGTCGCGGTCTGCCTGGATCAGCGACCGTCCCCGCGGCTCGATGATGAGCGCGCCGTAAGCTCCCTTCTGTTCCTGGTAGCCCATGTGGCTGTGGTACCAGTATGTCCCACTCTGGACGACCGGGAAGCGGTAGGTGAAGGTTTCGCCGGATGGGATGCCGGGAAATTCCAGGCCTGGCACGCCATCCATGGGATTGGGGAGAATGATGCCGTGCCAATGGAAGCCGGTCATCTCCGGCATCTTGTTGGTGAGATTGATGGTGACGACATCACCTTCGCGCCAGCGAAGCACGGGACCTGGAACACCACCGTTGATGGCATTGGCCCAACTTGGGGTTCCGCTCTTGTTGACGATTTGGCGGCCCACCGTCAGATCGAAATGGTTGCCGCGCAGAACTGTCTGCTCACCCGGGTTGGTCAGAGCCCAAGCGGCGCGGCTTTTTGCTCCGGCAGCCAAGCCGGCAATCCCGCCCGCGAGTCCCAGGACAAACCTACGGCGGTTCAGTCCCGCCACCTGGCTGGGCTTTGCTGATCCATACGAATTCATGGCCGCCTCCCTTTACGGGTAGGGGGTATGATACGGCCTATCGAGTCAAGGCGACCGGAGGGCAGCGGTTCGCCAAAAGCCGATGGTGTCACATTCATGCCGCAAGCGCGGCTCGCGGCCGCGGCTGCTCCCTGCCCCGCACAGGGGAGACCTCACGCCGAGTTCATGGAGGCGGCTGCGGCTTACAGCCAAGCCGTCCTGCTTCTCCCGTTCGCTTGCGAAGGGACGAAGCAGCAGCCTCTGGACTAAAGACTGGCAATCGGCCTTGTCTCAGCTGGTTCGTCCGAGATTGGTCATCAGACGCCCAATCTCGTCGGTGAGATGCTGACGCTCGGCGTCAGACAGGTCGCCGGACATACTCGCCTCCACGCAGGCCCGGAGGTGGTCCCGTAGCATGTCGATCTGCACCCGGCGCAGCGCCGCTATGGCGGCCTCGATTTGGTGGACAATATCGCCGCAATAACGGCCATTCTCGATCATCTGCTGCAGGCCGCGTACTTGGCCCTCGATCCGGCGCAGTCTCGGGATCTGGCCGGTGTGGTCGACCGGGACGCCTCCATGGTATTCTTCGGAATTAGACATCTGCTACGCCCTGACACCTCTCCGCGAGGTAGCGCCGGAGAAGCTCGTCCGGAGCCGTATCCTCGGACGGTAGGTTTAGCTGAAGTCGGCGGTCGGGTATCCTCATCTCAAGCCGCCGCGGGCGTTCCGGGAGGATGGCGATCCGGCCTCCATCGTTGCAGCCGAGCGTGCCGCGGCTTTTACTCGCTGAAGAATACTCTGACCGTCGCCCCGAGGACGTGCGTCGAGTCGCTGCGCTATCGTCCGCCGCCTTCAGCAGACCGAGCCCGCGCGAGTTCGAGGGTCGCGTCGAGAAGCCGGCTTTCTGCTGCGTGCGCGAGATGGTGCGTGCGGAACTCTCTCAACACAGTGTGGCCGAAGCCGACGTCAGTCAGTTCCAGGCATAGCAGATATCTCCTCTCGATCCGCGTGCGGACCGCGTCGGCGGCTTGCCGATCGGTCAGCCCCTCCATGACCTGCGGGAGGGTCGCGAGTGCCAGCCGGACCGGCGCCTCTGCGGGCCGGCCTCCGGCCGGGAACAGATCGGCAAAGCCGCAATCCTCAACGACCCTGTGCAGGTCTTCGTAGAGACGCATACTATGCATTGACGTGGCCGGCCGGCTTTGGACCGGGCTGATTGACAGGATCAGCCAGAACCAGAGGAGTTGGCGATGAGGCGAGGACAGAGGCCGGTCGCGTAGCAGGTGGTGCTGACGCTGCGTCAGATTGAGGTGCAAACCAGTCGCGACAAGAGCATTGCGGTCGCCTGCAAGGAGGCCGAGATCTCCGAGCAGAGCTACTATCGCTGGCGCAAGGAGTATGGCGGCCTACAAGTCGATCAGACACGATAGATGAAGGATCTTGAGCGTGAAAATGCTCGGCTTCGCCGGACAGTAGCCGATTTGTCTTGGAGAAGCATGTGTTCAAGGGCGTAGCAGCAGGAAATTTGTTCTCTATCCGGGGCCCATTATTTAAATTCATTCCGAGCGCACCCCGGTTCGTCGCGTGAACGGTCCTGTGGAGCTCTTGCTTCTCTCCGAGGTCGGCTGGTGCCGCCTCGTGATGGGACCGTACATCTATGTTCGGCCCGATATGGGCATGCCCCAGGGGTCAATTAGCTGTTGGTAGCCAACGTCATTGGCTCGCCGAGGCGGACCTTAGCTAGGAGAGCCGCGAGGTTCCGCCGCAGGACCGGCTCGGGCCAGCGCACAATCGCAAAGCTTATCGCCAACATGGTCCCGCATGAGGTCACGAGAGCCGCGAGGGGGCCGAAGCCCAGGGCCGTCACGAGGAAATGCGTCAGGGCCGCGCCGTTGACGTTGTGGGTTAGGTAGAGCGGGTAGGTCATCAGCCCGGCCGTCCTGACGAGGCGGCAGGTCCGGTCGCCGGCATGCGCGCACAGCCAAGCGTTCCACCGCACGCTGGCCGCCATCGCGAGGATGCAGACCGCGAAGAGCAGACACGGCACGAGCGGCGTCTGAGCGCCGGCCCGGCCCATCTGGCCGAGGAAGTCACGGCTGCTGTCGCTGATCTCGATGAGCCCCGCCCCGAGGCACAGGGCGATCATCGCGAGCCGGCCGGGGGTCACCGCCTTGGTCAGGACCAGCCAAAGGAAGACGCCGAGGCTGAAGAAGCAGCCGTGCCGGAGCAGCGTCAGCTGGGCGAGGCGGCTGCCGGCGACGTCGGCGAGGTTCGGCGCGAGCAGCGTCACCCACCAGAACAGGGCGCTGATCGTGCCGATCGCCGCGCAGACGGCGCCGATTCGCCGAAAGCTCTGCGTGCAAAGAAGCGCGAAAACGAGGGCGTAGAAGCTGATCTCGACCCCGAGCGTCCAGTAGACGCCATCGATCCAAGGCTCGAACGGCCAGAACAGGACGCTGTCGAGATAGGCGTGCAGGATGTACCGGCCCGAGCCCATCCGCCCGATGGCCAGGGAGATCAGCAAGGTCAGTGTGGCGCACAGCCACACGGCCGGGACGAGCCGAAGGATGCGGCTGCGCAGGAACGACGGTGGGGTCGTGTGAGCTGCGGAATACGCGATGACGAAGCCCGAGATGACGAAGAACAGCTCGACGCCGACCCAGCCGAACCAGGTCCAGGCAAACAATCCGGGGTACTGGGCGGCGCCCGCGAAAGCGCGGCCCGCCGTCGAGGACGGGGCCTGCCATGCATAGGCGGCAAGGTGGAACATCATCACCAACGCCGCAGCCAGGAAGCGCGCCACATCGAGGCCGAGCATCTGCGCATGAGACTTGAATTTGTGTTCGCCACCTTGGTGAGGCATCGAAGCTTCCATGATGGGACAGGCAAGGTTTTATACGCTCAGAGACACTGTAATCCGCCGTGCCGATCCTGTGTGACTTATGAGAATTAGACGTTCGTTGAAGGGATTTACATCTTTCGGGGGATGGCTTTCTCGGATCAGAGCAGCATCGCGTTGATCCGGCTGACCGTTAGGGCATGCCGCCGACCTATGTGCCGGGGTCGGTGCGGTTTGGGTATGCGAACGTAAACCGGCCCTGCCGGTCCGTTATGAGTGCGCCTTTAGCAGACCCCAGTCGTCCGAGATGCCATCAGCGAAGGATCGCTTGCCGTGGCATTGCGGACCTTCAGGCAGGGTCCGGCGCTACCGTGAGCACGATGGGCGGCGATTGCGTTTCATCCGTTCCTCGCGGGTAGCAGGTTGCGCGCTCACGCGACAAGCAATATCCAATAAGCAAGTGCAGGTCTGTTGGTCTCGTTCGATTGTGAGACCGGGAATGACTAGCGGAGTTCGGAGCCGGTGGGCACACTTAGTCAGCACTTACGCGCCATGATGACAGAACATCCGCTTAACGCGGTAGCTGCTGCAGAGAGGATAGGGATCCATCGTCGCACGCTGAGCCGCTGGTTGCAGTCCGAGGGCACGAGTTTCAAGCGCATTGCCGACGAAGCTCGGTTCGGCGTCGCGAAGCAGTTGTTGGCGGATACCAATATGAGCTTGGCGGAGATCTCGGCTGCGCTGGGGTTCTCTGAGCCGGCCGCGTTCACGCACGCCTTCCGGCGCTGGACTGGCACTACGCCAAGCTCATGGCGGGAGAAGCTCTTGGAGGTTGAACGGCCTTGTTCCTCGGAACGTACAGACGGTACCCGTCTTCCTCAGCGCCACCGGTCGCGTAACCGAGGGCGCAACCGCGCCGGCCTGATAAACGTGCAGGCGCGATCCGGTAAGGCGTAAGTGCGCCGACCAAGCCGGTACGCTTTGGGTATGCCCTCAGTGAACCGCGTCCGGTCTGGTTCAGGAAGTGGCGTTTCATCGTTCAACACAGACCGACACAACGTGAACCATCCAAACCAGACTGCTGGCTGTTCGCAGACCGATCTGGCGCATTCGATCGCTTGCTCTGCGCCGACCGCATGAGCCACTGCTGACGGCTATTCGACCGTTTTCCCGACAGTCCGGCGGAGCGGGTCGCAGGCCAAGCGAAACTGCCTCGTTTCTGTCGGAAAAACGTGTCAGCTTTTCTATTGCCGGGTAAACGGCATTTTGGCACGATCCCGACATGCTCGTCGGATATGCTCGCGTCTCCACCCTCGACCAGAACCTCGACCTGCAGCGCGACGCGCTGACCCGGGCCGGCTGCGAACGCCTGTTCGAGGAGAAGAAGTCCGGAAAGGCCGGCACCAAGCGACCCGCCTTCGAGGCAGCGCTGGCTTTCCTGCGCCCCGAGGACGTGCTCGTCGTCTGGAAGCTCGATCGCCTCGGCCGCTCCCTCGTCGAGATGATGCGCACCATCGACGGGCTGCGCGTGAAGGAGGTCCACTTCCGCTCGCTCACCGAGCAGTTCGACAGCGCCACCGCACACGGCCGCTTCGCCCTGCAGATGCACGGTGCCATGGCCGAGTATTTCCTCGACCTCAATCGCGAACGCACCATGGAAGGCCTGAAGGCCGCGCTCGCTCGGGGTCGCAAGGGTGGCCGGCCAAAGAAGCTCAGCGAGGCCGATCTGGAGGCGGCCCGGGCCATGCTTGCGGCCGGCACGATCAGCGTGGCCGAGATCGCCAAGCGTATGGGCGTCAACCGCGACACCTTCTACAGCTACTTCCCCCGCGCTCGCGCCAACAGCATCGCGGCCAAGCCGTGAACCCGCGCATCACACGTGTGGCCCCGGCGTGCTGCCGGTCTCGGCCCAATGGATGTAACGACAGGCCGCGTATCCCGCTACGTACCTTCGCTGGCCTCACGGGGCTGCCTCTCACCATCCGGTCGCAGATCATCGAAGCCTCATGACGATCAGCCGCCCTCAGCTCGCTGACGCCCTGCTCACGGCCTCGCACATCGCCGAGCGGAACCTGATCGCGGCATTTATCGCCGATGCGGCGACTGAGCCCGCGCCCAACCCATTCCCGAACACCAGCGTCGGCGCCGTGCGACAGGTCTGGCGGCAGCGCGCCGCGGAGTTCCAGTCGTTCGATGTTCAAGTGGCGGGGCTAACCTGCCTGCTCGCGGCCTTGTCGGACATGAGCGTGAGCGAGGCATTGGTGCAGGAGATCCTACGCGCCGGGCCTCACACGGCAAACGTGTTCCACCAGGGTGCCCACTGCCAGATCGTAGGCGCCGTTCTCTATGGCAAGCCCGGGCATGCGCTGCCGGATGCACCGGCCATGCCGCTCGCGCACCGTGGTCCCAGGCGACGCGTCCGGACCGCCGTGGGGCAGCTCGACCTGTTCATGTGAGCGGTACAGCCATGGCTGGGATGTGCAGCTTTCAGCCGTGGGTATGCACATGTGCTTCCTAGGCATCGCGAGCGCAGCGAAGCCGGCGGCAATATCAATTCGAAACGGTCGTTTCGAGGTGTGGTGCGACCGACGGGGATCGAACCAGTATGGATTGCTCCATGCGCTTGTTAGAGGTCCAGCTAGCTAGGCCCCTAGGCAAGCGCACGCGTCTACCAATTCCGCCACGATCGCGACGGTGAGGTATGCGCGAGAACGGACTTCTTCAAGGTAAAACTCCCCTGAAAGCGCATGCGTACAAAATCGCTCGGGATCGTGTGAGGTAATCCAAACGGGTCGCTTGTTTCCCCAGTCAAAATTGCAGTCCGATCGATATTCCTTGAAAGGAATAATGCGCTCCCCTAAAATGAGCGCAGAGGTAGGGCTGAGTATGACGAAGCAGGCGGATAAGGTCGTCAAAGCGGTTCGAGTGAGCGGCAGCGATGCAGGCCGGATTGTCGGCAAATCACTACGGGATTTGCGTGAACGAGCTGGTCTTACCCAAATCCAGATGGCGTATCGTCTTAACGTCGGCCAAGCGGCAGTTTCAAAAATCGAACACAGGGGCGATGTTCAAATTTCGTCGTTGCAAAAATACGTTGAGGCTCTAGGCGCTGAGCTACGCATCGACGCCGCATTCCCCCCGAGCATAGAGACAAACTCGGATCAGAAAAAGTTAGGCGCTGGCGACGACCAGCTCGTTTTGCCGATATTTCGGGATGAGCGATTTGACGACCTAAGAGATGTGGTCTTGAGCATTAAGCCTCAGTACACATCAAAGATCCTCGAAGGCGAAAAAACCGTGGAGCTGCGTCGAAGATTTCCAGCTACGCCAAAGGGGACTATAGCCTATATTTATTGTACCTCGCCAGTGCGGGCGATTATCGGTCGCGCTGAAATCACGGAAATTATCAAGCTTCCTGTAGATGAAATCTGGCGCGAGTACCATGCCTCAGCGTCAATCAACAAGTCGGATTTCGACTCTTACTTTAGCGGCATCAACGAAGGCTTCGCTTTGAAATTTGCGAACGCCGAAGCTTTCTCTCGACGGCTAGAATTACCGGAGTTGAGAGAGCGGTTTGGCTTTGAACCGCCTCAGTCTTTTCTCTACGCAACGCCGGTGCTTCGAAAGGCCATAAGGGATGAGTACCCAAACGTATCTCATTGATACGAACGTCATCATAGGGCTCGAAGACAATCATACTGTTCAACCAGCCTTTGCAGACCTCATAAAAGGGGCCGCAAAACATAAAGTCGATATCTTCGTTCACGAAGCAGCTCGGGACGACATTTGTCGTGACCGCGATATAGCTCGCCAATCGATTTCACTAAGCAAACTCGAGAAATTTCAGACTCTCGCCAAGGTCCGCGAGCTGGAAAAAGTGGAGCTTGAACATGAATTTGGCCCACTACCGAAAGCAAATGATCTAGTTGATGCAACACTTCTGCATGCTCTCCAAATTGGGGCAGCAGATTTTTTGATTACTCAGGATCGCGGCATTCATGCGCGAGCGCGGCGCCATTCGGCCGAGCTGAGCGGGCGGGTCCTGTTTGTTGCAGATGCCGTGCAACTGCTCAAGACAACGTACGAACCGGTCGAAACACCGATCCGGTACGTCGAAGAAGTTTCAGCTCACACCATACCTTTGAAAGATAAAATATTTGATAGCCTGAGAGAAGATTATCCGCCTTTTGACAAATGGTGGAAAGATAAATGCGTCAAAGAACGCAGAGATTGCTGGGTAGTGTATGACGATGGCTTGGCAGGACTCATCGTAAGAAAAGACGAGACAGGAGCTAATACGGACGCAACGATCAAATCGAAGAAAATTCTTAAAATATGCACTTTTAAAGTGCGCCCTGAAAAACGCGGCGTCAAGCTCGGAGAACTTTTGTTGAAGAAAGTTTTCTGGTTCGCGCAGCTAAATAAGTACGACCTTGCTTATATAACTACGTATGAAACGCAAGTCGCATTGATAGATTTGCTCGAATACTACGGCTTTAAGAATACCGCCACGAAAGATGACGGTGAACGCGTCTATGAAAAACAGTTTTCGCAAAAACGGCTTCCCGCGACACCGGAAGCTTCTCACTTCGATACCGCGAGGTTGAACTATCCGCGATTTGTGACCGAAGAAGGTGTGCGGGCCTTTGGCGTACCTATCAAGGAGGCCTATCACGACACCCTGTATCCTGACCTCCGTAATTCCCCACAGCCTGACCTATTCGAAGTGCTGGGGATGGGCACTGGCCCTAAACGCCCGGGCAACACTATACGCAAAGTTTATTTGTGCCGAGCGCAATCCAATCTCGGAAAGCCGGGATCAATTCTTCTGTTTTACAAAGGAAAATCGAAGAATTTTCCGTCTCAAGCTTTGACTGCGGTCGGTATTTTCGAAGAATTTTCAGTCGCGACTTCCACCAAAGACCTCTTGCATATGACAGGGGGGCGGTCGGTCTATAGCGAGACGGAGCTTATCGATTGGAAGGCGTCCCCGCACCGGCCAGTTAAAGTAATAAACTATCTCCTGGCGGGCTACATAGATCCTACGATCTCGCTTGATGAACTGAGGGAACACGGCGTAATTCCGGGTCACCCGCCCCAATCCATATTTGAAATTGGTGGAGCAGCCTTGCGTCTAATTTTGCCGCGCATGAACTTGGGGTTTCAGACGTGAAACAGCTAACAATCGCCCTGCTCGGCGTTTCTGGAGTTGGAAAATCCACCTTGCTTCGGAGGCTGGCGGAGGTAGCCAATTTTCAGCATTTACAAGCTAGTGCACTCATTCGGAGCGCACGAGAAGCTTTGGAAGCTCGGGAGATAGAACCCGACATGCTTCGACATTCTAACATCGACGAAAATCAAAAATTGCTAATTCTAGGGTTTGAACGCGCTATCGACCCTACCACAGAAATTGTCATCTTAGATGGTCATTCAGTGATTGATACACCGCAGGGGCTCACACCTATCAGCCCGTTGGTGTTCGGTGCACTTGGTGTTGAGCAGCTTATTTTTCTAGCTCAAAGTCCGTCTACGATTGTTCAACGTCGAGAGCTAGACGAAAGCCGAAATCGGCCTGCACGGAGCGTTTTGGAACTTGAGAAGCACCAAGATGCGGCTCTCACAAATTCGCTCAAAATCTGTTTACATCTTAGAATACCGCTCACCGTACTCAGCGATAGCGATCCTCATAAGCTAGCTGCCTTCATCTCAGCCGCGAAATCATCTGACCGCTGACGTCGGCGAATGAAAGAAGCGTAGCAGTTCCAGCGCTCCAGCATTTCTCTACCGGGCCGAGTAAGCTGTGCGCGACACTGCTCAGGTCAGACCGCTGGCACGAGCGGTCCATATATATGATAATGTCCTTTATCAGCTGTATAATTGCCCGAGTGCGGCCGGTGGGTTAGACTGAGGCGATGAACCTGTCCGTGCCCATCCCCGACGACCTCGCCGAGCGCTTGCGGGCCGGTGGCGCGGATATCGAGCGCCGCGCGCTGGAAGCGTTCGCCGCCGAGGAGTACCGCGCCGGGCGGCTGACCCATCCCGAGCTGCGCCGCATGCTGGGTTTTTCCACGCATGCCGCGCTCGACGCCTTCCTCAAGGCGCGGTCGATCTACGAGCCCTACGGCATCGCCGACTTCGAGCGCGAGCGCGCCGATTTGGCTCGGCTCGGCCTCTGACGCGTGCGGGTCGTCGTCGCAGATACCGGCCCGCTCAACTACCTCGTACTGATCGGGCACGTGTCGGTCCTGCCGGTGCTGTTCGAGACCGTATTCGTGCCGGAGGCGGTACGGGCCGAGCTGGACCACCCTGAGACCCCTCCGCCGGTCCGCGCGTGGATCGCCGCGCCGCCGCGCTGGCTCGACATCCGTCCGAGCCCGGTCGGGCCGGATGCCGACCTGCAAGCTTTG
Organism: Methylobacterium sp. GXF4; assembly: GCF_000272495.1. Lineage (NCBI taxonomy): Bacteria > Pseudomonadati > Pseudomonadota > Alphaproteobacteria > Hyphomicrobiales > Methylobacteriaceae > Methylobacterium > Methylobacterium sp. GXF4. The sequence goes on along the minus strand of NZ_AKFK01000061.1, from coordinate 247,925 downwards.
GATGAGGGCGAGCGCGAAGCCATCCTGCTGGCGCCGACGCTCGGCGCCGAGCTGATCCTGATGGACGACCGTGCCGGGGTCGCGGCGGCGAGAGGCCGAGGATTGGCCGTGACGGGCACGCTCGGACTGCTCGATCTCGCCGCGCGGCACGGGTTGATCGACCTGGAAGCGGCGTTCGCGCGGCTGCGCGCCACCAGCTTCCGCTGTCGTCCAGACCTGTTCGACACGATCCTGGCGGCGCACAGGACTGTATCATGACCCAGGTCGTATCCCAGATCGCGGGCTTCGCGCTCCCGGCACCGATCACCTCGGCGGGCGAGCGCGCCGCCTACCGCTTCCTGGAGTTCTTCACCGCGCAAATCCGGAACCCGCACACCCGGCGCGCCTAAGAACCTATCCCGGTAGGCGCAGAGACGAGCGGCCTTATCTATCTTCCAGGATGGAGGGCGGTCAGATGGCCAAGCGGGGAGCGATCACGGACGACGGCTTTCGTCTGTCAGACGAGCTTTGGGGACAGACGGAGCCGCTTCTGCCGGCTCGGTCAGTGCATCCTCTGGGCTGCCATCGACCGCGCACACCGGACCGGATGGCGATGGATGCGATCTTCTTCGTGCTGCGCACCGGCTGCCGGTGGAATGCCCTGAACGCCACCGGGATCTGCTCGTCCTCCTCCGCCCATCGCCGTTTTCAAGAATGGACCGAGGCCGGTGTGTTCGAAGCATTCTGGCAGGCAGGGCTTCTGGCCTACGATGGGCTGGACGGGATCGACTGGGCGTGGCTGGCGCTGGACGGGGCGATGGGCAAGGCGCCCCTCGGTGGGGGAAAAAACCGGTCCCAACCCAACGGACCGGGCCAAGTGCGGGACCAAGCGCAGCCTGCTCACCGACGCGCGCGGCACGCCGCTCTCCGTCGTCGTGGCCGGCGCCAACCGCAACGACCACACCGTGATGGGCGAGACGCTGGAGGCGCTTCCCATTGCCCGGCCCCAGCCCAGTGACGCGGATCCCCAGCATCTCTGCCTGGACAAGGGCTATGACTATCAGGAGCCCCGCGACCTAGCCCAGGCTTTCGGATTCACCCTGCATCTGCGCACCCGCGGCGAGGAGATCGCGGGTAAGCGCGAGGCCGGCAAGACGGCACGCCGCTGGGTCGTGGAGCGAGCCCATTCCTGGCTCAACCGCTTCCGCCGCATCCTGATCCGATGGGACAAGAAGCCCGGAAACTACCTTGCCATGCTCCACTTCGCCTGCGCCATCATCACATGGCGACAGACCCTACCGGGATAGGGTCTAAGCCAGGGCCGTATCCGAATTCTGCGGATGGCTCGACGATCGGGGCATCCCCTCGATCATGGCCGTGAACTCGGTCCACATCGCCGCCTACGTTGAGCATCTGGGATGCACCCGTTCCGCCCCGACCGTCAAGCAGCGGTTGGCCGCCATCCGGATGATGTTCGACTGGCTGGCGACGGGCGGCGTCCTGCCGTTCAATCCGGCCACCGCCGTTCGGGGACCGAAGCACGTGGTCAAGCGCGGCAAGACCCCGGTCCTCGCGCCCGACGAGGCCCGCGCCATCCTGGACGGGATCGACATCACCACGCAGGTCGGCCTCCGCGACCGAGCGCTGATCGGGCTGATGGTCTACACCTTCGCCCGCATCGGCGCGGCGACCGCCATGCGGGTCCAGGACGTGTACTTCCAGAACCGCCGTCTGTGGGTCCGCCTGCACGAGAAAGGCGGCAAGGCGGTCGATCTGCCCTGCCACCACAACCTCGACACCTATCTGCGCGCCTATTTGGAGGGCACCGGGATCGCTGCGGACGATGACGGTCCGTTGTTCCGCACCATCGGCCGAGGGACAGGCCAGCTCACCCGCACCCCCCTGCCGACCGCCAACGCCTACGCGATGGTCCAGCGTCGCGCCCAAACCGCGGGTATCAGGACCAAGATCGGCAATCACACGTTCAGAGCGACCGGCATCACCGCCTACCTCAAGAACGGTGGGACCCTGGAGCGCGCCGCCGCCATCGCGAACCACGCCTCGACCCGCACCACTCAGCTCTACGACCGACGGGCGGACGAGGTGAACCTCGACGAGATCGAGCGCATCCTGATCTGAAGCTCGCAGAGTTCGAAACGCGAAGCCGTCCCTAATCGCTGAGGGGGCCGTCGCAAACTTTTTCCGGCCGGTGGACGAGCTATGCCAGGACGCGGCACGGTCCACCTTCCGGTTGTGTGTCTAGGCTCTCAGGCGATCAGAATCCTGCCTCTGGTTGAGTCGAGGCAGGTTCGGCAGAGCGCAATTTGCTCGCAAACCGCACGTAGAAAAACTTTGCGACAGGCCCGCTTCCACGCGCCTCAGCGGCTGAAATCCGCGACCAAGCTTTTCTGTCAGCTTGCTCGGACTCGCCTCGCACTTGCGAATCAGTCCAAATCCGGCTCAGTTGCAGTTTCTCGGCCAATTTGGTGAGATATCTGCAAACGAGGCTCGAGAGGATGAACCAGCACACTGCGATCAAATCGTTCCCGTCACCGCCGACGGTCTCGCCGGCGGCGATGATCGGCGGCCACGCGACGGTGCTTCGCGATCAGCTCCAGGCGATCTCGTCTGGTTTGTTCCCGCCTACTTCGTCGAAGACGCTGCGTCGGTTCTCCTCGACTGAAGCTGCGCGCATCATCGGTGTCACGGTCTCTCGACTTCAGCAACTCGCAACCGAAGGTCTCGGACCCCCGCCCGAGGTCTCACCGAACGGCAGGCGGTCCTATAGCCTCGCCGACATCCACGGCCTACGCACTTACCTCGACGAGAACACGCGCGGGGGTAGACGCTACCAGCCTCACCGTCATGAGGGCGATCACCTCCAGGTTATCGCAGTGGCGAACTTCAAGGGCGGCTCGGGCAAGACGACGACCGCCGCTCACCTTGCTCAGTCGCTCGTGCTTCGCGGCTACCGGGTGCTTGCGATTGATCTCGACCCCCAGGCCAGCCTCTCGGCCCTGCTCGGTGTCCAGCCGGAGCTCGACGTCAATACAGACGAGACGCTCTACGGCGCGATCCGCTACGATGAGGCTCGCCGCCCGCTCAGCGAGATAATCCGGCACACCTACTTCACGGGCCTAGACCTCGTTCCCGCGAACCTCGAGCTGATGGAGTTTGAGCACGAGACGCCCAGGGCGCTGAACAAACGGAGAGCCGGTGAGCCGCTGTTCTTCGACCGCGTCGCGCAGGCGATCGAGACGGTCGAGGCAAGTTACGATGTTGTTGTTATTGATTGCCCGCCCCAGCTCGGCTACCTGACACTTTCAGCCCTGTGCGCCTCGACCTCACTGCTGATCACCGTTCACCCGCAGATGCTCGACGTCGCCTCGATGAGCCAGTTCCTGGCCATGACCGAGGACCTGCTTGGCGTCGTGTCTGAGGCGGGGGGCAACCTGCAGTACGACTGGCTGCGCTATCTCGTTACGCGCTACGAGCAGCAGGACGCGCCTCAGACCCGCATCGTCGGTATGCTCCGCACCCTGTTCGATGATGCCGTACTGACTGCACCCATGCTGAAGTCGTCAGCCGTCTCGGATGCCGGCCTGTCAAAGCAAACCCTCTACGAAATTGGCCGGGACGGCGTCACCCGCTCGACCTACGACCGCGCGCTGGAGGCGTTGGAGTCAGTCAACGGCGAGATCGAAGGGCTGCTCCGGAAGGCGTGGCGTCGGGCATGAACCGGAAGACGAACCTCGACGCGCTGTTCGGATCGAAGCAGGCCCCCAAGGCGGAAAAGTTTGCAGCTGCAAACCGAACGTCCTCAGAGCCCGAGTTTGCAGCTGCAAACCCGCCCTCCCCGGCCTCTGATCCACGCCGCAGCGGCGCCGTCCGCATGATGGGCTCGACGTTGCGCGGGCTCGCCGCACGCGCGGACGCCGCGGCGGAGATTGAGACTGGATCGGTTATCGTTGATCTTGATCCAGGACTCATCGACGACTCCCCCATCGCCGACCGCGTAGCAGACGCGAACGACCGCACCCTCCCCGGCTTGGTCGAGAGCATCCGCGAGAGCGGTCAGCAGGTGCCGGTGTTGGTTCGCCCGCACCCAGAGACCGCTGGCCGCTATCAGATCGCCTACGGCCGCCGCCGGACGCGCGCCGCACTGATACTGAACCGCCCTATACGAGCCGTAGTGCGACCACTTTCCGACGACGAACTCGTCGTCGCCCAGGGCAAGGAGAACTTGGAGCGGCGCGATCTCAGCTACATCGAGCGCGCCTTCTTCGCCCTTCGACTGGAGGACCATGGCTTCCGCCGCGAGACAATCACGGCGGCGATGGGCGTCGGCAAGGGTGATCTCTCGACGCTGATCTCGGTTGCCCGAACGGTGCCGGAGCACGTCGTCGCTGCGATCGGCCCTGCCCCGGCAGCCGGGCGTCCCCGTTGGATGCTCCTCGCCGATCGGATCAAGGCGACTGATGCGGTCGAAGTTGGCAAGCTGATCGGGGATGCCGGATTTCAAGCCAAGCCGACCGACGAGCGCTTCGCCGCAATGCTGGAGGCGCTCAATCCCACGTCTGAGCGGAAGCCGAGAGCGCAGATCTGGAAAGACTCTCAGGGCCGCAAGATCGCGCGCGTTGAGCGCAGCGGCGGCCGCTTTATCCTGTCGATCGACGAGAAGTTGGAGCCGGAACTCGGCGCCGCTCTCCTGGACCGGCTTCCCGAGATCCTTGCCGCCCTAAAGGCGGGCAAGGAGTAACCAGACCCGCAACATGAACCAGGGAGACGACGCACCGGAATAAGAAAAGGCCCCCCGAACCGCGTCCGGAAGGCCCTCTCTCGTCATAAGCACACGCAGAGAACCACACCTCCCGGCTCATCGTCAAACGATTTTGCGCTGTTCGGCGAACGCCTCCGCTTGCCTGGTGCCCGGCAACGACGATGAACCTTCACCTCACGACGCCCTTCGGGCGGCGTCCGCTGACGGCTGCGCAAGTGCAGGCGCAGGCGCAGGCTGCCGCATGCCCTCAAGACGCCACGGTCAACAAATGGACAGTGTTCCGTCATATCGCGCAGGCCAAGGACCACATCGGCGTGTCCGATCGGTCGCTGGCCGTGCTCAATGCGCTGCTCACCTTCCATCCGGAGACCGCCCTCATTGCGGGCGAGGGCGCTGACCTCGTCGTCTTCCCCTCGAACGAGCAACTCGCGTTGCGCGCCCACGGCATGGCCGAGCCGACGCTGCGCCGGCACCTCGCCGCGCTGGTCGAGGCTGGGCTCGTGATCCGGCGGGACAGCCCGAACGGCAAGCGCTATGCCCGGAAAGGGCAGGGCGGGGTGGTCGTGCAGGCCTTCGGCTTCGATCTCAAACCAATCGTCGCGCGCGCGGCAGAGTTCGAGAACCAAGCCGACCTTGTGCAGACCAAGCGGCGTGCACTCCAGGCCACTCGCGAGGCCGTGACCATCCTGCGGCGCGATGCAGTGAAGCTGATACTTGCCGGGGCCGAGGCGGGAGTTGCGGCTGACTGGGAGGAGGCGAGGGCACGCTACGCCGCTATAATGGGCGGTCTCGGCCGTTCGCCTCGGGCGGAGACGCTGGAGGCTGCACGTCAGGCCCTGACGAGGCTGGTGGCTGATGTGAGTAGCCTCCTGGCAACGAAGCCTGAATCAGGAGAATCGAGCGGCAATCCCGTTCATTCTGAGCGGCACAAACAGAATTCAAAACCAGACCTGTCAGATTTTGAACCGGCTGCCGAGTACGGGGAAGAAGGGCAGGGCAGGGGTCGTCCTGAACTGGCGAAGCCGACGGCTTGCGCGTACCCGCTCGGAATGGTGCTCGACGCCTGTCCCGATATCGCGGATTACGCTCGCAATGGGATCCGCTCCTGGCGCGATCTCTCCGATGTCGCGGACCTCGTGCGGTCGATGCTCGGCATCAGCTCAAGCGCATGGCGCGAGGCGCAGAACGTCATGGGGTCGGAGGCGGCCGCCGCCACCGTCGCCGCCATTCTGCAGCGGGCCGAGCACATCAAGAGCCCCGGTGGGTACCTGCGCACGCTGGTGGAGCGGAAGAGGGCAGGGCAGTACAGTCTTGGGCCAGTGCTGCAGGCGCTGAACCGAGCCCGCCTCCCTTCCCCGGCGCGGTGAGGCATACCGCGCCGAGGCGACTTCCTGGTGCCGAGGGCGCCAACTTGGCATGGTTCACTGTATGGTTCCCGTGGCCGACTTGGATGACGTGTGGCTGGGATCGCCCAGGACTAGATGACGAGCGCTCATGCATCGACACCGCCGTGCCGAGCACCGGCCTGAGCGGAATGCGAGCTGCATCTACGTATGAGAAGTACATTATCAAACATAGGCTGAGGGTCTGTCATTGAATGAAATATTAACGGGCGATTGAGGACAATGAGATCCGGATCAACACTCTGGATAGTAAGTAGAAGATTGTCTTCGAGAAACGCGATAGCTTGGTTGCTGTGCTACCGGACATGGAACATGCCGAACGGGTCAGGTGTTTAACCAGGCTGCAAGGTGCGAATTGGTCTCTTTCAGAGAGTCCCAACCAGCGCGTGGTCGCGCGAGAAGAAGTACTTGAGGCCACTTACGAAACGGTAGGCAAGCCAGCGAAAACGTCTAAGTGAGGGATCTCGCCACATGCGGTGGTACCCGCATGCTGAACGAGGATCCATCAGCCTTGGCGACACGCCTGAACCGGCTTGATCTGAGCCTGTCCATAAGGCGCTGATCGAAGCAATCACCCTGATCCCGGCTTGGGCCGACGCCGAGGCTCGCGATGCGGCTTATCCTGCTGCGGCCGTGGCGCCGACATCGCGCACTAGCCCTTGCAGGCGCGCGTCGTCGTGCCGGGTCTTGTACAGGAGCAGCGGTCGCTTGGCGTAGGTTGGGCTGTTGGGGAACACCAGGAGCTGCTCGGTCGGAAGCCGGCCCAGCGCCTCCGCACTGCGCAGCCGCACCGCCTTCGGCGTCAGCGCCACGGTCGTGCGCGCGGACCGACCCGCCGCAGCTGCCTCCGTCGTCCGGCTCTCCTCCAAGAGCGTGTAGTCGCCGAGCGCGCGCGACCAGTGCTCTCGCTCGTCCGGGTCGACGAGCGCTGGATCCGACACGGTCGTGATCTCGGCCGTGTTGAGGAGGGTCCGCGCCTCGGCGTCGCCATAGGTCGCGATCAGCTGCGACCGGTCCTGCCAGAACGTCCACAGGCTCGCATTCGCTCCCGGTAGCTCGCTCGCCGCCACCACGATCTCGCGGAACCGGCCCAACGCGAAAGCCTCGTCTAGGAAAATAACCACACGTTCGCGCGGCCGGTTGCGGCGGATCGCCGTGAAGATCTCGGTCAAGAGCCAGCGGATCAGGGGCGCCAAGCTCTCCAGATCCTCGGTCGGCAGCGTCAGGAACAGGTCGGCCTGACCTGCGCAGAGGTCGGTCAGCGCGAACGAGCTCTGCTCGGTCAGCCGCTGCAGACGGGGATCGTCGCACCAGGAGAAGGCCTGCTGCGCCGTCGAGAGGATCGGGTCGCGCGTCTTCGGCTCAGCCGAGAGCAGGGCGTGCATCTTGACGGCCGGCTCCGCCCGCAGCCCGGCCAGCGCCGACGAGAACGCCTCCGGATCCGCCAGGAGGCGCGACACCGCCACCGGCGTCGGCGTGCCGAGCCTGCGCGCGCCTAGAAAACCCGCCACGATCGCGTCGGCGGCCCGGTTCAGGAAGTAGGCGTCCTCGCTCCCGGAGGCGCCCGGCAAGAGCGCGCGGGCCACGCGCTGCAGGTAGAGGATGTTGCGCGGGTTCGCCCGCAGGAGCGGGTTGAGCGTGTCGGTGCCGCCGACGAGCCCGCACGGATCAAGGCAGCGCACCTGCCGCCCCAGAGCGCGGCGGCGCTCGGCCACGGCGCGGTAGACCTCGCCCTTAGGATCGATCACCACGGCCGGACCGAACCAGGCTTGCGCCTCGGGAGCGGCCAGGTTCGGGATGACGAGGCCGCTGGTCTTGCCGGTGCGCGGCGGGGCGATCGAGAGCAGGTTGGAGCGCACCGCCACCCGGATCGGCCGCCCGGTGTCCGGATCATGACCGAGTTCGAGCCCGGCGCTCATCCGCCGGCGCTCGCGTAAGTTCGCCAAGCGTGCATCGCCGTAGGTGGCGTTCGGGTCGCGCCGGGGCTCGGCCGGGCGGGGCGCTAGCAGGAGGCCGATCACGGCGGCCGTCGAACCGAACAGGGCCCAGGCCTCGGTCGCGCCGCCGCCGGCAAAACCCGGCGCGGTGCCGCCGAACATCGCTTCGTAAGCGATGAGGCCGGACTGGCCCCGGCTTTGCCAGAGGAGCACGAACCAGCGCCCTGGGGTCGGGACCGCGTCCAGCCAAAGGCTGGTATCGTAGCCGTGCCGGATGAGTGCCGCGAGGGGGTAGCCGAACAGCAGGGTGGCGAGCAGCAGCGCGGCGCTCTTGAGCAGGGCGGTCATGAGGGCACCTTCGTGACGAGAGGATCAGGCGGCGGGCGGGAGCAGATCGTCGAGCAAGCCCAGCCTGCGGAAGCTCTCGGCTGCCCAGGCGGCGTGCAGCCGCGACACCCAGCGGCGAAAGCCTCCGAGATCGCGCGTGAGCAGGGCGTAGGGCCGGTAGTCGGCAGCTTTCAGGGCGGCGACGAGCAGCCCCTCGACCGCCGCATCGTCGGCGGTTTCGGGCAGGCCGAGGAGCCGGGCGATGCCGGCAGCATCGTCGGCGCTGTCGGCGATGCGCGTGAAGAGCTCGCCTCCCTCCACGAGGTAGCTGCGCTCGTAGAGGCAGAGTTCGCCCGCGTAGCCGCCGAGCAGGATGCTGATCCGGTCCCTCCGGCCGAGACCTTCCGCGTTGACCAGAACGGCCGGCAGCACCGCGTCGCCGACCAGGACGGGCTTGTAGGTCCGCGCCGGGCCGCTCAGGTCGGGCAGGTGCAGCATGGTGAAAGGGGCGCCAAGCGCGCGTGCCACCCAGGCATGCCCGGCCTCGTGCAGGCAGAGGCTCAGGGTGAGGTCGTTACGGATCGCGCGCAGGCGCTCGGGGTGCGACAGGGCGAAGATCGGGTGCATGGGTCTCTGGTCTCCTCAAAATTTGCGGTTGTGCGAGGGGTTGATCGGATCACTCGGCGGCGGAGAGGCTTCGCTCGATGAAGGCCGGCTCGACCGCGACCTCGCCGTAGCCGAGGCGCGGGAACCAGCGCCGGAGCGCGAAGCCGCCGTCCGATGTGTGCAGAAGGACGAGGCGCGTATTCGCCGCCTCCTGCTCCTGGTGGATTGATCCGTCGGGCAGGCGCCACGAGATGATGAAGCCCTCCCTGAGGCGCACCGGCCGGCCGGTCGGGGTGTGGCGGTCGGCCAGGACAGCGGCTGCGAGGAGGGGGGTGGCCAGCACCGCGGCGCGTGTGAGCGCGCGGCGGCGATAGCGCAGCTGCCGCAGCAGCGCGGCGAGCTGCTGGCACAGGCTGAGCGGCAGGCGCCGGCGCCGCCCCGGCAGCTTCTCGGTGAGGGCGCGCTGGAGCTGAGCCCGGTCGAAGGGCGTCAGGGCCCTGTCGCGCAGGCCCGCAAGCTGGCGGGCCGGATCGGGATCGGCCAGGATCTCAGCGAGGCGCGCCGCACTCGCCCGGCGCAGCCGCGCGTTCGAGGCATCGGCCTGCGCCTTGGCTTGCGCGAAGCGCGCCGCGAGGGTCTTGAGACGCGCGCTCATCCGACCAGCCACTCCGCGGCCGGGCGCACGGCCTCCATGGCGGCGAAGCGGAAGGCGTCGAGCCCGGCCTTGGTGCGGCCGGCGAGCGCGTAGTCCGGCTCTCCATCCTGACCGGCCAAGCGCGCGGCCAAGCCGTCCTCGTCCAGGCTGGGGATCAGTGCAAAGCCCAAAGCCTGCACCAGTGGTAAGGCGCGGCGTTCGAAGCTGAACCGGCGCAGGCTCGTCACCTTGGCACCGGCGGCGAGCTTCTTGACCAAACCCGCATCGACGGGGCCGCGCACCTCGTTGGCGACCACGAACTGGGCGGCCGCGAAGGGCTTGCTGAGCGAGAGGAGCTTGGCCCCATCTGTGTAGGCGCTCGCGTCATTGGCCACGACCACCAAAATCCCGATTTCCTTGCCGCGCCGGGCAAAGACTTCCTGCATCGACCCGAGCGCCTGAACGACGGCGACCGCGCTGTTGGCACCGACGTCGACGATCGCCGGCAGGGTCTCGCGCAGGAGACGGTTGAGGGGGCGGTCGTACTCGGCGAGGGCCGCTTCACCGGCCGTGGCGGCGATCTCCGGTCGGTCCGCCCGCATCGGGTAGAAGCTCACCCGGGCCTCGATCTCCAGGAGGCGCGGCGTCGACTCGATCTCGATGACCGGCGCGTCGGGAACAGCCTCGGCCAGGGCCCGTGTCTTCGTGGACTTGCCCACGCCTCCGGTCTGCTGCAGCACCAGGATGGTTCGGCTCATGTCCTGTTGTCCTTCTTCAGAATGGCCTTGACGCTCTCCAGGGCGGCGCGCCGGAGCGCCTCCTCGGAGATCGGATTGGGGGAAGCCGGAGGAGCGGACGCCCCGCCGGCGGTGAGCTCAGTCGAGAGACGCAGCCGCCGCGGCTCTGCCGGCGCGGCGCCAGGGGGAGCCGCCGGAACCGGCGAGGGCCGCAGATCGCCGCGCCGCGTCCGCCGCTCGGCCGCCTGACGCTGGCGGCCCTGCTGCCGGCGCACACTCGCCACGAGGGCGGACACGCGCCGGCCGGTGATCGGCACGAGGCTGTCGCCGCGGGTCTGCATCACGCCCTGCGCGGCGAGCGCCGCAGCGATCTCGGGCCAGGTGAAGCCCTCGGCCCGCAGCTGCTCCAGCATCGGCAGGAGCGCGCGCACGCTCGCCATGGCGCCGGTGAGGGGGCGCCCGCCGGGAGCGCGGCCGACCGGCCGCTCGCCTTGCAGGCGGCCGAGGTCGCGGCGCAGGCGCTTGAGGTTGATCGCCATGTCGCCTCAGCCCTGCGGCAGGATCCGGTGCATCGCCCCGCCCAGCCAGACAGGACGCTTCACCCTCCGGGGCCAGAGGCGGCCACAGGGGGCCACACAGGACCACCCGGAGGGCCACTGGCGGGGCCACAGAGGGAGGAGGGTCACACCCCACGCACTGAAGCTGCTGGTGGTGTCCTGGGTGGTCCGCGCTGAAGGCTCGCCTACCCGCAGCGGGCAGAGGGAGCACCTTCCCAGGCTGATGAACGCCATGCCATTCTCCTCCGGCCCTGATGGGTGAGACGCGGCCGGGCGGGTCTTTGCGGGACGACCCGACCGCGCCTCGGGGAGCTCCTCGCCCGGCAATTCGGGCGAGGAGCACTCTCGGTCAGACCGGCGCGACCACGATCGCCACCGCGGTGCCCGCATCGGTGATCGTGATGTCGACGGCGTCGTCGACGACGATGGTCACACCCTCGAACGAGCCCCGGGCGCGCAGCACCCGGATGGTGCGGAGGGCCGGCTTCTCAGTCCCGAGCCGCGAGGTGATGCGGACGGGCACGAGCCCGACCGGCGTACCGGGGATGACGGAGCTGCCCTCGAGGAGGTTGAGCGGCACCGGCAGGTTGGCAGCGGTGTCGCGGCTCGCCTGCTCGATGGTGTCGAGCACCAGGGTGCAGACGTGCCGGTGCAGGGCCTCGTTGCCGGAGGTGCCCAAGGCCCTCAGGAAGGCCAGGGTAGAGATCGTGTTCAAACTGTTGTTCCTAGATTCGCACCAAAGGTGGGCAATTGAAGGGGTAGGGATGCCGGAAGGGACTCGCTGGCCCAAACGGCCGGCTAGCACTAAAGGTGGATTATTGGAATGTCACGGCCTTTCCGCGGCCGCCAGCTGGAGTGGTTAACGCAGCCCTGCCGAGCAGCTCGTTGTGAATGGGCGTAGCTTGCCAGACATCACACCATTCCGTAACTCTTGCCACCCAAAGGTGGACGGCGGGTGCTGAAATCGAGTAGGGATGTGATGGGGCAGATCGATCCGCTGGCGCAGCTCACCGATGCCCGGCGCAAGGACACCCCTTGGTACAAGCTCGTCGCAGCCTTACGCGCCCTGGAAGCGAAGAGTTTGGCGGACGAGGAAGGCCGCCCCTGGGTGAAGGTGGCGGCGGCCGCGAGCCGGTTCACGACCAACCAGCTGCGCCAGATGGATCGAACGCTGTCGGCGTTGGAAGCTCTCGCAGCGAACAATCCGCGCCTGTCGCTGGCCCCAATCCTGGCTCTGCCCTTCTCGCATCTGGAACTCATCGTGCGGATTGCCAAGGCCGATCGTGAGACGGCCGAGAAGCTGCTTAGTGATGAGTCGGGCTGGAGCCGCAGGACCTATCGCGATCTGCGTCATCGCTATGACGAGATCCGGTCCAGCATGACAGGACGTGCGTCGTCGAGAAGTGCCGGGCAGCAATCCAGGCACCAGTTCGCGAAAACCTGCTTTGAGCTGCTCGCTGTAGAGCAGAACCTGCGGGATTTATGCGGCTATGATCCCGATACGGACAAGATCAGGCTTCTGAAATGGACAGGGACATTTCAATATGCGAGTCCGGATTTTGTGATCCTGCACAGGGTCAACGGCGAGCGTTTCGTCTACGGAGTGGAATGCTTACTAATCTATGGCGATGTTCATGAGGATGGATCAGTCAGAGAGGTTCTGAAAGCGGCGACTGAGGCAACATTCTTCAAGAAGTACTTTATGTTTGTCCCACCTTGGGCACCGATCGGCGTCCTTGGCCAGCATTTGAGTGCTCTCAAACTTCACACGGTTGGTCGCGTTATGATCGATGCGCGCAAGCTGATCCCGCTCGACAAACCAGACGGGGCTCCTTTACCCAATCGGCAGGATTTACTGTTGGACAATTATTATATCTCTGAGAAGTTCGTTCACCTTCTTCAAAAATCATAAAAGCTTTGAATGTATATGTATTAACACGCTGCATTTACTCCAGTCGACCCACCGCCGAACTGCAGATTGACCTCGCATGCCTGATTTCCTCGATATGACGCTACGCCTTGAGCCTGCGCTGGCTGCGCGCCTGAGCGTCTCAGCAGAGCGCTCTGGCCTGTCACCGACCGAGCTCGTGCTCCGCGCATTGGCCGACCACCTCGACGGTGTCACAGCCTATGGTCGCCTCGGCGACGAGATGGCTTTCATCAAGGACCGACTCGCCGAATTGACCGGGCTCGTCGGCGAGGCTCTGGCCGAGCCCACGCCCGCAGCAGTCGCCGAGATCTGTCGCTACAAGGCGCTCAAGGCCAGCCCGGCGTGACGGCCTCGCTGCACGCGCTCGGCTGCGGGGCATCGGCCGGCACCTACTACACCAACGATCCCTACCGCGAGAGCCGCAACAGGGACGAGTACTACCTGCAGGACGGCGGAGGCCGTTGGTGGACGCACGGTGCCGCCCCCGTACGGCATGGCGCGGCCATCGCGCGGGAGAGCTTCCGTGACCTCTGCGCCGGGCTCGACCCAGCCTCGGGTGCACCACTCGTGCGCGGCGCCGGCGAGGGTCATCGGGCCGGCTGGGACATGACCTTGACCGCGCCCAAGACGGTGTCATTGCTGTGGGCGAGCGGCAGCCCGGAGCAGCGCGCGCAAGTCGAGGCGATGCACGCGGCCGCGGTCGAGGCGGCGCTCGGGTTCCTGCGCGAGGAGGAACTGGTCGAGGTCCGGCTCGGCGCCGGCGGGCACCTGCGCGAGGCGCCCGCCGGCCTGATCGTCGGCCTCTTCGATCACTACACCTCGCGGGCAGGCGACCCCAACTGCCACACGCACTGTGTGTTATTGAATTTATCCCTATGCAATGACAAAAAGCATAGGACCCTCGAGCCGGAACGGCTCTATCGCTGGCAACTCGTGGTGGGCAGTGCTTACAGGGCGGTCCTAGCCGAGCGGCTCTCGCGCGAGCTCGGCCTGTCCCTGCGCTCGGCCGGACAAGGGCAGTTCGAGATCCGCGGCATCCCGGACCCTGTGATCGAGGCCTTCTCGAAGCGCTCCGTTGCGATCGAGGCGCAGATCGGCGGCGACCGTCTCGCCGCCTCGGGCGCGCAGAAGGAGGTCGCCGCGCTCGCCACCCGGGCTGCCAAGACCGACCTGCCGACGGGGCCTGAGCTAGAGGCGCGCTGGCGGGCCGAGCTTGCGGTCCTCGGCCTCGATCCCTGGAGCGCCGCACGGGAGGCGGCGCGCGAGCCAGCCTCGGAGCGCGAGGCCGGGCGTGCACCCGAGCCTGCCTTCGACCTGCCCGAGATCGCCGGCTCGACGCCGGTGGCCCTCGCGGCTTCCGCCCTGTTCCGGCACGAGAACGTGCTCTCCCGCAAGAGCTTGATCGAGCGGGCGCTCGACGAGGCGGCGCTGCAGGGCTTCGGCATCGTCAGCGTGCGGGCTGAGCTGGCGGAGCTGGAGCGAACGGGCCAGCTCGTGCGGCTAATCTTGTCGGAGCGGGACGCCTGCTGGACAACGCCCGGTATCGCGGCGGCCGAGGCCGCGTTGCTGCGCGCTGCTGATCGCTCGGCCGCCGAACACCGGATCCCGGCGCAGGACGTCGAGGCGGTGCTCGCAGCCGAACCGCAGCTCGCCGAGGAGCAGCGCGCTGCGCTGCGGCATGTGACCGGCGAGAGCGCGATCAGCATACTGGAGGCGGGCGCCGGCACGGGCAAGACCACGGTTGCGAGGGCGTTGGTCGCGATGGTCGGGCGCTCCGGAATGCAGGTGATCGGGTTGGCCCCGAGCTGGGTCGCGGCCGACGAGCTCGCGGTCTCGACCGGCATCCCGGCCCAAGCGGTCGCCAAGTGGCGCCACGACCAGGCGCGGGGTTCGGCCCTGGCCCTCGGTCCCGACAACCTGGTGCTGGTCGACGAGGCAGGGATGGTCGGGACGAAGGATCTCTCCGCCGTCTTGACGGCCGCGGCCGCGGGCGGCGCGCGCGTGGTGCTGATGGGCGATCGGCGCCAACTCGCTTCGGTCTCGGGCGCCAGCGCCTTGCGCGCCGTGGTCGACGTGCTCGGCCGCCACGCCACGCTCTCGGAGGTACGGCGGCAGGTCGTGCCCTGGCAGCGCGCGGCCTCCGTGCTGATGGCGCGCGGCAACATCGAGGCGGGCCTACGCGCCTATGCTCGCCAGGGCCGGATCGAGCTCGTCTCCGGCGCGAGTGCGGTACAGGCGCGAGCCCTCGCGCTCTGGTGCGAGGCGCGCGCGCGCCACGGTTCTGATCAGGTTCTCCTTGTGACCCGGCGCAACCGCGATGCGGCCGAACTGAACCGCGGCGCGCGCGCGTTGCTGCGGACGGAAGGCGTGCTGAAGGGCGCTGATGTCGAGATCCTGGCGCGCGACCGCGAGAACAAGCCGCAGCCTCTGGCCTTGGCGGTTGGGGACCGCGTCCGCTTCGGTGAGACGCTGACGCAGCACGGCATCCGCAACGGCACGCGCGCGACGGTCGAGGCGATCGGACCGGACGAGGCCGGCGAGCTCAGGCTCGGTGTCCGCTTGGAAGATGGGCAGCACATCGAGGATGCTCTCGCCGGGTTCGTGCCAGCGCAGACGCGCCGCGGTAAGACGAAGGCGCTGCCGCGGATCAGTCCGGGCTACGCTGGCACCGCCTACTCCGTGCAGGGCAGTACTTGTGAATCAACGATTTACTGCGGATTCACGGCCGGCGACGCACGCGAGCTCTACGTCGGGCTGACCCGCCACCGGCAGGAAGCCTGGCTGGTGGTCGAGCGCGAGCGGCTGGCGGCGGCTGTACGGGTGCGGCAGGCGGATCCGCGCCTCGCGTCGAGCGAGAGTGAGCTGCAGGAACGGCTGTTCGTCGAGGCGCGCCGTTACGCCGAGAAGGTGAACGTCGTCGACCATGTCGAGGACAGGATCACGTTCGTGCGAAGCGGGACGATCCCGCCGTCTAGGCCCGAGCTGCGTCTCGACCTGCAGCGTGGCTTTGCGGCGGCACGAGCTCTGCGCAGCGTGATGCAGGAGATTGGCGCTGCTCCGCAGATCGCGCTCCGGCAGCTGGCTCAGCGTATTCGACGCGCAGAGCGCCGGCTCCCACAGCCGGTCCTTCGGCTGGTCGAGGCCATTCGGAGCACACTGCCGCGCGCTGCCGTGCTGGAGCCGCCGGATCAGTCCCGCTCAGGCCCGGACTACGGACGCTGACGGCATCTGTGGCGTTACGGTCGGCAAGCTGTGAGACGTCAGAGCGCCCGCGACGCACATCGTGCACCGAGCGGATCGTCTCAACCCGGATTTCGGCTGGACCGCGGATGGGCTGCGTCGAGCCATTCAACTCGCGCCGGCAGTCTTCGGGAAGGCTGGGCATACGCCGCACCGTATCCGTCGCTGGCGCGGCTCCTGCCGGCCGCAGAAGCCTACGACACACACCGCGAGGCGTTGGAGCGGCAGTTCCGCATCCGCGAACTGAGGGTGGAGAGAGATTTAGCCGACAAGGCCAGCAGGCGCGCCCGTGCCCGGCTGCCTCAGATCCCTGCGCGCACTGTCGAGGGCTTGGCCGTCCATACTCGGGCACTCGCCTCGACGGCTTGGTACGAGGGCAATACGCCGTACACCGCCCTGCTGCTGAGCGCCGCAGCCATCACGGGCGTAACTCTGCGCCAGTCCGATTTCGACGTTTTTGCCTGGATCGCGGCTTGGGAGCTACCAGCTTATTCGGAAACTTCGAGGAGGTTAGGGATAGTACCTCTGTTCGCATAAGGGCGGCTTACGGAACACCGGTGCGGTGAACGCAGCCCGCGCTATGCTTCCCTGGAATATTTGCCAGCCCCGTCTCGATCGTCGCCTCGAACCGAGAGACCGACCCGCAGCAGTTGAGCGGGCGGCTGGTTCTCGTGCGCGTCACCAGCGCAGCAGGCGCGGCCCTAGCATGGCACCAACGAGCGTGCAGGACGCGATGGTGCCCCCGTACCAGAGCGCTACGAACGGGACCGAGTCGTCCACGCAGTGCAGGGCGTAGCCCATCGCGCTGATACCACCGGCGACGAGGCCCACGAGCGCGCCAGTACGCACCAGGTCGGTTGGTGCAGCGAAGCGGCGCACAGCCCAGACCAGAATGGCGAACGGCACCACCGCGATGATCGGGATCGAGACGAGGCACTCTAGCCACATATGGCCGACCACCATCCGGTCCCAGTGCGCACTCGGCGCGGAGGCCAAGCTCAAGGCCGCGAGTGCCAAGATGCCCGCAAAGGGTAGCAGCGCCGTCAGCACGCGGCCCCCGGATGCGCCGCCCGGGCGCGCAACCCGGGTGAGCAGGCGGACTGCGAGGACGACGATGCCCGCCGTGAAGGCGAGCTTCAGCAGAAGGAAGCCCAGCGCGCCGGGCGCGGCAAGGTCTGGGCGGACGCCGAGCGCCAGGAGCGCGATGCAAAGCGCCGCGCCTGCGCCGAGCGCCGCGGCCAGGCCGATGCCACGGGTGAGCTGGCGACGGTCAGCCGGTCCACTGTTCGTGCTCAGGATCTCGATCAACTGATCCGTTCTCATCGTCCCTTGCCCTGACTGATGGCGGTTGCCATGGCCTTGATGCCGCGGTGCACGCTGACCTTGATGGCGGACTCCGACATGCCGCATCGCTGTGCCGCCTCCGCGACGCTCAACCCATCGAGCTTCACGAACCGGATTGCCCGCCGCATCTTCTCGGGCAAGCCGGCCAGCAGGCGATCGAGGTCATGCGCGCTCTCAGAGCCGGTATGATCGTCCCGCGCCTCGAAATCACCGGCATCCTCGATGGGCACGTCCGCCACGGAGAGGCGGTTGCGCCGCAGGTGGTCGATCAGCTTGTACCGAGCGATGGCCTGCACCCAGGGCGTGAACGGCTCGTCCGTATCGTAGGTATGCTGA
The DNA here is from genome assembly GCF_000272495.1 of Methylobacterium sp. GXF4. NCBI lineage: Bacteria > Pseudomonadati > Pseudomonadota > Alphaproteobacteria > Hyphomicrobiales > Methylobacteriaceae > Methylobacterium > Methylobacterium sp. GXF4. Next base: position 230,115 of record NZ_AKFK01000061.1, on the reverse strand, counting down.
CGGGTATGGATCGCCAGGAGCGTGTCCTGCACGAGATCCTCCGCCTCCGTCTGGCTCCGCCCGATGCGCGCCAGCTTGCCCCGGTAATAGGCTCGCAGGTGCTGGCTCAGCCGGTCCAGAAGCGTCCGATAGGCGGCTTTGTCCCCGTCCAAGGCGGCCCTCATCAGGCCACTCAACTCTCCCTCGCTCGCAATCATCGGGCACTCCTACCCAACTTCGGCGCGAAGCCGGCGGAGGTTACAATCGGTCGTCGGTCTGACCAGCTCTCCCGGATCGCGAGACAGGGCAGACCGGATGGTCCGCTGGCCGAAGACAGGCGCGCACCGCCAACTGTGTGTTCGGCGTGATCAGGTTTTCGGATCGGCCAACCGGGCGTGAGCTCGAAGAAATCCGTCATGGTTCTCGTCCTGGAATGTCACGGGTTCGCGCGCGCACGACAGGGCGCACGCGCTCGGTCGCCCGTCTTCCTCGGGAGACGCGACGGCGGTCACGGCCGGGGACCGCGCCTAGGCTCGGACGAGGAACTTGGGCGGAAAGGGATCGGGGTGGCCTGACAGGCCTACGCCTCGGATGCCGTCCACGGCGTAGGCAAGCGCGACCGCGACGACCTGAGGTGCGGCGGCGGACGGGACGACCGCGACGAAGCCGCAGCAGATGAGGGGGCAGGAGCGCGCGCCCGGACCCTTGGCACAGCCGTCACAGTCCTCGCAGCCGTCGGGCATCGCGGCGGGAGCCGACATATCCATCGGTGCGGAGGCGATTACGGTTTGCATGTGGGCGGCTTGGACGCCATGCAGCGCAAACCCCGCCATCAGGGCGAGGACCAGCAGACAGAAGCGGACGGAACGGCGCCGGACCCGGAACATCGGCGACGCACTAACAGGCCCCCACAATGCGGGAAAGGCCGCATGCCGCCTCCGGCGCTGGTCTGGGGTGCGGTCCTAAGGTCTTCTCGCTCGGCGGTCGCGCCTGCAACCGAAAGACGGCCGGCCCCGAACTCAGATTGAGAGCCGACCGTTCGGGTTGGGCCTTTATCCTCGCCGCCGGGGACAGAGGCGAACTTTTCGCCACGTAGCCGCGCGGGCCCCGTGGCGCTCGCCGAGTCGGCACCACCCGCACGCGCCCACGGTCAGCGGCATGAGATCCAGCAACACAGTCTCAGATACAAGATGCCTCAAGACCTGCCTCGTCTTCGAGGCCCGGTTCACCCGGGATCTCTTCTGCTTGGTGGCGAGGACGCACGCGATCCCGGACTTCCTGATCTGTCCGGCCTGGAGATACCGGGGCACCCTCGACCGGTCCGGCGTCAGGCTAAGGGAGCTGACGACGAAGGCCGCTTGGGCTGCCTGGCACCGCGACGGCTTCCACGTCTTCACGTCTTCAATCGGCCAAGCCCAACGACGCGGGGAGAGCCGGCCTTGCTCGGACGAGACGTGTCCTGGCCCGAAGCGCCGCAGACGCTGAACCGTCGCATCCCACAGCATGCGCAGGCCCGCAAGGCTTTCGTGAGCGCACTCGCACTGCGCTGCCCATCCGTGCCGCGGAGCCGGCCTTCCTCGTAACCATTCATTCCATCGTCCCGAACTCACGAGGGGAGGTGTCGGACATCGAGATGGAAAGGGGACACCGTGGAAGTCGGGCCATGGCTTCGTAACGGGCCCCGTTTTCCCTTGCAAACAGCTCCCGGGAATTCAGGTACTGCAGCCCGGAGGCAGTCTCACGGCAACCCTGATGCGGAATACCCTTGCTTCTTTCCCACCTGGTATCGCGTTCCCGGTCCATTACCTCGGCGCGATCCAGAAATTCCCGATGCTGGAGCCGCCGGAGGAGTTCACGCTGGCGAAGAGCTGGCGGGACGGCGGCGACCGTGAGGCCGCACATCGTCTCGTGACGTCGCACCTTCGCCTCGTGGCGAAGATATCCATGGGCTACCGCGGCTACGGCCTGCCGATCGGCGAAGTCGTGTCCGAGGGGAATGTCGGCCTGATGCAGGCGGTCAAGCGCTTCGATCCCGACAAGGGCTTCCGGCTCGCCACCTACGCGGTGTGGTGGATCAGGGCGGCGATCCAGGAATACATCCTGCGCTCGTGGTCGCTGGTGAAGATGGGCACCACGGCGAACCAGAAGAAGCTGTTCTTCAACCTCCGAAAGGCCAAGGGCAAAATCTCGGCCCTGGACGAGGGCGACCTGCGTCCCGATCAGGTCAAGCAGCTCGCCACCCGCCTCGGTGTGCCCGAGCAGGACGTGATCGACATGAACCGGCGCCTGTCCGGCGACACGTCGCTCAACGCCCCCCTGCGCGAAGAGGGCGAAGGCGAGTGGCAGGATTGGCTCGTGGACAACGCGCCGAGCCAGGAGACCGTCCTGGCCCGCGAGCAGGAGGGACAGAACCGCCTCTCGGCTCTTCGGGACGCGTTGAGCGTGCTGAACCCGCGCGAGCGCCGCATCTTCGAGGCACGACGCTTGGCCGAGGATCCGATCACGCTGGAAGACCTCTCGGGCGAGTTCGGGGTGTCGCGCGAACGTGTCCGGCAGATCGAGGTGCGCGCCTTCGAGAAGGTGAGCGCGGCTGTGCGAGATGAGATCGCACGCCGCGAGACCGTAGGCGCAGCCAGGAACGGCGGGTGAGCGTCGGCACGGCTGCGCGGATTGCCGGCGGGGCAGGTCGATGTCCGCCTCGCCCTCATCGGATCGGCTCCTGTGGACCTGTCCCTTCCAATGTAACGAAAGGATTTTACCCTCCGAACTCATGGGCAATGGCGCTGAACCGAGAGTGCCTCTCTCCAACACCGGACAAGATCATGAAATTCGCGCTTGCCCTCACCCTCGCAACACTGGTCTCGGCCGGCGCAGCATCGGCCGCGCCGGCCTGGCACGCACGCACGGGCGCCCATCTCCACGCCGCGCGTCCGGCTCCCGCGCTGCACGGCCCTGAGACGACTGGTAGCATCGGCCGGCTGCGGGTTCCGCGTGACCGCCAGGGCCGGGACTTCCGCAGCAGTACGCGCGGCAACGCGCAGTTTCCGGCGCGCCTTCCCGTTCAGCAGAACCTCGGCGGTACTGCGGGCGGCCCTGAGTTTTGAGCACCCCACCTCGCATGCCACTGCTGGCCGCAGCACGTGCTGCGGCCGCCGCCATGCGGGGGCGCCTCCCATTATGGCGCGCTCTCGCGCTGGCGCTGCTTCTCATGGGCGCCGGCGTCGCCGTCGCGTCGTCCTTGAGCCGCGACGCTTCGGACCATTATGCCTTCGAGCTCGTCGAGCGTGAGGTGAAGCAGGGTTACGGCACGACCCTCCTGGTCCGGCTCATCGACGAGCGTACTGGTAAGGTGGTTCCGGACGCGGTCCTGTTCATCAGCCGGATCGACATGTCGCCTGACGGGATGGGCCAGATGACGGCTCCCCTGGAGCTCCAGGCCGATACGCTGCCCGGCTACTACCGTTTCGAGACCGACCTCTCGATGGAGGGCGCCTGGGCGCTCACCCTCGCCGCCAAAATCCCCGGCCTTCCGGACCCGGTTCAACGCAGGCTCGTCCTGCAGGCAGTGCAATGATGCATCAGCACACGCCCTTCCACGACTTCGAGGAGTTCGAGACCGCCCCATCCGGCGGTGGTCGGGCCAAGTGGGTGGTGAGCCTCGTCGTGTTCGTGCTCGTGCTCGTGGCTGCGGCCGGCCTCGGCTACGGCCTCGGTCGCGGGACCTGGACGATCCCAAGCTCGGTCTCCGGCCATGTTCCGGCGGCGCTTGCCGGCTGGTTGCCGCACGGGGGGAGCGATGCCGCCGCGCCGGCGAAGCTCAAGGACTACACCTTCGAGCTCGTCGAGCACCAAGCCAAGCAGGGCGAAGCGGTGCTGACCGTGCGCCTTCAGCAGAAGCCGGCGGGCAAGCCGGTCCCCGACGCGATCGTCTTCGCACGCCGCCTCGACATGGCGCCGGCCGGCATGCCGACCATGACGACAGAGCTGGAGCCGCAGCCGGCGACCGAGCCCGGCCTCTACCGGTTCAAGACCAACCTCACGATGGCGGGCGACTGGCAGCTCTCGCTGGCCGCCAAGGTGCAGGGCGAGACTGGCACCGTGCAGAACCAGGTCGCGCTCAAGGTGGTACCGTGATGGACCAGAGGACGCCTTTCCACATCTCCGAGACCCAGGAACGCGGTGGCAGCCCCGTGCGCCTTGCGGCCCGGATTGCCGGCTTCACGCTCGCGCCGGCCGCGCTCGTCGGCGCGGTGCTGGTCGGCCTGAAGGCGGGCGAGGCCAACTGGCCCTTGCCGGCCTGGGTGCCGGCTCCGGTCTCGGGCCTACTCGTCAGGGACGGGGCGGGTCCGGCGGCGGATGCCGCGATCCTGTACTACCGCGATCCCGACGGGAGGGCCGCCTACACGCTGGCGCCTTCAAAAACGCCCGACGGACGCGACTACCGGCCCGTGCGCGTCAGCGAAGACGTCGACTTCGATCCGAAGCCGGCGGAGGCGGTCGGTGGCCAGAGCGGTATGACACAGACCGGCATGACGCAGACCGGGGCCAAGAAGGTTCTCTACTACCGCAACCCGATGGGGCTGCCGGACACCTCGCCGGCGCCGAAGAAGGACTCGATGGGGATGGACTACATCCCCGTCTACGAGGGCGAGGCCGAGGACGGCAACACCGTCAAGATCTCACCCGGCAAGGTTCAGCGCACCGGCGTCCGCTCGGAGCCGGTCGAGCGCCGCGTCATCAGCCGACCCGTTCGGGTGCCCGGCACCGTCACGCTGGACGAGCGGCGCGTCACCATCGTGGCCACCCGCTCCGACGCCTACGTCGACCACGTCGAGAACGTCACCACCGGAGATCAGGTGCGCAAGGGCCAGCCCCTCGTCGACGTCTACTCCCCCGAGATCAACGCGGCCGCCGCCCAGCTCATCGCCAACCCCGGTTTCGACGGCTCGCGTCGACGTCTGCAGAACCTGAACGTCCCGGCCGAAGTCATCGCTGAGATGGAACGCACCCGGAAGGTGCCGATGGCCATTACCTGGTCATCCCCCCGCGACGGGGTGATCCTGCAACGCACAGCCATCGAGGGCATGAAGGCCGCGGCCGGAGAAACCCTGTTTCGGATCGGCGACATCTCGGTGATGTGGGTCTTGGCCGATGTGCCCGAATACGACCTCGGCAGCATCAAGGTCGGCCAGCCCGTCGCCGTGCACGTGCGCTCGCTGCCCGGACGCACGTTCACCGGCAAGGTCGCGCTGATTTACCCGCAGGTGAACACGCAGACTCGCACCACGCGCGTGCGGATCGAGCTGCCGAACCCGGATGGCGTGCTGCTGGCCGACATGTACGCCGACGTCGAGATCGGGACCGGCGCGACGAAGCCCGTCGTCGCGGTCCCGAACGACGCGATCATCGACACGGGCGCGCGCCAGGTCGTGCTCATCGACAAGGGCGAGGGCCGCTTCGAGCCGCGTGAGGTCAAGATTGGCGCTCGCGGCGAGGGCTACACTGAGATCCGCGATGGCGTGAAAGCCGGCGAGCAGGTCGTGACCGCGGCCAACTTCCTGATCGATGCCGAGAGCAACCTGAAATCCGCTCTCCAGAGCATGGCGACCCCAACGCCGCCGGCTCCGCAGGCGCAGGGCGAGGAGAAGTCGCAATGATCGCCCGCCTCATCGGCTGGTCGGCCCGCAACCTCGTCCTGGTCCTGATCGGCACCGTGTTCGCGGTAGCCGCCGGCCTCTACGCGGTCCGTACCCTGCCGCTCGACGCCATCCCCGATCTCTCGGACGTGCAGACCATCGTCTACACCGAGTACCCGGGTCAGGCACCGCAGGTAGTCGAGGACCAAGTCACCTACCCGCTGACTACTGCGATGCTGACGGTGCCGAAGTCGAAGGTGGTGCGCGGCTTCTCGTTCTTCGGGGTCTCGTTCGTCTACGTCATCTTCGAGGACGGGACCGACCCGTACTGGGCCCGCTCGCGCGTGCTCGAATACCTCAACGCGGCCGGAAGCAAGTTGCCCTCCGGTGTGACCCCGACGCTCGGACCCGATGCGACCGGCGTGGGCTGGGTCTACCAGTACGCCATCGTGGCCAAGCAGCGGACACTCGCCGAATTGCGCTCGCTCCAGGACTGGATCGTGCGCTTCGGGGCCTCGCGCGCCGAGGGTGTGTCCGAGATCGCGAGCGTCGGCGGCTTCGTCAAGCAGTACAACGTGGTCGTCGACCCGAACCGGCTGCGCGCGCAGGGCATCTCGCTCGGTAAGCTTCGAGAGGCGATCCGGTCGAGCAACGCCGACGTCGGCGGCCGCACCGTCGAGCTCTCGGAGTTCGAGTTTATGGTTCGTGGCCGCGGCTACCTGAAGAGCGTCGCCGACATCGAGAACATCGTCCTGAAGACCGACGCCGGCACTCCCTTGCGGATCCGCGACGTCGCCCGGGTCGAACTCGGGCCTGACGAGCGGCGCGGCATCACCGAGATGAACGGCGAGGGCGAGGTCGCGGGCGGCATCGTCCTCCAGCGCTTCGGCGCGAATGCCCTGAACGTCATCGAGGGCGTGAAGGCGAAGCTCGCGGAGGTCGCGAAAAGCCTGCCTGCGGGTACCGAGATCGTGCCGGTCTACGACCGCTCGCAGCTCATCGACGCGGCCATCGATACCTTGAAGCACACGCTGGTCGAGGAGAGCATCATCGTGGCGCTCGTCTGCGTGGTGTTCCTGCTGCACCTGCGCAGCGCGCTGGTGGCCATCCTGATGCTGCCGGTCGGGATCCTGATGGCGCTCGGCGCCATGCGGCTGCTCGGCATCGGCGCCAACATCATGTCGCTCGGCGGCATCGCCATCGCGGTCGGCGCCATGATCGACGCCGCCATCGTGATGATCGAGAATGCGCACAAGCACCTGGAGCGGGCGCCCCCGGGTAAGCCCAGGGTCGAGATCCTGGTCGAAGCCGCAGCGGAGGTCGGCCCGTCGCTGTTCTTCAGCTTGCTCGTGATCACGGTCTCGTTCCTGCCGATCTTCACCCTGGAGAACCAGGAGGGCCGGCTGTTCGGGCCACTCGCCTTCACCAAGACCTTCTCCATGGCAGCCGCGGCACTGCTGTCGGTGACGCTGGTGCCCGCCTTGATGGCGCTGTTCGTGCGCGGGCGCATCGTCCCCGAGCATCGCAATCCGCTCAACCGCCTCCTGATCTGGGTCTATCGCCCGGTGATCAAGGGTGTGCTCCGGGCCAAGGTCCTGACCATCGTGTTGGCCGTGGTGGTCCTCGGCCTGACGATCTGGCCAGCACGCCAGCTCGGATCGGAATTCATGCCGGACCTGAACGAGGGCACGCTGATGTACATGCCCACGACCCTGCCGGGCATCTCGGTGACCCAGGCCGGCGAGCTCCTCGCCACTCAGGACCGGATCATCAAGTCCTTCCCGGAGGTCGCGTCGGTCTACGGCAAGGCCGGACGCGCAAGTACCGCGACCGACCCGGCGCCGATGGAGATGTTCGAGACGATCATCCGGTTGAAGCCGCAGAATGAATGGCGTCCCGGCATGACGCTCGCGAGCCTCAAGGCCGAGATGGACAAGGCGCTGCAGTTCCCAGGTGTGTCGAATGCCTGGACGCAGCCGATCCGCGCCCGCATCGACATGCTGTCGACCGGCATCCGCACACCGGTCGGCATCAAGGTCTACGGCACCGACCTCACCGAGATGGAGAAGATTGCCCGCCAGGTGGAGGCGGTGGTGCGCAACGTGCCGGGCACATCGAGCGCCTACGCGGAGCGGGTCATCGGCGGCTACTTCCTCGACATCACGCCGGACCGCGAGGCACTCGGGCGCTACGGCCTTATGGTCGGGGACGTGCAGGACGTCATCGCGACCGCGCTCGGCGGCCAGAGCGTGACCAACACGGTCGAGGGCCGCGAGCGCTACACCGTCAACGTGCGCTACCCGCGCGCCTTCCGGTCGGATCCGCAATCCATCGCACGGGAGGTGCAAGTGCCGCTGCCAGGCGGTGGAACCGTGCCGCTCGGCGAGGTGGCCAAAGTGCAGCTCACCCGCGGCCCGACCTCGATCCGGACCGAGAACGGCCAGCTCGCGGTCTACATCTTCGTCGACCTGACCGGCCGCGATCTCGGTGGCTACGTGGCCGAGGCGCGTGCGGCGGTCGACAAGGAGGTCCAGCTGCCGCAGGGCATGAGCATCCAGTGGAGCGGGCAGTTCGAGTACCTGGAGCGGGCCGAGGCGCGGCTGAAGATCGTGGTGCCGGTCACCCTGCTGATCATCTTCCTGCTGCTCTACCTGAACTTCCGCCGGCTCACCGAGACGTTCATCGTCATGCTCTCGCTGCCGTTCTCGCTGGTCGGCGGGGTCTGGCTGATGTGGTGGATGGGCTTCAACATGTCGGTGGCGGTGGCCGTCGGCTTCATCGCGCTTGCGGGCGTTGCGGCCGAGACCGGGGTGATCATGCTGATCTACCTCGACCACGCCTGGGACGAGGTGCGGGCGGAGGTCGCCGCCGCGGGCCGGGTGCCGACACGCGCGGACCTGTACCGGGCGATCATGGTCGGCGCGGTCGAGCGCGTGCGCCCGAAGATGATGACCGTGGTCGCGATCATGGCCGGCCTGGTGCCGATCCTCTGGAGCACCGGCGCGGGCTCGGAGGTCATGCAGCGCATCGCCGTCCCGATGATCGGCGGGATGGTCTCCTCGACCGTGCTGACCCTCGTGGTGATCCCGGCCATCTACGGCCTGGTCAAGGCGCGGGGGCTTCCGCACCGAAGCCCACCGCGCACCGGCGCTCCGACGCCCGGCAAGGCTCTGGTTCGCGTGCAGCCGCGCCTGGTCAATCCCGCCGAGTGAGTGCCCGCCGAGTGAGTGCCCGCCGAGTGAGTGCCCGCCGAGTGAGTGCCCGCCAGGTGAGTGCCCGCCAGGTGAGTGCGGGGCGGCGTCGCCGCCCCGGCCAGCGGGACAAGTCGTCATCGCACGCGACGAGAGGAAGCCGGAACCATGCCGGACAACGTCTTGGATTGCCTTGTCATCGGCGGCGGACCGGCTGGACTGACCGCCGCGATCTACCTGGCCCGCTTCCGCCGGCGCTTCCAGGTGGTCGATGCCGGGGCAAGCCGTGCGGCCCTGATACCGACCTCGCACAACCACGCGGGCTTTCCCGAAGGCATTCACGGCAGGACGCTTCTGAGCCGGATGACGGAGCAGGCGCGCAAGTACGGAGCCCACATCGTCCACGACCGCGTCACCGACCTGGAGCGCCGGGCGGACGGTGTCTTCATCGCGCGTATCGGCCCGGATCGGATCGCCGCGCACACGGTCCTGCTGGCGACCGGGGTCGTCGACCGCGAGCCGGACCTGCCCGACGTGCCGGACGCGATCCAACGCGGGTTGGTGCGCCATTGCGGGATCTGCGACGGCTACGAGGTCCTGGGTAAGCGGGTCGCGGTGATCGGGCACGGCAGTAGCGGGCTGCACGAGGCGCAGTTCCTGCGGACCTACACCGCCGACATCACGTTGCTGTCTCTCGGTTGTCCGCTGACCCTCTCGCAGGATGAGCGCCGCGCGGCGGCAGAGGCCGGCATCGCGGTCGTGGAGGAGGCGGTGGAGCGCGTGGTGGTGGAGGGCGACCAGGTCCGCGCGCTGGCGATGCGGGATGGGGAGTGCCGCTCGTTCGAGGCGCTGTACTCGGCCCTGGGCAGTGATGCGCGCTCGATGCTCGTGCACGACCTGGGCACCCGGCTCGACGACAAGGGCTGCGTGGTGACGGACGAGCACCAGCGGAGCTCGACCGAGGGCCTGTTCGCGGCCGGCGACGTGGTGCGCAGCCTCGACCAGATCAGCGTCGCGATGGGGCAGGCCGCCATCGCCGCGACGGCAATCCACAATCTGCTGCGCGGGGTGCCCTCGCCGAAGGAGGCTCCGGACGACACGCTGTCGTTCTCACCCCAGAACCTGTGCACCTGCTGTTCGTCGCCCGACGCGGGACGGCGCTGAGCCGCTACACCGGCGACGTCGCGATGCGAGTAGTCGGGCGCGAAGTCTCTCGGCGTCCGCGACCCCGCCGCGGTCCCTCGGTTAGCGCTCGCTCTCGACCCCGGAGCTTGTTCTCGCATGCTGAACGCTTTCCAGGTGGCGGGCCTTGCCACCCATGCGCTGGTCCTCCTGATCGGGCTCGGTGCCATTCTCGGCCTCGTGCCCTTGGCTCGCGGCCGTCGCGCCGGGTTCGGGCTGGTGCTCATGGCCACGGCCATGACCATCGTGGTCCTGGAACCGCACCTCCGGTTGGGGGGCGGTCGGGGTCGGCGCCTACGTGGTTGGCTTCCTGGGCGGGCTGTGGCTGCTACTCGGCCCTGGATCACCGGGTCCCGGCGGGCCGGCAGCACCCCGCGGATGAGCGGTCGAAGGCGTTCGGCGCGGCGGGCCCTGCCGCTCTCTCCGAAAGGCATTCTCACTGTAACCGTTTGCCGGCCACCCCGAACTTATACAAGACGCACCAAGCGCCAAGCACATCCAGGGAAGATCTTGTTATGAAACGCAGCTTTTCTGCGCTGCTCCTCGGAGTTCTCCTGACTTCGACTGGGGCGAGCTACGCCTCTGCGGGTTGGATGGACAACGTCCCGGCCCGCTTCCTCCCGGGCCATGCCCGTTCGGGCGCGACCCAGAACCTGTCCCGGACATCGGAACCGACCGACGGCGTCCTGGTGACCGGCTCGGTCGACAGGGCACCCGCCCGCTCCGGGTACTCCCCTCGGTCAGGTTGGCCCGGCAAGCCGTAAGGCGACGTCGGCGCCACGCCGAGACTTGTATGCTGTGGTAGCCAGCAGCGAATTGTAACCATTTCCGCGCCGGGCCCGAAGTTTGATGTGAAGGCGCTGCAGCGCGCGCCCTTCGCCTGCAAGGAGCATCCGGGCTCTCGCCACGACGGCGCCAAGGCGCCCCGGCCAGCCGAATTAGAAAGAAGGACCACCGATGTCTGATCTTGGCCAGTCGAGCCGAAAAGGCATGCTCGCTGCAACCATCGTCGCGCTGCTGCTCGCGGGTGGCGTGCAGGCGCAGGCCGCGCCGATGGGCGACATGCCCGGTATGAGCGATAAGGCTGGCCCGGAGAGCGGAAAGCAGCAGACGGCCAGCGCCACCGGGACCGTCGCGGCCGTGAACGCGGGCCAGCACAAGGTGACCTTCGACCACGAGCCGATCCCGGCGATCAACTGGCCCGCCATGCACATGGAGTTCCCGGCGGCTGCCTCGGTCGATCTCTCGAAGGTCAAGCCGGGCGAGAAGGTCAAGTTCACGCTGAGCGGGAGCAAAGGTTCCTACACCGTTCAGTCGATCACCCCGGCCCAGTAGGGCAGACGGGCCGGAGGGCACGCCATGATGCATCGCCGTACGCTCCTCGGCGTTCTCCTTACGGTGACCGCGCCGTCCATAGCCGCGGCGCAAGGCGTCCAGACCGCCATTCTCTACAAGAACCCCCAGTGCCAGTGCTGCGACGCCTACGCGAAGGTGCTCCAGCGCAACGGGATTGCGGTCACCGTCAAAGAGACGCCCGCGCTTGCGGCACTCAAGCGCGAGCACGGCGTGCCCGAGCCGCTCCAGGGCTGCCATACGCTGCTCATCGACGGCTACGTCGTCGAGGGGCACGTACCAGTCACAGCGGTCAAGCGGCTGCTGGCCGAGCGGCCCGCCATCAAGGGCATATCGCTGCCGGGCATGCCGGCGGGCTCGCCGGGCATGGACGGGGAGAAGACGGGGCCGTTCACAATCTACGAAATCGGCGACGGCGCCCCGAAGGTCTTCGCGCGCGAGTAGCGCGAAGGCAGGACTATTCTGAAACCTACGTTTGACAGGAGAACCTCATGTCCAAAATCTCGCAGCTCGCACCCGCCGCTCTCGGCCTTGCTCTGTTTGCCGGCATCGCCGCTGCCTCAGCTGAACCTGCCACGAACCCCGCACCGTCGGACAAGGGGACGATGGGCGGCATGATGCAGGGTCAGGGTGATGGCATGATGCCGATGATGCAGGAGATGTCGAAGATGATGGGGAACTGCAACAAGATGATGCAGACCATGATGGACCGGCAGAACCAGGGCGGGTCCGGCCAGCAGAACCCGGACAAGCGCGGCTGAGTCGGGGACGCGCGCTGGCCCTCTGGCCACGAGGGCTGCGCGCGAGCCGGACTTCCCGCGCCCGTGGCCGGGCCGTCGGTGGGCAAGTTTAGGCCGCAGATGAGGTTTCCACCGGGCTTGTGAGGTCGGGCCGCGCTAACCGTATTGGGTTCTGCCAAGTGATCCCCACTCTCTTGCCCCGGCCGGTTTCATCCCCGCCGGTCGGGGACTTTTTCCACGAACAGGAGGCAAGCGCCTGGCTCTCGCGGGTCCGACGGATCCGGGAGGACCGGGTTTGCAAACGAGGAACTCACAATGCCTGAACAGGATTGGAGCAAGCCCCCGGACGTCACGACCGGGCCGACCACCGCTCCCGAGCCTCCGGCTGCCCAAACCCGCGCTCGCGGTGGAATGGGTTACGGCATGGGTCGCGGCTCCATGGCACTGATCGTGGCGGTGCTGATCGGTGTGGCGCTCGGGGCCGTTGTCTTCGGCGGAGAAGTAGGAGGTGTCGCCCAGGTCGGCGGCTGGACGTTCCTGCTGTTCCTGCTGCCGTGCCTACTGATGTTCGGGGCTATGATGATGATGGGCAACAGCTCCGGCGCGGACCGCAAGCGCTAGGCTGCACTGCGGGATGGACGTCCTTGAACGCCCGGGGTGGTGTTGGCCGGCTCTGCCGTGTCTGGGAGGATCGGACGGTGAGCGATCGGGAGCGAAGGAGTATCGGCCTGCGTCGGATCGCCGGCCTGAGCGTTTTGGGTTTGGGCATCCTCGCCGGCGGCCCTGTGCGGGCGCTCGAATGCCCGCTCCCGCACCCCACCGGGACCCCAACTGCGATCGACCAGACGGCTGGAGACATTCGGACTTACGCAGAGCTGCTGGCGGCGCAGGGCACCGGGGCGGTCCCGGAGATCGTCACGTAGCTGAGACAGGCTCATCCCGGTGCAAGCGCCGCCGAGATCGTGAATTTCCTCGTGACCGCCTACTGTCCCGTCGTGAATGGGAACCCATCCCTCGGGGAAGGACAGAAGAGGGCACGCCTCACAGCTTTCTCCTCGCGCCTCATGCAAGAGTTTGGTTGCGGGTGATCAGCGGTAGCCGCGGTCGGGCGGAACTGGGACCGAGGAGGTCATCGCTTATGTTGAAGGACCCCGGCGCGAGCACGCGACCCGACGCCGACGTCCATGAGCGGGTCAAGGATCCTGTTTGCGGGATGATGGTCGACCCGAGCACGACACCGCATCGGCGCGATCTCGGCGAGGCGACATTCAGCGCCAGAGGTTCAACTGCTCCAAGCGCTGATCCTCCTGTTCCTGCTGTTTGATGTAGGCACGGATCACGGCCTCGTCGCGGCCGACCGTCGAGACGAAGTAGCCCCTGGCCCAGAAGTGCTGGCCGACGAAGGTCCGCCTGCGCTCGCCATACACCCGTGCAAGATGGATGGCGCTCTTGCCTTTGATGTATCCGATCACTTGGGAGACGGCGTACTTGGGAGGGATGGCGATCATCATGTGCACGTGATCGGCGAGGAGATGCCCCTCCTCGATCCGGCTCTCCTTCTGCTGCGCCAGGGTGCGAAACACCTCGCCGAGATGTGGACGCAGCGTCCCGTAGAGTGCCTTTCTACGCCCCTTCGGGATGAAAACGACGTGGTATTTGCATGCCCCCTTGGTGTGGCTTAAGCTCTCGAACTTGTCCATCGTTGAAGATCTTCCCGTGTGCTTGGCGGCTCACGGAGAGATTTTCTTCGATGGACACTGCCGAAAACGTCAAACGCCTACTGCCTCCCCGGCAAAGCCGGGGGAACTCCCGATGGGATCAGCTAAGGCTGTGGGTCTCATGGCGAGATCCCCACGACGGTCAAAGCTTATGCTCATTCTCGTAAGTTCGGGAACGCACCATAAGTGGTTACAAGGGCACCGTCCGGGAGTTGTCGCAAAGTCGGTGTCCAGGTTGCGTCCGCTGGGAGAGGGCGTGCCTGCGCCGTCGCCGGTCAGCGATGCTGGGCCGAGGCTGAGCGCTCCGTCGCGTACCCCCTGTCCGCAAGGGGACGCCCTTGCAGACATGAAAATGTTGTGACCACGGCCTGCCTGTAATTTCGACGCTGAACGCTTAACGGCACAGCCGTTGCATTGAGATTATTTGAGTAAATCGGCTGTGGCCTTTTGAACGGCATCTAGAGAGGACATGGCACTCAAATTTGACTGGTATGCGCGAATGGCCGTTTGGAGATCAGCGATTTCCGTCGCCATATTAACGTTCGGCAGCTTGATGTTGCCACGCGCATCCGCTGCCACGTTGCTGGGATCGTACTGGATGCGGAACTCGCTGGTGTCGCGCACGATACGCACGACCGGCATCTCAGGACCTGTCGAACTGATCGGTTCGAACACGGCGATTTTTCGGCGATAGGGATCTGCTCCGCTTACGCTTGCGGTTGAATTGGCATTGGCAATGTTTTCGCTGATGGCACGGATACGTGCTTGTTGAAGACGACGTCCTGCAGCTAAAATCTCGGACCCAGATAGGGGCACTTCTACCTTAGTCATGGGAGCCTGACAGACGCGCTTCAGAAATCCTTTAAAGAAACCGTTAACGCGAGATGGTTAACAGAAAATTAATATTCCAGAAGCCATTTACGGATTAGAACCGATCAATCGTTTGTAAAAATTATACGAAAAATAGCCAGACATAAACGTAAGAATGCCATTCATCCGCTCCAGACCAATAAATCTGAGATGACGACACCCCAGAGTGTGAACTGACGTAAGATCTCGAATGCCAATTTGAGCGCGGCAGGGAAGCCAGGCTGGTGTTCGAAGGAGAGGCACGCGCTTCAAGATTGTGGTGCGGTTACCGGCAGCGTGCCCAGCGACGTGGAAGATCTCGAGAACCTGCCAGTGCCGCTGCCAGAAATTCAGGCTGTCCCGGCGAAGGCGAGCATGGCTGGCAGCGCGACGACCATCAGGCCCTTTGTGGCCGTCCCCAGCAACGAACGACTTGTGGTGGTGATGTGGATATGCTCATGACGTTATAGGTCCTCCATGTCCGGTTCGGCTGCGCCGCGCGCCTGCATAGGCCGATATGCGCTAGACATCTCGATTGGCGATCAAGCAACGCCGATGTTCAAACGGATCTTACGATCTGGGATTGCATTCACGGGCGCGGTATGCCTGCTGATAGCGGGATATGGTGGATCTTCTGCAGCAGTGGATTGTGCAGGGGTACTTCGAATGCACGGCCTACTGCGCTGGAGCGCCAGGCAGTGCGCATTCACGCAATACAACCCGGAAATCGTTGAAGATGCCAAGCGCTGCTTCGAGCAGCTCGGCTCGTCCATCGCCGTCCCGCTGATGTATGCGGGACGCGAACAGTTCGAGCGCATGGCCGTCTCACAGGGACGAGAGGCGACCTGTACAGAGATCGCTCGGAAGTTCCCAACGGTCGTGCGGTAGTATGCTGACCGGTGCGGCACAGTCGCGCGCTACGGAAAAGCGTCCTCGCGACTTCTCTCCTAATAGATCTTTACCGATCTATCATTCAGATGGAGTGCTCAATCAGCGGGCTGGGCATGCCATGCACTGACGAGGCGTAAAGATCGCGATTGCACCTTTACTTAAAAGTCCGCGTGAAGCCGTGATGCGAAGAAGTGAGCTGGGCCGCGGTCGCGGTTATAGCCCGGGTTGTTCACGAACTGGTAGTCGAAGGTCAGGGTCACAAACTTGGTGAGGTTCAGGGCGTAGTAGCTCTCGATGGCTCGCTCCCTGCCGTAGCGCAGCGTCCCATCACCGATCAGCAGTCCGTAATAGCCGGCCGCGAAGGCGGCCCGGTGCGAGGGCGAGAGGCCGTTCATCGCAGCCCCAATCCCGATCGTGTCGTCCGGCCGGTCCCAGGCCTTGCCCTTCAGCGACAGGCCGCCAGAGAAACTCTGGTCGATGTCGGTGAAGGAGATGTTCTCCGTCCGCCCGTCGTTCAGGCTGGCGCGGGCGAACAGCCCAAGCTCCGGGGTGAGCGCCTGCTCCAGGTTGATGTAGCCGCCGGTCTTGCGGCGGGGGCGCCGCGTCGCCGCGACCGCGTCGTTGATGTCGTCGAACACGCCGAGCTGCGTCAGCGTCACCACCTCCCGGTTGTTGGCTGAGTTGGCAACGTTTGAGAACAGCCCAATGCGCAGCTTGCCCGGCTGGTCCAGCCACGGGAGCACGTAGCGCTGCTCGAACTCCGCGTTCAGTCCGGCGCGCCGGAACACCCGCGGGTCGAGGACGTCGCTCGACGGCTCCTTGGGGACCTGCGTGTAGGCGGCGCGGATCGCGAATTCCGGCCGGTTGTACTCGGCGTAGACGCCCTGGGTGAAGCCGGGCAGGTTCGCCGGGAAGTCCCAGGCCGAGGCGCCCCAGAGCGACCAGTTGAAGAAGTCGACCCGCGGATCGTGCGCGTAGACGTTGCCGTCGAAGAAGTCGCCGAGCGCGAACTTGCCGGCGACCACCGTGATCCGCTCGGCATCGTAACGCGTCGCCACCTGGTTGGGCCCGTCCGGCACCTCCACGGTCTCGCCGCCCAGCCCGAACGTCTGCTTCACGTAGTAGCGGTTGGAGCGCAGTCTCGGGAACGGGGCACCGGCCTTCTGCGCCTCGCCGTTGACGAAGCCAGCCACCCCGTGTGTGCCCGACAAGCCGAAGCCCTGGCTGAACTCGGGATTGTAGTACAGCTCAGTCCCTTCCGTGACCTGGAGGCCGAGGAAGGCCGTGGCTGTGGTGGTCTGCCGGGCTTGGTGCGGAACGAGGCTGTTGTCGCCGACATAAGGCGAGCGGAAGCTCGGCACGCCCTGGGCGATCAGCGTCGTCTGGCCGTGCAGCGAGAACCGGCCGGTGTCGCCGTTGCCGGGATCGTGCGGGGCCGTCGCGTCCGGATCGGGCGGCACCTTCAGCCCATCTGGAAACCACATCAGCCGGGCAAACATCTGGTTCGACGTGAAGCTCGCCCGGGTCGTGATCGGGCCGAGACCGGGCACGTTGCCCAGCGTGAGGGCGCGACTGCCGCCGAGGTCGACGTAGCGGTAGTCGATGCCGAGCGCGAGGGTGTCGGTGATGGCGTACTGCACGCCCGCGCCGAGGGTGAAGCCGACATAGCCGAGCTCTCGCCGCGCCGTGGTCTGGCCGCCCGTGTCGAGATCCGGATAGGAAGCGAGAAAGCGCGCGTTCGCCCCCGTGAGCCCGACGGCGCCATAGATCAGGTAGCGGTCGAAGCTGTAGCCGATCCGCGCGCGCAGCGTCCCGTACAGGTCCGCCTTGGCGCGCACGATGTTGAAGACCGGGTCCACATCCCCGTAGCCGAAACCCGCGATCGTCGAAGGGACAGGTCGCTTCAGGTTCGCCGCGTCGAGGCTGGCCTCGACGCCGTAGACCCACGGGCCGGTCTGCCAGTTCCAGCCGCCGAACAGACCGCCCACCGCCGTGGTGGCGTTCCGCCCCTGGTCGCTCCGGCCGGTGGCATCGCCGCTCTTGAAAGCCGGGACGGAGCGGCCGCCGATTGTCGTTGGGCCGAAGTTATACGCCCCGTAGGATCCGCCCGCGCTGCCCTCCAGGCCGATGTAGCCGCCCGACCAATCGGTGTAGGCAGGAATGTCCGCCGCAGGATGCGGCGCGGTCAGGTCGGCCGCTGCGACAGGAATGCATGGGCTGACGAGCATCGCAAAGCCGCAAAACATTGTCTTGGAACGCAGCCTGCTTGTGAAGGCGGATTTGGCTGTCATCAGTACGCTGTTCGAGGCGCGGCTCACACAGGACCTGACACCGCTTACGGAGCGATCACGGCGCCAACAATGTTTTAGCTCAATTTGTGGACGAGAAAATCTGAGGTGTGCTCAAAGCGACACGATGGCGGAGCAGATTATAAGTGTTATATTTATATTGCTCAAATATTTGATAGCGCTGTGTTTTTCCTGGCTGATCCGAGCGAGCAGACCTTCTACTTCAGCCATGCTCCCGAGGGGACATCGCCGCCCGACTTCGTGCGGATCGCCGGCACGCGCTGGGCGATCGAGAGCTACTTTGAGCAGGCAAGGACGAGGTCGGGCTCGACCAGTACGAAGTGCGCTCCTACGTCGGCTGGCACCGACACGTCACTCTGGCGATGGTCGCTCACGCCTATCTCGCCAACCTGCGCAAGGCGGCTCTTCGGGGGGAGATGTCACGACGGATCTAACCGCCGACCTGCCGCCGCTAACCGTACCCGATATCCGCCACCTGCTCGCCGCCTTCGTTGGCCTGCCGCCGCTCGAAAACGCAGGAAAAGTAAAATATACAACATTATAATCGTACCTTCTAAAAATTAGCCTTTTATTACCCGAAACAATGTCGATATCCCATTATAAGCTTTAGCAGAGCTCATGCTATTTTGACGCCGCGTAGGCTCGGCGAGCGCATCAAAAATCATGTCAAATCGGACCGCTCATACTGCTCCCAAAACCCGGGCAACTCTGAGGATAGGCGGACCTTTCGCCCGTGCATCGCTGAGGCTTGTCGGCTCGCGGTTCGCGGTGATCCTGTCGGGTGAGCTCGTCCAGAGCTTGTTCCACTTCGTGCTGAACATTCTGCTCGCACGAGAACTCAGTGCGCGTGACTACGGGCTGTTCGCGATCGTGTTTACGGTAGGCGCCGTGGGCATCACCTACATCCGCGCCCTCGTGGCGGTCCCGGCCACACTCCATCTCACCCGCAGCCGCGGCCGCCCGGCCGCCCGGGGCTACGACGTGATGTTCGGCTCGGGTGCCGCCCTGGTCTCGGCGCTGATGGCGCTGGTCGTCGGCCTCGCCCTCGTGCCGGTGATCGGCCTCGGCGCTCTGGCCGGGGGTGCCTTCGTCGGCCTCTACGCCTTCCGCAGCTACCTGCGGGTCATCCTGGTCGCGCGTGGGCAGCCGCGGATCGCAGGCTTGAGCGACCTCGTCTACGCCAGCTGTGGTATGGTTTTCCTTGGGTTAGGCATGTGGGGAGAAGGGGCGGCGCTCCTCGATCAAGCCTTCTTCGTCATCGCCCTCGCTCACGCGGTTGCCATCGCGGCGTCTTATGGCGCCCTGCGCGAGCGTCTGCGGTTCTCGCTGCACGCCCGGGCGCGGGCACGCTATCTCGTGATCTGGCGCGCGCTCGCGTGGTCGCTCGCGGGCATCACCAGCCTCACCGTGCAAGGGCAGGGCCTTACTCTGCTCCTGGCCTTCGTGATCGGCCCTGGTGCCTATGCGCCGATCGCGGCGACGCTGGTGCTCTACGCACCCTTGCGCATCGCGACGGTCGCGCTGACCAACATGCTTCTCCCCGACATCAGCAGCCTTCTGGCAAAGGGGCAGGTCAGGGAGGCGCACCGCATCGTGGTGCGTTCGGCCGCGGCCATCGGTGGCGCCTGTCTCGTCTATGGAGCGATGATGCTGGTGGCACTACCGGAGATCGAGGCCCTGCTGTTCAAGGACCGGTTCGACGGTGAGCCGATGAATTGGATCGGCATCGGTGTCTGGAGCATCGTCACGCTCGCGCTGCTGTATACGATCCCACGCGCGTTCCTTGAAGCCTCCGCCGCCTTCCGCACGATCACCGAGATCGCGGTAGCAAGCGCCGTGCTCGGCTTCGTCATCATGATCCCCACGCTGACGTTCCTGCCTGCATCCTTTGCGCTCGTGGGCCTCGGAGCTTCCGAGGCTATGACCCTGCTGTTCTCGGTCCGGGCGTTTCTCATTCCTGCATCTGCGTCAGGCAAAACCATCGCCAGGGCATCGAATCTCCTGGAATAGACTGATCGGGAGCAGCCATAGCTGGTCATGAACGAGCCGGTGGCTAGCGAACAGATTTGGCGCCCTGGCATCCCCCCGAAGCTATCAGCGAAGCCGAACGGCGGTATGCCGGGTTACCGCTCTGCCTCCCCGCGCCGCAACGACTTCTAGCGGATGGCGTAGAAATACGGGTCTCCAGCCATTGGGGCGGCATATGGTGCAGCGATGCGCGCGGTGATCCGAACCTTCAGGATGAGAGGGGTCCTGCTCGCCCTGGCTGCCGTTCCCATGCCGGCATGGGCTGAGCCAGCCAACACACTGCCGGAGCTGTGGCGGGCACTTGGGGCCTGCACGCGCGTGAAGAACGTGCCGGCCGCAGCATTGGGCTCGGAAGTGACGGTACTGTTCAGCTTGAAGCGGGACGGCAGCCTTCAGGGGCAACCGCGGATCACGCATTCACACTTGATTGGCGGGCCGGACGAGCAGCAAGCGTTCGTCTCCGCGGCCCTATCGGGGATCGCGACCTGTTTTCCAGTGCCGGTCACATCGGGGCTGGGCGGCGCTATCGCTGGCCGACTGTTCCGGCTGCGTATCCTCAGTTGGCGGCCAGAGCGCGCGATCCAAACGACCGCGCCTTACAAGAACCCGCTCCCGTTATACGTCTTGAAGGCATCGTCCGCCGTGCTGCTGCTACAACTTATACCAACGGCGGTCGGATCTGACTCCTTTTTAAATGCCGGGCTGGTTTTGGAGTGACTCTCTGCGTCCTACTGAGTGGCGGGAGCGGTGCGATGACACTTGCGATCACACGGCTAGACCTTACGGCCGAGGATCTTCGGCGTGCGGCGGGATCGAGCCGGAATGTTGCCCAAGCCCGTCGCTGTCTGGCGATTGCCTCCGTTCTAGATGGCTGCACGCGCACGGCAGCCGTCGAGAGCGCCGGGATGCAGCGACAAACCCTGCAGGACTGGGGGCACCGCTACAAGGTAGTATCGTGCTCGTGGTGGAGGCTTGGCGCAGGCGCTCGGATACAATACAACACAGGTCACTCGTCCGGGTGCAAGACCGGTCCGTTGTCGACCGGCAGGCGAGCCGCCACGAGCTCGCCTTGTGCGGGCAGGCTGCGCCCATCCCAGCCGCCTCCCAGTGCCCGGATCAGCGCAACGGCCGTGGTGAAGCGGCTCGCCTGGATCTGCAGCGCGGCCACCCGATTGCTGAGCTCGATTGCCTGTGCTGTGACTACGGTGGTGTAGTTCTGCGTGCCCGCTCGATACTCGTTGAGCGCGATCTCCACCGCACGTATGGCAGACGCCACCGCCGCCTGCTGCGCCACCTGCTGCAGCGCCAGGATGCGCACACCCGACAGAGCGTCCTCGACCTCGCGGAACGCTGTCAGCACCGTCTGCCGGTACGTCGCGACGGCCGCCTCGTAGGCCGCCCGCGCCGCCTGCAGGGCTGCCGAGCGGGCGCCCCCATCGAACAGCACCTCCGTGGCGGCCCCGGTCACCGACCAGAACTGGTTCTCGGCTGCAAATAGCGCAGCGGTCGGATCGCCCGAGAGACCGCCGGACGCCGACAGGCGCACGCTCGGGTAGAAGGCTGCTACGGCCACGCCGATCTGTGCGCTCTGTGCCTGGACCAGCCGCTCGGCTTGCGCGATGTCCGGGCGCCGCTCCAGCAGGGCTGAGGGCACGCTCGCGGGCACGGCGGGCGGGCGGGCGGCGAGCTGCCCGCGCAGGAGCGTGATCTCCGACGGCGGCCGGCCGCTCAGGATCGCGATGGCATGCGCGAAGGTCGCTCGCCGTAGCTCGACCGCGATCGCGGAGGCTTGGGTCGTCTGGAGCTGGGTCTGCGCCGTGATCACGTCCGAGCGCGCGGCCACACCGGCGGCGTACTGGTTCTGGGCAATGGCGAGGCTACGCTTGTAACCCGCGACGGTGTCGTCCAGAAGCCGCCGGAGTGAATCCTGGTAGCGCAGCTGGACATAGTTCGTGGCCAGCTCCGCCTGGATCGTGAGGCGCACAAGTGCCAGGCTGGCGGCACTGGCCTGAGCGGAGGCCGTGCTACTCTCGATCTGGCGCCGGATGCGGCCGAACAGGTCGAGCTCCCAGCTGGCCGAGCCCTGCAGGGTGAGGGTCGTGCGTGCCTCGCTCCCGCTGCCCGACTGCCGAATGCTGGGTGCGGCCAGCACGGTCGGGAACAACTGGGCATGCGCCTGCTGGACCACGGCTCGGGCCTGCTCGTAGCGGGAGAGGGCCTGGCGCAGGGTCTGATTGTCGACATCGATGGCGCGGATCAGGCCGTCGAGCACGGGATCGCGGAAGACCGACCACCAATCTTCACGTGGGGCAGCCTCGCTCGGCGTGGCTTCCCGCCAGCCTGGCACCGGGGAACTGGCAGCCGCCTTGAAGGCCAACGGGGTCTCGGCTGAGGGGCGCGCGTAGTCTGGTCCGACGAGGCAGGCCGAGGTCAGGCCAGCCAGCGTCAGCACGCCGACGAGCCGCAAACCCAGTGCGCACATCATCGGCGTGGCTGCCAGGTGGCGGCTGGCGGATCTTGGAGGGTTCCGGTGCCCCGTGTGGACCAACCGAACAACCGGACAATCTCGGCTACGACGTCCGGCGCCTGCCCCCACATCAGCCTCGCGGTCCTTGAGCACGAACCACGCGCTGTTCCCCTCAATGGCGGTGCGCCACACCACGGTTGGCGCGGATCCAATGAGGCGAGAGGATGTCGCCCTCCTCCGTCACGATCCAGGGCCGCGCCTCCGGATCGTGCAGTGCGTCCACAGCCGCGCTGAGCGCCTCGCGCAGAGTTGCGAACTCGCGACCCTGTCTCGTCTGCACCGCCTCCGCGCCCGGCCAGATCGTCAGCTCGGCGCGTTTGTCGAGATCCTCAGAGGTCATGCAGGGTTTCCTGTCTTCTGCCGCGCAGGGTTAACGCGGGGCGATGGCGTTCGTGGGGCGGGCGTGTTGTGGCCCTGTATCCAGCTTGCACCCGTCCTCGGAGGCGCCCGGCCGATCACGCTTTCCGTTCAGGTACGGTTCAACGGCCTGCGCCAAGGCTGAGGTCACGGCGGCACGCGGCTCGTGCCTCTGCACTCAGAAGAGAATGCACATGAGGCACGCGCCCCGCTTCAAGACGGCCCTGACCGCCGGTCTGCTCGCGCTCGGCACCGGCTTCGTGGTGATGTCGGATCCGGCAGCGGCTCAAGAGCACGGCTACGGTCATGCCCGCAGTCATAGCGGGTTCTACGGACGCCACGGCGGCTACGGCCGGCACGGCTATGCTGGCCGCCACGGCGGGTCATATGGCCGCTATGGCTATGGACGCGGACATGGGTACGGTCGAGGCCACGGGCGCTCCTTCGGCGGCCATGGCGGATATGGAAGCCACGGCTACTGACACTGGCCCTGGACTGCCTGCTGCCGCGAGCGTGCTACTTGCCCAGGCCGAGGTCAAAGCCTTCCGCTTGATCCAAACCAAACGGTCTCCGGAAAACCCGAAGCGGTTCAAGACGATGACTCTTTCACCCCAGGCCGCCTGACCGATGGCCATTTCAATTCCACCTAGAAAGTCCACCTCATTGATGGGTACGATCTCGTCCACGGCTGGACGGGGAACCCAGTTCAGGTCCAGCGCCTCAGGCGCGTACCGCATAAGCCCCACCGGCCTGCCCTTACCCTGCGGACCCGTAGGTCATCGAAGATGAGAGCGCCCCGCCGACCGTGAGGCTGCGGAGCGCATCGGGCTACTTGCCGCTGGGTGCTGCACCGCTGCCGGTCGCTCCGTTGCCCATGCTGCTGCCGGCCGGAGCGCCGGGCGTGCTCACGCGGGGACCGCCGCTGGTACCAGGAGCCATACCTGTGCCCATCGAGCCAGTTTGCTCCATGGACTTCTCGGAATTGCTCTTCACACTGCCGGGATTATTCATGTTCCCCTCAGCACTGCCGCCGCCGGCCGGGGTCTGGGCGAGAGCCGATCCCGAGAGTGCGAGCGCGCACAGAGTGGCGAGGGTGAGTGGCCGAATTGGCATGGGAGTGTTCCTCCGGGTTGCTCGTTCTGATCTAGCCTGGGCCAACGCCAGAGCGATGGAAATCGTTCAGCTTCTATGTTGATTTGCGCTATCTCGGATAAGTCACCTGATCAGCACCAATCCCGATCAAAAGGCGATGTTGGAGCTGCCGTCGCCAAAGAGGGGTCCCGCCGCCTTCAGCTGGTTCGCCTCGCATGAGGCATTTTGGTCAGGAACGCCGTGTTCTGCCGGATACGAGCGGATCCGCGAGCCCGGCGCTCGAACGACATCCCAGCTGCCCAAAGCGTCGAGCACCGCCCCCTGCGGAAACGCCTCATATGAGTCGAGCTCAGGGCCCAGTCCAAATCTTTGGACGGATCCCGTCGAACTGGATCCCACGTCAAAACAGCAATAGTCGCTCGAAGTCGTCTCCAGGAACATTCCAAAAAGCGTCCGGTTACTCGGGCGTGTACCCGCGAAGGGTATGTACCCGGTTGGGGTATGCGCTGGGCTGACCCTTGCCGGAACCGAACCTCAGTCGCCGAGAGCCCCGGCAGCGCAAAGGAGACGCTGATGACACATCAATCGACCACTCAGAGCGCCGCGCAGGATCAGGCCAGCCAGCTGAGCCTGGGAGACGACCAGCTTTTCATAGGCAGCCACGGCCAGGATGCCTTCCCGGGTACAGGGCAGATGGACATCGCCTTCGGTCGCGATGGGAACGATTATCTCGCCGGCCAGGGACAGAACGACGACCTGCTCGGCGGGAATGGCCGCGACGTTCTGACCGGCGGCGCCGGTATGGACCACCTCGACGGCGGCAACGGAGCCGATGTCCTGATCGGCAACGGCGGTGACGATGAACTCCGAGGGGCGCAAGGCAACGACTACCTCAACGAGGGTGTCGGGCACGGTGATCTGGAGGGCGGCCCCGGCAACGATATCCTGACCGGTGGACCGGGCGGCGACGCCTTCGACATCTCGCCTGGCAGCGGCAACGACGTCATCACCGACTTCTCCGCCGGACCGGGCATCCTGGACCATATTGCGGTCCAGGGGCTCACCCCCGAAGATCTGACGTTCCAGGATACGAAGTTGGGCGCGTTGATCAGCTGGGACGTGGCCGCCGGTGCCGGCTCGGTCCTGCTGGAGGGTGTCCAGAAAGCGGATCTCGCTCAGGACGACTTCATGTTCACGGACGACCGCCAGGTCATCCAGCCGACCGATCCCAACGCCACGCATGTGTCGACGGAGATCAGCAACATCACCACCGAACCGGGTGACGTGACGCCCCCGACCTCGGGTGCTGACACCGGTTCGGGCGAGGCGATCCGCTTCGACGAGTTCAACGTGCGTGCCGGTACCGAGCAAGCCGACACGTTCCAGGGGACGGACGCGCGCGACTACTACGTGGGAGGAGGCGGCAACGACAAACTGTTCGGGGCGGCCGGCGACGACGACCTGCGCGGCGGCAACGGCAACGACGTGCTCGTCGGCGGAGCCGGTCAGGACCACCTCATGGGCGAGGCCGGGAACGACAAGCTCTATGGCGGGCCTGACAACGACAATCTCATGGGCGGGGCTGGCCAGGACCAGCTCTATGCCGGGGCCGGGCACGACATGCTCGACGGCGGACAAGGCAACGACATCCTCAACGGCGGGGATGGTGCCGATGCCTACATCGTGAGGCCCGGCAGCGGAAATGACATCGTCACGGCCGGCTTCGACGCGGGCCCCGGGGCGTTCGACCATATCGCCTTCGAAGGCGGGATCACGCCCAACGACGTCACGATCGCCGATCAGACCTCGACGCACGGCGACGACCACTCTGGTACGCTGGTCAGCTGGGAGACGTCCCAGGGTGACGGCTCGCTCTTCCTGGAAGGCGTGACGAAGAGCCAGATGGCCCAGGACGATTTCATGTTCGGGGCCGATACCGCACGGGAAGCGCAGTTCACGAACGACCCGACGATCACGTCTGAGGGCTCCGAGTACATCTTCCGAGGGGCCGAAACCTCTGCGGCCGGCGACCCGAACCACACCTACGCCTGAGCGGGCCCGGAACCCGCGGCCAGGCCGCGGATCCCTGCGGGCGGCCTCCGGACCGCCCGCCAGCCGTCGATCCTCCGTCTCTGGGCCTCGCCTTCCAGCGCAGGCCCAGGACCTTTCGCCGTGGGCCCGATATTATGAGCGCTGTCGAGAACTCGTTCGGCCGGACTACCGGAGCCGGGATCGGTGACGGGCGGGTGTCCCTGTTCCGGGGCGCCGGAGCCGCGTTCCTCGGTGTCGGGCTGCTGAGCGCGCTGGTGAACGTTCTCTATCTCACCGGCTCGTTGTTCATGCTGGAAGTCTACGACAGGGTGTTGCCGAGCCACAGCGTCCCCACGCTCTTCGGGCTCGGCGCCATCGTCGTGCTTCTCTATGCGTTCCAAGGCCTGTTCGACGTGCTGCGCAACCGCCTCCTCGTCCGGATCGGCGCGTCCGTGGACCGCGCTCTCGGCCGACGCACCTACGACGGCGTGGTGCAGGCTCCGCTCGTGGCCCCGCGCCAGAACGATGGTCTGCAGCCGCTGCGCGACCTCGATCAGGTTCGCGCATTCCTGTCGAGCCCGGGACCGGCCGCCCTGTTCGATCTGCCCTGGATCCCGCTGTATCTCCTGCTCTGCTTCGCCTTCCATCTCTGGATCGGTACCGCCGTCTTGGCCGGTGCACTGCTCCTCGTCGCCGTCACGCTCGCCACCGACCTGCTGACGCGCGCCCCGTCGCGCGCCGCGGCCGCGGCCGCGAGTCAACGAAACGCCCTCGCGGAGGCCGGCCGGAGAAACGCCGAGGTTCTGCGGGCCATGGGCATGGCGCCGCGCACCGCGGAGACCTGGGCGCAGGCAAGCGAGGACCAACTCGTCGCTCAGCGCCGCGTCTCCGATATCGCGGGTGGTCTCGGCGCCGTGACAAAGGTCGTGCGCCTGACCCTCCAGTCCCTGGTGCTCGGGATCGGCGCCTACCTCGTCATACAAGGCGAGGCCACCGGCGGCATCATGATCGCGAGTTCGGTTCTCGTCGGCCGGGCGCTCGCTCCCGTGGAGCTGGCAGTCGCGCATTGGAAGGGCTTGGTGGCCGCGCGCCAAGGCTGGGGGCGGCTCAAGAGGTTTCTCGCGCCCTTCCAGCGGCGAGCCGTCGGGGTCGCCCTGCCGCCGCCGCGTTCGGACATCCGCGCGATGGCTGTGACGGCCGCCGCCCCTGGCATGGACCGGGCGCTGGTGCGGGACGTCACGTTCTCGCTGCGCGCGGGCGATGGTCTGGGCGTCGTCGGCGCGAGCGGCTCAGGCAAATCCTCGCTGGTGCGTGTGTTGGTCGGGATCTGGCCCTCTCGACACGGCTGCATCCGCCTCGACGGCGCGACGCTCGATCAGTGGACCCCGGAGATCCTGGGACGCCACATCGGCTACCTGCCCCAGGACGTCGAACTCTTCGCCGGCACGGTGGCACAGAACATCGCGCGCTTCGACCCGGAGGCAGCCTCCGAGGCCATCGTCGCCGCGGCGCGCGCCGCCGGCGTGCACGAGCTCGTGTGCTCGCTGCCCGAGGGCTACGATACACCGATCGGGGAGGGTGGGACCTTCCTGTCCGGCGGGCAGCGCCAGCGGGTCGCGCTCGCGCGCGCGCTTTACGGTGATCCGTTTCTCGTCGTTCTCGACGAGCCCAACTCGAACCTCGACGCCGAAGGCGAGGAGGCGCTGACCCGCGCAATCAGGGGCGTTCGCGCCCGCGGCGGCATCGTGGTCATCGTCGCCCACCGACCGAGCGCCCTGGCGGGCATCGACCACGTGCTGCTCATGGCCGAGGGACAGGCTCGCGCCTTCGGCCCGAAGGACGAGGTCCTGTCCGCACTGAAGCGGCCGCCCGCCCGCGGGCCGTCCAAGCAGCCCAGGCTGCCGCGGGTCGGCGCCAACGAGCTCGCAGTCGGCGAACGCCCCGTGGCGCTGCGCGTGGTGGCGGATGCGGATCCGATGCGGGAAGAGGAGGCGACCGCGTGAGCGCGCATCCACCTTGGGACATCCGCCGTTCGGTCCGGCGTCATCTGGTTCTGAGCCTCGCAGCCGCCGCACTGCTGACCGTGGGGCTCGGAGGCTGGGCGGCAACCACCGAGCTCGCCGGTGCGGTCGTGGCGCCCGGCGCGCTCATGGTCGACTCCTTCGTCAAGAAGGTGCAGCATCCGACGGGGGGCGTGGTCGGCGAGCTGCGCGTTCGCGACGGCGATCTCGTTCATGCGGGTCAAGTCGTCATGCGGATGGACGAGACCGTGACCCGCGCCAATCTTGCCGCCGTCGACAAGAACCTGGTCGAGCTGACCGCCCGCCAGGGCCGCCTGGAGGCGGAGCGCGACGGAGCGCAACGCATCGCATTCAGCGCCTCTCTGCGCAGTCGTGTCCAGGTCGATCCGGAGGCCGGGAAGGTCATGGCCGGCGAGACGCGTCTGTTCGAGCTGCGCCTCGACGCGCGGGCCGGCCAGAAGGCCCAGCTGAAGGAGCGGACCGGGCAGCTCCGGGAGGAGATCCAGGGCCTGACCGGCCAGATGACCGGCAAAAGACGCGAGATCGAGCTGATCAACCGCGAGCTCGAAGGCGTGCGCGATCTCTGGCGAAAGAACCTGATCCCGATCCAGCGCGTGACGTCCCTGGAACGCGACGCCGCCCGCCTGGAGGGCGAGTATGGGCAACTCGTCGCCTCCGTCGCGCAGACCAAAGGCAAGATTTCCGAGACCGAGCTGCAGGTGATCCAGGTCGACCAGGATCTGCGCAGCGAAGTCGCCAAGGAGTTGAGCGAGGTTCAGGGCAAGATCGCCGAGCTCGTCGAGAAGCGTGTGGCCGCCGAGGACCAGCTCAAGCGCGTCGACGTTCGCGCCCCGCAGGACGGCATGGTCCACCAGCTCGCCGTCCATACCATCGGCGGCGTGGTCGGCCCGGGCGAACCGATCATGCTGATCGTTCCGCGGGGCGACACCCTCGTGATCGAGGCGAAGGTCGCGCCGAAGGACATCGATCAGGTGCAGCTCGGTCAGCGGGCGATGCTGCGCCTGACTGCGTTCAACCAGCGGACCACCCCGGAGGTCGGAGGTGAGGTCAGCCTCGTTGCGGCGGACCAAATCACGGACGAGAAGACGGGCACGAGCTACTTCAAGGTCCACGTCACCCCGAAGCCGGAGGAGCTCGCGCGGCTCAAAGGCATCAAACTCGTGCCTGGGATGCCGGCGGAAATCTTCATCCACACTGGAGAGCGATCCGTTCTGTCCTACTTGGTGAAGCCCCTGAACGATCAGATCATGCACGCCTTCCGGGAAGATTGACGCGTATGCCCAGAGCCGAGTTGTTCAATGCCGCGAAGTCGGCCTCTCCCGGGCCGCCCCTATCCAGCACAATATCGAATTCTCGGATAGAAGCTGTGCATCTGTCAGTCGGTGGTGTCGTTCCGTCCATGCGAGCGCGCCTGTGGCAAGGGATGAGCAGACCTGCCATCGCCGGCGCAGAGAGCGTGTGATGGAGCGGAGCTCGGCACCGAGTCTGGTCCTGGGCGATTACGGCTTCGTGGCGCTCGTGCTGCTTATGGTCACGGGTCTCGCCTTGCTGACCCTTGCCGCCTATGCGCGGGCGCCCCGGCGAGCCATCGGTGCCCCCGCGGCCTGGGCGCAGTTCCGCTTCGGCTACGCGGTCTACGCGCTGATCTTCCTCGCCTTCGATATGGAGATGATCTTCATGTACCCGTGGGCGGTCGTGTTCGCTGACATCGGCGTGAGCGCTTTTCTCGACATGCTGGTCTTCATCGCTCTCCTGTCGGCGGGTATCGCCTACGCCTGGGGCATGGGCGGCCTGCGGTGGGAGTGATCGGGAGTGCCGCTGCGGTGGTCGCCGCCTTGCTCGTGGGCGCCGGCCTGACCTGGGCAGTCGAGCGCCTTTTCTCCCGCCCGGACTGGGAGGCCGGCCCGGCGCGCGGCGCCGAGCTCCGCGGCGGCCTCGACCTGCCCAACGCCGACCGCTGGCTGCTGCCGGCCGGGCCTGTGGTGGCGCTCGCCGGGGTTGCCCTCGCCATGGTTGTCGTGCCGCTCGGGCCCGGGCTGATCGGGCAAGACCTCGGCATCGGCCTGTTCTACGTCATCGTGGTTGTCGACTTCGTCGTGCTCGGCGTGGCGCTCGCCGGCTGGGGTGCGAACACGCCAGACGCGGTCGAGGCCTGCTATCGCATCATCGCTCAGCTCGTCGCCTATGTCGTGCCGCTCGGGCTGGCCTATGTCGGGGTCGTCATGATGGCCCGCTCACTCTCGACCGTCGCCGTCGTCGAGGCCCAGCGGGGCATCTGGTTTGTCGTTCTGCAGCCCGTAGGCTTTCTGCTCTACATCGTTACGGGGCTGATGCAGTCCTACCGCGCGCCGTTCTTGGAGCCGTTCGCTGACGCCATCGACGGCGGCGTTCTCGGTGCAGCCGGCGGATGGACTGCGCTTCTGTGGCGTATCGCGCTCGCCGGCGTGCTCCTCGTCATCGCGGCGGTCGGGGCGGTGCTCTATCTCGGTGGGCCGTCCGGACCGTGGTTTCCTGCTTGGGTGTGGATGCTGGCTAAGACTTACGCCCTGATGGCGCTGATGCTTGGCCTCGGGCGCTGTTTTCGCCCGCTCTCGACGGCGGAGATGCTGGCGCTCTCGTGGAAGGTCCTGATCCCAGTGGGCCTGGTCAACGTGCTTCTCGTCGGCGGGCTGATCCTCCTCGGCGTGGGACCGCGGGCATGAGCGCAATCTTTGAGGCCACTGCCTTCGCGGTCTGTGCCTTCATCGCTGTCGCGGGCGCGCTCGGCATGACGACGACCATGAGCATGTTCCGCTCGGGCATCTTCCTGATGGCCTCGTTCATCGGCGTCGCCGGCCTGTTCATCCTCCTGTCGGCCGACCTGATTGGGCTGCTCCAGGTGATGATGTATATCGGCGGCTTTCTCGTCATGATCCTATTCATGGTGCTGGTCATGCACGACCCCGGCGGGGC
Organism: Methylobacterium sp. GXF4; assembly: GCF_000272495.1. Lineage (NCBI taxonomy): Bacteria > Pseudomonadati > Pseudomonadota > Alphaproteobacteria > Hyphomicrobiales > Methylobacteriaceae > Methylobacterium > Methylobacterium sp. GXF4. The sequence continues at coordinate 199,238 of NZ_AKFK01000061.1, read as the reverse complement.
GATGATGGCCGGCATGGACATGGCCCCGCTGGAGCGCTGGTCCAGCTTGGGGCTCGTCCCGCGCCAGCCCCCGGATGCCGGTCAGGACGGTCACGGGCACGGCGACGCCGGCAGCCAAGCCAACGCCCCGGGACACGAGGGCCCATCCATGCCGCACGGGCCCCAGCAAGGCGGCGAGGCGCACGGTGAGCAGACCCACACGTACGTCGGAGCGGCCAACGCCATGCCGCATGAGGCCCATGGCGGGCACGGCGGGCACGCGGCCCGTCAGAACGGGCAGGCAGCCCACGACCACGAGCAGGGGGGCGGTCACGGCGATATGGACATGGGTGGAATGGACATGTCGATGGTGACGCCGGTTCGCCCGCTCGCGGCCTGGCTCGCCCTCGCGGTCGGGGTCGTGCTCGTCGGCATGCTCATCCTGCGGCCGGCCTGGCCGGTGTCCGACGCCGTGCCGGACCCGGACTCGGCACGCCGGGTCGGACACCTCCTCATGGAAAAGTACATGGTCGCCTTCGAGGGCGCCGGGTTCCTGATCCTGATCGGCATCTTCGGCGCGGTGCTGCTCGCCCGACCCTCGGTCTACCCGGACGACGCCTCGCGCGCCGCCAGGGTCGCGGTCGACGTCAAGCCGGAACCGATCCGGGACGACCACCTCGCGCCCCTCGCAGGGCCGGACCGGTCGGCCGAGCACGCGAGCCGGCACGAGGTCCACCGCCACAACAGGGGGGATGCCGCATGACCGTACCGCTGATTGCCTATCTCGTCGTCGGCGCGCTCCTGTTCGCCATCGGCCTCTACACCGTGGTCGCCCAGCGCTCGGCGGTCATGATCCTGATGGGTGTCGAGGTGCTCCTCAACGCCATCGGCCTGAACGTCATCGCGTTCTGGCGGTTTACCGCGCCGGGCGACTACTCCGCGCAGATCCTCGCTATCCTGATCGTCACGGTGGGCGCCGTCGAGATGGCCATCGGACTCGCCCTCGTCATGCTGCTCTACCGGCAGCGCCGGACGGCCGAGGTCGACGCCTACGCCGACCTCAAGCGATGATCCCACTCCTCGCCATTCCCCTCCTTCCACTCGTGGCGGCCGCGGCCGCCCTCAGTCTCGGCCGGCGCCTGCCCTGGGGCGGCGGTGAACTCATCCTCGGCGCCGTCGCCCTATCCCTGGCTGGCCTCGCACTGATGCCGTCCGGTGCCGCGGCATCAACAACCTGGTTCGAGAGTGGCGGGTACCGGCTGACCGTCGGGCTCGCCGCGACGCCGCTCACGTATTTCGTCGCGGTGGTGGTCGCGGGCGTCGCGTTCTGCGTCGGCCTCTACAGCCTCGGCTACATGGCGGGGAGGGACGACCGGCCCCGCTTCTTCGCCGAACTCGGCCTGTTCGTCGGCGCCATGCTGACGCTTGTGCTGTCGAGCTCCCTCGTGCTCCTGTTCGCGGCTTGGGAGATGGTCGGGCTGGCCTCCTTCCTCCTGATCGGTTTCGAGCATACCGAGCCTGCCGCCGGGGCCGCCGCCAAGGCGTTCCTGATGACCCGGATCGGCGACGTTGGCCTTCTGCTCGGCTGGCTTCTGGCACTCGCCGCCGTAGGAACCACCGATATCGACGCCCTTGTCGGCGCCGTCGAGAGCGGCCGGATCGCCTCAGGCGCAGTCACCCTGATGGCGCTCCTCATGCTGGCCGGCGCGGTGGGCAAGAGCGCACAGCTGCCGCTCTCCGCCTGGCTCCCCGACGCGATGGTCGGGCCCACCCCGGTCTCGGCCCTGCTGCATTCCGCTACGATGGTGGCCGCCGGCGTGTTTCTCGTGCTGCGCCTCGACCCGGTCTTCGCGGCGGCGCCGCTCGCGCGCGACGCCCTGTTCTGGGTCGGGGCGGCGACGGCGCTCGTTGCCGGCCTGATCGCCACCGCCGAGGCGGACCTGAAGCGGGTGCTCGCTTGGTCCACCTGCTCGCAGCTCGGCGAGATGATGATCGCCCTCGGCCTCGGTGGCCCGCGCGCGGCCACCTTCCACCTCGCGGCGCACGCGGCCTTCAAGTCGACCCTGTTCCTCGCCGCGGGCGTCGTGCAGGAACGGATGGGCACGCGCGCCTTCGACCGACTCGGCGGTCTCGCCCGCACGCTGCCCGTCGCCGGAGCGGCCTTCCTCGTCGCGGCCCTGGCGCTGGCCGGCATGCCGCCCCTGTCCGGGTTCTGGAGCGAGGAGGCAATCCTCGCGGTCGCGTCGGGGCACGGCCCGGGAACGGGCGCTCTGGTCGTGCTGCTCGTCTTTCTCGGCGGGGCCTACATCGGGCGCGCGGGGGCCGCGACCTTCCTCGGTCGGCGCCGCAGCACGGCCGGTCCCTCTAAGCCCGGGTGGGCGATGGGAACCGGCATGGGGGTGCTCGCGCTCGCCGCTGCCGGCGTCGGCTGGCTGCTGGTCGGCCGGTTCGGTGCCGCTCTGCCCTTCACCGCTGAACCCGGGACGGAGGTCGCGTGGCGCAACCTCGGCATCGCCGCCGGAGTTTTTGGTCTCGGCCTAGGAGTGGCCAAGGGATGGGGCGGGGCGCCCGCACTCGGCACCTTCCCGACAAGGCTCGCCTCCGGGCTGGCAGCCGCCACCGAAGCCCCGGCACGCTGGACCATGCGGCTCGCCCAGACGATCCCGACGGTCGAGGTTGCGCTCGATGCGGGAGCCCGCGCCGTTGCCCAGGGATCCTGGGGAATTGCCGAGCGAGTCGAGCGCATCGAGGCACGCGGCTTCGGGCGCGGCGGCGACCTCCTCGCCGCCGGGCTCGCTGCCGGGGGCGAGCGGCTCCGCACCCTCCAGGCTGGCCGCCTCTACCTCTACACGCTCGGCCTGTTCACCTGGATTGCGGCGGCGCTCGCCGCCGGCGCCCTGATGCTCTGGCCCTGAGGAAAACGGCCCGATGCTGACCCTAACGATCTTCCTGCCGCTGCTCACGGGTCTCGCCGTGCTGGCGCTGCCACGCCACCGGCCGGACCTCGTCCGCTACATCGCGCTCGCGGGCTCCGTGCTGACCCTGGGGGCGGCGCTGATCCTCTGGGCCGGCTTCGATCTGGGCGCTGGCGGTCTGCAATGGCGGATGACACTCCCGTGGATCCCATCGGTCGGAGCGAGCTACGACGTCGGCGTCGGCGGTCTCTCCCTGGCGCTGATCCTGCTCACCGCCATTCTGCTCACGGTGGTGATGGCCTACGTGCTGGGTGAGCACGACCGGGCGCATGGCCACGCCTTCCTCTTCCTCCTGCTCGCGACCGGACTGATCGGCCTGTTCGCGGCGCAGGACCTGCTGCTGTTCTACCTGTTTTTCGAGGTCGGCCTCGTGCCGATGTACTTTATCGTCGGCATCTGGGGCGGGGAAGGGAGGCGCTACGCGGCGCTCAAGTTCTTCCTCTACACACGCGCTGGAAGCCTCACCATGCTGCTCGGCTTCCTCGCCCTCTACCTCGCCATGGAGCCGCACAGCTTCTCACTGCCAGCCATCGTCCAAGCGAGGCCGCTCGACCGGGCGCCACTCGCTGGCGGTCTCGTCTTCCTCGCGCTCCTCGTCGGCTTCGGGGTCAAGCTCCCGATCGTGCCACTGCACAACTGGCTGCCCGATGCCCACGTCGAGGCGCCGACCGAGGGTAGTGTCGTACTGGCCGGCCTTCAGCTCAAGATGGGCGGCTACGGCATGCTCGCCGTGCTGCTGCCGACTCTGCCGGAGACCGTCGCCCGGTTCGGTTGGGGTCTGGTCGCCTTGGCCCTGGCGTCGCTCCTCTACGGTGCGCTGGCGGCGCTGGCACAGTCCGACATGAAGCGGCTCGTCGCGTACACGTCTGTCAACCACATGGGCTTCGTCACGCTCGGCGTCGCAGTGGCGGCGCTGGCCGAGAACGAGGGGGTGCGCCGGCTGGCACTCAACGGTGCCGCCGTGCAGATGGTCAGTCACGGCTTCCTGACCGGCGGCATGTTCCTGATGGTTGGCATGCTCCAGCATCGCACCGGCACGCGTGATCTCGACCGGTTTGGCGGCCTGATCAGCGCAATGCCGGCCTTCAGCGGTCTGTTCGGCCTACTCGCCTTCGGCTCTCTCGGACTTCCGGGTCTGTCCGGCTTCATCGCCGAATTCCAGGCCATCGGCGCCGCCCTGCAGCTCTCCGCCTGGGTCGCCGCCCTCGCCGTGCTCGCTCTCGTCGTGACGACGGCGGTCTACCTCCGGCTGATGACCGGGCTGCTGATGGGGCGGGCGCCACCGAACGCACCGGCGCTTGCACCTTTGACGGCGAGAGAGGCCGGGGTGGTAGGCGCGCTCGCGGCCCTGTCGCTCGGCGTCGGGATCCTGCCCGCCGTCCTCGTCGCGCTGCTCGACGGCACCACCGCCGCGTTGGCGCACTTTCCATGACCGGTGGGCAGACGATGGGTGGCTGCATGGATCTCGGCGCTGTCGCGCCCGAGATGGCCCTGGCCGGGACCGCCCTTGCCCTGGTCCCGGTAGCCGGCTGGGTCCGGGGTCGGTGGCGCCGCCTGCCGGCCGCCATCGCGCTTCTCGCCCTCCTCGTCGCGATGGGCCTGACCGCGCCGATGTTGACGGCCCCGCCGCGAGAGGCCTTTTGCAGCACTTACGCGGTCGACCCTTTCCGGGGCTTCTACCAGCTGGTCATCGAGGTCGGCGCTCTGCTGAGCCTGCTGTCGCTCGCACCCTACTTCCGCGCGCACGAGCAGGAGCCGCAATACCCGGTCGCGCTCCTCATGGCGACCGTCGGCGGCATGGGGCTCACGGCGGCCACGGACCTCGGTCTGATCGTCCTGTTTCTACAGATGGTGAGCTTCCCATCCTACCTGCTCGTCCTGCTCGTGCGGAGCGACAAGCCGGCCCAAGAGGCGACGCTCAAGTATTTCCTCTACGGCGCCGCCGCGCTGGCGGTGATGGCCTACGGCCTCACTTTCCTGTTCGGCCTCACAGGAAGCCTGAACCTACGCGCCATCGGGGTGGCACTGGCCGGCGCTGACCGGGCCTGGGTCGCGCTGGCCTTCGGCTTGGTCATCGTCGGCTACGGCTTCGAGATGACGCTCGTGCCCTTCCACGTCTGGGCTCCCGACGTGTTCCAGGGGGGGACCGCCCCGGTCTCCGGCTTCGTCTCAGTCGTGCCGAAGGTGGCCGCCTTCGCTGGCCTCCTCCGTTTCCTACTGGAGGCGATGCCGAACGGCCTCGCGGCCTGGCCGACCGTGCTCGCGCTGATGTCCGCCGCCACGATGACCTTCGGTAACCTGGTGGCGCTCCGACAAACAAACCTCAAGCGCCTGCTGGCCTATTCGAGCATCGCCCAGGCCGGCTACATGCTGATGGCGGTGGCGGTTGCCGGGCAGGTCCCCGAGGCCCTGCCGGCCATCGGCTACTATCTCGTGGCTTATCTCCTGATGAACCTCGCAGCGTTCGCAGTGGTCGCCCAAGTCGAGCGCATGTTCGGTAGCGACAGCCTCACGGTCGTGCGCGGCTTCGGGCGGCGTGCACCCTGGTCGGCGGCGGCCTTCACGCTTGCGCTTCTCTCGCTGGCCGGCGTTCCGCCGTTGGCGGGCTTTGCCGGTAAGGTCTTTCTTCTCTTGGCCACCATCGATGGTGGCTTGATCTGGCTCGCCGTGCTGGCGGCAGCCAACATGGCGTTAGCGCTCTACTACTATGTCGCTGTCATCGCGGAGATGTATTTCCGTCGGCCCGAGCATTCTGAGCCGGCAGCCTCCGGCGCCGGCTATATTTGGCCGATCGGCTTGTGCACAGCGGGAACATTAGCCTCCGGCATCATACCAGGTTTGGTGGACAAACTAGCGCATTTCGGCTCAATCCTGCTTCGATAGCCGGGTAAGAAATACACCGTGGTTGCGCACTCTGCGTGCGGCGACGGCTTCGTCGATTGGGGAACGACATACGGTTGGAGTACGGATATCCGACAAACAGTTCAGGGAACGCTCATGGCCATCCTGAAGGTCTATTTTGATATCTTGATGGACGACACGGTTCTGTCCCAATCAGTTCAGAGCCGATTTATCGAGGAACTGCGCCGCGGCCGCAGGGGACACCAGATCAAGTTCGAAGACACTTTATGCTATTTGAGTACGCCGGAAGATATCCATGCGCTCGCAAACCGGCTGATCGGCGCAGACATCCTGAGACTTGACAGAGACGGATTGGTGATAATTTCCGAACGTTCCAGGAAAATGTGCGTGTGGGGCGTTTGCGATATGGCAGTAATTCAGTCCTATTCAACATACGAACGCGTAAATATTCTTAATCCTTCTTTCGTTGAAGGCTAAGTTGGCTCGGCCGTTGCCGGCGCTCGGCCGGTCCGGCCGCAGGCTGAGCCAGCACGCTCGGATGGGGGGCGCGTACCCGCCGGTCAGCAGCACGTCTGGATGGTTAAGCAGACCCCTTGGGAGGACGCGCGCGTAGCGCCTCGGTCGGTGAGGCCCCGGCAAGGAGCCTACGCGGCGAGGCCGCGGGAGACCGCGCTGGGCGCACAGCGGCGGGCGACGGGAAGCCGAGCCGCTCGACGGGCGGGGTGGCGTTGTCGATCTCCCGGAAGGCCAGGAGCGCGTGGCGCAAGGCTCCAGCCTGTCGAAACTCTCCACCCAGAGCAGGTTCTTCCAGGATTACAGTTACCGGAAAAGCCCGCATGGTTCGGTCTGACGCCGATGCCGCTGCCTGACAAATGTTTGTGGCAAGAAGCCAACACCGCGGCCGTTTTACCGTGCGGCGCCCGTCAATGGCTTGTTAATGGGTGTGGCACGTGGAACCGTGACGGGCGTCAAAGGGATGCGTCCGATCTTGCGGCCGTTGCACACCATCGTTGTCCTCCTGCTGGCTGCCGCAGCCCTGCTGCTGGCGGTCGAGCCGGGCGCCGTCGCCGGCTCCCGGGCCCTGGCTTCCGGGATCGGACACGCGCGGCCCGTGATGACGCCTCTGGCCATGGCCGAGATCGGCACGGCGCAGACCGATGCCGTGCCCTGCAGCCATGCCCGGGCCGGCCGCGGATCTGATCATAGACCGCACCTGCCCTGCTGCAGTGTGCCTGCCCCGCACACGCTGTCCTCTGAGCAGGAAGCGGTCCTGGTGCGGGACGCCCAGCGGGTCGATCCTGTCCGGTCCGCAGCCGATCCAGAAGTGCCAGCAGCGCACCTGCGCGGGATTGAGCGGCCGCCAAAACAGGGGTGAGCTGGCACTGTCTCTGACGCGACCCTCGGCTCTGTCGAGGACCGAGGCCTCCGGCTTTTCCGCGCTCAGAGCGCCTGCCCCCTATTGCTGCGCGCCCCTCAGGCTTCCGATCGGCCCGCGGCAGACGATCCAGGCTCCCGGACGGGCGATCCACCAGATGGATCGAGGACAAACCCATGCGAACCTTTCATCTCTGTATGCTGATCGGGGCGACCTCGCTCGCGGCCTGCAGCCCGCCCGCCTACCTGCTGCGGCCCGCCGATCCGAACCTGCAGGTGCGAGCGCCGCGCTACACCAATGTCGTGGCGGGCGTGAAGCGCTTCGATGTCGTCGATCCGAAGGACTGGCGCGAACTCAACCGCGCGGTCGCACCGAAGCCGGGTGAAGGCGGCATGGGGGGAATGCCCGGCATGGGGGGAATGCCCGGCATGGACCCGTCCAAGATGCCGGGCATGAACGGCAAGTCGAACGGCAAGTCGGGCCAGGGCGACATGAAGGATATGCCCGGCATGGGCAGATCCCAGGGCGGCGGCGGAAAGGATGACTCCGCCATGCCCGGGATGAACATGCCCGGCATGGGCGGCAAGCGCGACACGGGGGGGCGGTGATGACGGCCTGTTGTAACCTTTTCGCCCGGACCGCCGAACAAGCTCATGTGAGGCCCTCGACGACAGGGCTGCCTCGCCGAGGCTCCGTGGCGCAGGCTCCGGGGCTCAGGCACGACTTACGGATATTGACCACTCTGGCCAGCGTTGGACTCCTGCTCGGCGGTTGCGCCAGCTTCTCGCCGGACGGTGGCCTGTCCGTGGCCCGGAACTACGCCTCGCTCGAACTCAAGAAGGACATCGTCAAGGTCAGCGACGAGGTCGCCGCCCTCTCGGCCGAGGCCCGCGCCGAGCAACTGCTGCGTCGACCCCTGACGCCCGACAGCGCGGTCCAGATCGCCCTCCTGAAGAACCGGGGCCTGCAGGCGGCGTTCAGCGACCTCGGCGTGTCCGAGGCGCAGTTCGTCCAGGCCACGCTGCCGCCCGCCCCGCGGTTCACGCTCACGCAGTACGGGACAGGCTTCAACACCGACATCGAGCGCTCCGTGGTCGTCAGCCTGCTGGAACTGGCGACGCTGCCGGTGCGCGCCGAGATCGCCCGCGAGCGCTTCCGGGCCGACCAGTACCGCGCGGCCGAGCAGGTGCTGCGCCTCGCCGGTGAGGCGCGGCGCCAGTTCTACCGGACCGTGTCGGCCAACCAATCGACAGCCTACCTGGAGCAGGCCTCGGCCAGCGCCGAGTCGGCCTCGACGCTGGCCACGCAGCTGGGCGAGACGGGGGCGCTGAACAAGCTGGAGCAGGCGCGCGAGCACGCCTTCTACAGCGAGCTCGGGGCACAGCTCGCCAAGGCGCGGGTGCTGCAGCGGGTCGAGCGCGAGCGGCTGATCCGTCTGCTCGGGCTCTGGGGGCGCGAGATCGACTTCAAGCTCCCGAACGGCCTGCCGGCGCTGCCCGGCCGCTTGGTCGCCGGTGCGCAGATCGAGGCGGAGGCGATCAAGAAGCGCACCGACGTGCAGGCGGCCCGCTTCGAGCTGCAGTCGCTCATCGGACAGTTCGGTCTGAACCAGGCCAGCGGCTTCGTCAGCCTCTTCGATGTGGGCTTCACCAACCAGTACACACGGTCGCGGACGTCCGCGGGCGGGGGCGGGGGCGAGGGTGGTCTCGGCCCGAAGGTCGATAAGAGCAGCCTGAACGGGTTTTCGGCGGACCTAACGATCCCCATCTACGACTTCGGCACGACGGCGATCCGGGGCGCCAAGGAGGCCTATCTGGGGGCGGCCCACCGCTTGGCCGAGCGCGCCGTCAACGCTCGCTCGGAGGTGCGCGAGGCGTATCAGCGCTACCGCGGGCAGTACGACATCACCAGGCACTACCAGGGCAGCGTCCTGCCCCTGCGCAAGACGATCCAGGACCAGGCGCTGCTCCAGTACAGCGGCATGCTCATCGACGTGACGACGCTGATCGTCGATGCCCGGGCTCGGATCCTGAGCAACATCCAGGCGATCGAGGCGCAGCGCGACTTCTGGATCGCGGCGACCGACCTCAAGGCCGCGGTTGTGGGCGGGGGCTTCTCGGGCGGCAACTTCGGTGGCGAGAGTGCGGGTGTCGATGCGGTCGCGGGCGGGGGCGGTGCGACCTTGGCGGCAGCGACCCCTGGAGGCTGACAGCGCGACCGGCGCGATCCGGTCGGGACATGAGACGAGGACAGCGACGATGACCGATCTATCGCGCAGAGGCATCCTGGGAGCCGGCGGGCTGATCCTCGCCGGCACCTCCATGATCAGCGGACGCGTGCAGGCCGCGGGCCTGCCGGAGGCCCCGATCATGGACAAGGCGACCATGCAGCCGCCGCTCTATCCGACGAGCGGCCCGGACTACCAGCCGGTGGTCACGCTCAACGGCTGGACGCTGCCCTGGCGCATGCGCGGGGACTGGAAGGAGTTCCACCTCGTCGCCGAGCCGGTCGTGCGCGAGATGGCGCCCGGCATGAACGCGCGGCTCTGGGGATACAACGGCCAGTCGCCGGGACCGACCATCGAGGCGGTCGAGGGCGACAAGGTCCGCATCTTCGTCACCAACCGCCTGCCGGAGGCGACCGCCGTGCACTGGCACGGGCAGACGCTGCCCAACGGCATGGACGGGGTCGCCGGCCTGACCCAACCCGGCATCCCGCCGGGCAAGACGTTCGTCTACGAGTTCATCCTCCGGCGCTCCGGCACCTTCATGTACCACCCGCACTCGGACGAGATGGTCCAGATGGCGATGGGCATGATGGGCTTCTTCGTCGTGCATCCGCGCGACCCCGCCGAGCGGCGGGTCGACCGCGACTTCGTCTGGCTGCTGAACGCCTACGACATCGAGGCCGGGTCCTATGTGCCCAAGGTCAACACGATGCTCAACATGAACATGTGGTGCTTCAACAGCCGGGTGTGGCCGGGCATCGATCCGATGGTCGCGCGCCAGGGCGACAAGGTCCGGATGCGCTTCGGCAACCTGACCATGACCAACCACCCGATCCACGTCCACGGCGTCGACTTCAAGGTCACCGGCACGGACGGCGGCTGGATCAACGAAAACTATCAGTTGCCGGAGGTGTCGGTCGACGTCGCGGTCGGGCAGATGCGGGCCATCGAGTTCAACGCCGACAACCCGGGCGACTGGGCGATCCACTGCCACAAGTCGCACCACACCATGAACGCCATGGGCCACAACGTGCGGACCTACATCGGCGTGAACCTGAAGAGCACGGCCAAGCAGATCCAGAAGATCGCCCCAGGTTACATGCCGATGGGTTCGACGGGCGGTGGCATGATGTCCGAGATGGAGATGCCGCTGCCCGAGAACACGCTGCCCATGATGACCGGCGCGGGCCCGTTCGGGTCGGTCGAGATGGGCGGGATGTTCACGGTCCTGAAGGTCCGTCCGGGACTGGCGGCCGGCGATTACCGCGACCCCGGTTGGTACAGGCATCCGGAAGGCACCCTCGCATACGAGTGGACCGGCGAGCCGATGCCGGAGCCGGCCCGCGCCCCGGACACCCCGAAGGCCCGGCGCGCCCGGCAGACCGACCTGCGGGTCGTCGATCCGCGGACGCGCCGCACGGCCTCGAACGCGGGCGGCCACGAGCACTAGGCGGACGCCCACAACGCGCCAGACGGCCTGCCGGAATCGCCACGAGCGAGGCAGGCGAACCCGTTCGGAACGGGAGCGATCCCGTCCGAAGTCCGCCGCGCCGGTCGCCGATCCCCTCAACGGCGCCGGCGTGGCGGTTCAATCGACCTGAGGAGAAGAAACCATGAGAAGCAAGTTCCCGCTCGCCGTCCTTTCGGCGGCCTTCCTGGCGATCGCGGCGCCTGCATGGGCGCAGTCCGTGAAGGGGACGGTGACGAAGGTAGACCCGGCCGCGGGCAAGGTCACGCTCGACCACGCGGCGATCCCGAAGCTCGACATGGATGCGATGACGATGGCGTACCCCGTCAAGGATCCCGCGATGCTCAAGGATCTGAAGGCCGGCGACAAGGTCGATTTCGACGTCGCGGAGGCCGGCGGCGCGTACACCGTCACGAAGATCCAGAAGACGAAGTAGCGCCCTGGAGGGAAGCCCCGTGCGGCTTCCGCCCGGTCCCGCGCGAGGGCTTCGGAGCCCTGAGATGGAGCAACCATGCGACGCCTGATCCTGTCCACCGCGCTCGCGGCCGCGCTCGTCGGCCCGATCCCGCAGCACGCCGGCGCGCAGCCCGCCAAGGGCGCGCCCGCAGCCCTGGAGCGGGCGCGCGAAACGATGTCGAACCGTTTCCGGGACACGAAGCTGACCGGCGACCCGGACCGGGACTTCGCGGAGCTGCTGATCGCCAGCTACGAGGAGACGTTGTTCCTGGCCAAGACGCAGCTCGACTACGGCGGAGACCGGCAGCTGCGCGAGCTCGCGCAGAAGATCCAGGACGAGCAGCAGGCCAAGATCGACGCCCTGAAGCAGTGGCAGGTCCGCAGCCGCGAGGCCGGCTACCGGCCGCAGCCGAACCAGACGCCGTCGGGCGAGGGACCGTTGGACCGTCGAGCGAAGGGCGACCCGGCCCAGGGTCAGCCGGAAACGCCCCCCGCGGAGAAGGCGGCCCCGCAGCCGGCTCCGCAGGCGACGCCGTCGAACGCCCCGCTCGTCGCCGGAACCGTCAAGAAGGTCGACGACGCCGCGGGCAAGGTGACCCTCGACCACGAGACCATCCCGAACATCGGGATGGACGCGATGACGATGGCCTACAAGGTCCAGGACCCGGCCATGCTCAAGGGCCTGAGGCCCGGCGAGCGGGTGCGGTTCTCGGCCGACCGCGTGAACGGTTCGATCGCCGTCACCCGCATCCAGAAAGCCAAGTAGTGGGATACGGCCGGAACGTCCCACGCCCGGCGGCACCTCGCGCCCTGGGCGTCCTCCTCGGCCTCGCCGCCGTTGCCGGCGCCGGGGCGGCCGCGGCGGAGGGCACCACGGGACCATCCGCGACGGCCACGGCCCCCGGGAACGCCAAGGCCCGCGGTCGCACCGCCTATGGCGAACTCCTCATGCGGGAGGCGACGGCACGCGGGGTCCCGCCCGCGCTCGCCGAGGCGGTCGCGTTCGTCGAGAGCGGCTACGACGCCGGGGCGGTCGGAACGGTCGGCGAACTCGGGTTGATGCAGGTCCGGCCGGCCACGGCGGCGATGCTCGGTCATCGCGGGCCGGCCGCGGAACTTCTCGACCCTGCCACGAACATCCGCTTCGGCGTCGCCTACCTCGCACGGGCCTGGAGCCTCGCGGGCGGCGATGTCTGCCGTGCCCTGGCCAAGTATCGTGCCGGCCACGGCGAGGAGCGCATGACGCCGCACTCCGTCGATTACTGCCGGCGCGCCCACGACCGGCTGGCCGCCATGGGGTCGCCGCTCGCGGCGGTCGCGGCGACGGCCGGTCCCGGCATCCCGCGGACATCCGCATCGAAAACCCGCGCGGCGCCGACGGCCGTCATGTTCCTCGCGAACCGGTTCTGGGCCGCGCACGTCGCGCGCGTCCGGGCCGTCGAGATCCGGACCGCCCGGATCATGGAGGGCGGCTGATGCGGCCCGAATGGGCGGCGCTCCCGCCGCTCCCCTGGGTGCGCCGGAAGGCGCCGGTCACCCGTGCGCGTCGACGCATGGCCGCCCTGGTGCGCCGGCGGCGAATGGAGGGAGGCTCGGCATGACGTTCAAGCCTTACCCGCACGCGCGCGGCGACGGCTCCCTCGGCGATGGCTTGGCGATGCTGCGCGCCAGGGTGGCCCGGCGCATCGCCCTGGGCCCCTACTCCAGGCGGGTCTCGATAGGTTTTGGGCGGAACCTGTCGGTCGCCATCGAACCGCCGGTCGCCAAAATCCCGGTGCGATTGCGCGACTTCCGGCCGGACGACCTCGCGGCCCTCTTCCCCTCCGGCGGCGACGAGGCGGCGAAACGCGAACGCGATGACGTCGAGTGGCGATTGCGTGCCGCCGCGCACGGCGTCCTGCCGAGCCGCTGCTACGTGCTCGAAGAGGTCAGGTCGGGCCGCCCGTGCCACGTCCAGTGGCTCACCGACCCGGGTTACGGCGACGCGGTCCGTCGGTCCGGGGCCCTGCCGGTTCTGGCAGCCGACGAGGCCATGCTGGAGAACGCCTTCACGCCGAAGGGCTTCCGCGGCCTGGGCGTCATGGCCGCCGCCGTGTACCTGATCGCCGAACGCGCCCGGTCACTGGGCAAGGGACACTTGGTGGCCTTCGTCGACGCCGACAACGCCGCCTCCCTCAAGGCGGTCGAACGGGCGGGCTTCAGACCCTGTTCGATCCGCACGAGACGCCAGTTCGCCTTCGGGACGTTCCGAACCGTCCGATTCGAACCGCGGGCGGGGGCCGTGGGTCGCGGCGCGCGCGCCACGCCGCGGGACGAGGGCTACGGCGCTCACCCAGGGGACGGCATCCAGTCGGAGGTGGACGCACGAGAGGCGGAGCCGCCGGATGCCGACTGAGCCCATCAATCACGCCGGGCCGCGAAGCGCGCCCTCCCCTCCCGGACATTCGGACCGATCCGCCCCGTGACGGCAATCGAAGCCATCCACGCACTCGCCCACAGGCTCACGGGCCTCGACTACCCACACGGCCACTGGTGGATCGTCGCCGATGCCCTCCTCGTCTTCGTCGTGGCGCCTGTGTGGACCGCGTGGCTCGTCGGCCGCGCCGCGCTGCGCCGCCGTCGGCGGACGGCGGATGCTGTCGCCGCGGCGGGAGCCACCGATGCCCTGCGGGACGCCCCGTCCCGTGGCCGTCGGCATCGCGGCTTCGCGCTCCGGCCGGGACGGCGCCTGGAGGCATACGTCCTGGGTGCCACGGCGGGCATCCAGGTCCGCTTGGTCTTCCTGTCTCTCGCCACGCTGCCGGCCGCATGGCTGACCCTTGAGATACCCAAGCACATCGTCAACCACACGCTCGACGACGCGCGGGGCGACGGGCATCCCGGCATGACGTTCCTGGGACTCCCCCTCGGCCGCACGGAACTCCTGTTCGCCCTGTGCGCCGGCTACCTCGCCGTCCTCACCGTGAACGGCCTCCTGAAGTACGCGGCGAACCGGGTCCGCGGACGCGTCAACGAGCGGGTCGTGCGACGCCTGCGCCTGGCCGTCCTGCGGCGCGTGCGGACGGAGCGCTCGGTCGAACGCCGCACGACGCTCTCCGCCGTGGCGGTCCAGGAAGTCGAGCCCATCGGCTACTTCGGCGGCAGCCTCGTCGCGGTCCCCATCGTGCAGGGGGGCGTGCTGGTCACGAGCGTCGCCTTCCTCCTGCTCCAGGACGTCGCCCTTGCCTTCGCCGCGCTGATCATGCTGCCGGTGCAGCTTACGGTCCTGCCGCGCCTCCAAAGGCGTCTGAACGCGAAGGTCCGGCAGCGCGTCCTCGCCACGCGGACGCTGGGCGCCCTCGTCACCACGCCCGAGGTCGCCGGGCGTCCGGGCCTCGCCCCTTCCGCGGCGGAGCGCGATGCATCCGCCTCGTCGTTGCGGCGCCACATGGCGCACGTCGAGGAGCTTGAGCGGCTCCGCGTCGCCATCAACGACATGAAGGGCGGCATCAAGAGCCTGTACAATTACACGTCCAACCTCACGCCGTTCTTCTTCTTCCTGATCGGCGGCTATCTCGTCGTGCAAGGCCGCCTCACGCTCGGCGCCCTGGTGGCGGCGCTCGCGGCCTACAAGGAGATCGCGCCCGCCCTCAGGGAGCTGTTCGATTTCGCCCAGGATTGGTCGGACGCGGCGGCGCGCTTCGCCGAGGTCACGCGGGCCGTCGACCTTCCGGCTGCCGTTCAGCCAGGCATCACGAGGTCGGTTTCGGCACGGGAGGCGGCCTAGCCGACGGGCGCCCAACCTGTGCCGTTCCCCGACCGCGGCCTCCCCCCGCTCCGCCTCCCGGGGCCCGCACCATACGAGGTCCTGGCGCGGCCGCCCCCGGTAGCGAAGGCGACCGCGGCCCTCGGGGCTCCACCGTCGGTGCTTCCGGCCACGGCGACGTCGCGTGCCCTAAGGCCGTCCGGCGCGGCTCGGCCGGCGGCGATGCGAGCACGCTCCGGATCACGCCGGCGTTCGAGCCGAGCGAAGCGGTCGCGGGGCCGGGTCGGTCGCGGCGTCCAGACTCATCCGGGTGCGCCGACGTGCCTCGACGGAACTAGGAGTGGGGCGATGAGGATCGGGGAGGTGGCACGCGCCTGCGGGATCTCGCCCAAGATGATCCGCTACTACGTGCGGACGGGCCTGATCCCGACACCGACCCGGTCGGTGTCGGGCCTTCGGGTTTACGCCGAGGACGAGGTGCGCAGGCTGCGGTTCGTGCACGCGCGGCATCCGTCGATAGTCGCGCCGCCGCTGGCTGCCATGGGGCGCGCGTGCGCCACGTTCACAATCCTACGATTCTGGGCAGGTTTCTGGCTGCTGCGCCGGCAGTGTTTTTGTCCTTAGCGCGCCAGACTGGGACGCTTTGCATCAGGCGACCCGCACGGCGTTCGGATGGGTTTGCGCAAGCCGACCTCGGTTTTGGCGCAGCGCCGCTCACCGGGTGGGCGTGATGGAGCTAAACAGTATGGCTGCTCAGCCCTTGCAGCAGCTCGCCGGTTCATTTCGTTCCTGAGCTTCCTGGATCGGCGGGCACGGGACATCGCCGTACGAGCAGAATACACAGCAATCGCCCTTCTTCGGGCGGAGCAGAGTGCCGCAGCCAGGGCATTCGTAGAAGAACTGGCAGGCGTCGGTCGGCATCGTTTCCGAAGCCCGGTGCCCACAATGCGGACAGGTCAGGATCGAGATCAGCTTCATCAGGCTGTCCGTAGCATCTTGATCAGGGCGGGCTCAAAGTAGCTCCCGGCCGCAGCGGCGGCGATGAACAGCGTGGCGAGGCTGAGAAGCACCAGGGGGGCGGATGACCGACGCGGAGCTGGGCATGATCCATCCGGCCCGCAAGCAGCCCGTCGCCGCCGCGCGTAGAAGAACCAGCCGGCGATGACCGCCAGGACGCTGACGAGCATCAGCGGCGTGCGAAGAGAGGCGAGCACGCCGAGGACCGTGAAGACCCCAGCACCGATCCCGAGGCCGCCCAAGACTATGGGCAGCACGCAGCACGACGAGGCCGCCAGGGCACCGAGCCCCGTGATGGCGCCGAGCGCAGCGATGCTGCCAACGCTGACCGCGGCCGGTTCGTGGACGGGTCGTTCGGCAGGCGGTGTCTGATCGAGGGTCATGTCTCGTATCCATCGTGATCCTCGGCTACCCTGCATCCTGTAGCCACTACAGGATCAAGGGCGATCTTCATGGGTACGGCTAAGGGGGCGCGAAGCGGGGCCCTGACCATCGGTCAATTGTCGCTGCGGACCGGCGTCAACATCGAGAACATCCGGTACTTCGAGAAGGTCGGCCTACTCCCTTCGCCCCCGCGCACCGAGGGTGGCCATCGGTCCTACGGCGTCGAGCACGAGCGCACCCTGGCCTTCATCCGTCGCGGACGCGAACTTGGCTTCACGCCGAACGAGGTTCGGGCGCTGCTCGAACTGCGTCGGCCTGGTAAGGCAACCTGCCGCGAGGGACAGGGGATCGCGAGGCACCACCTTGACCGGGTGCGTGCGAAGATCGCGGACCTGTCAAGGCTCGAACGTCTCCTGGCCGAAACCATCGAGCAGTGCCCCGGTGGGGCGGCTCCTGGATGCCCGGTGCTCGATATGATCGACCCCGCCGAGTGAGCTTCGGAGCACCCATCCGACGCCTGCATCCTCGGTAGACCCAGAGGCCCCCACCGTCGGTCCGCTCCGGCCGCGAACCAGAGCGGTTACAGGAAGCGGTCCTGGCATTCGGTTGCTTCAAACCTCGAATGTTCGGAAGTCCCAATCACGGCTGAGCCCGGCCCTCCCGAAATATCATGTCGTCTTCCTGATCGAATGTCGACGACGATGCGCTCCGGGGCCGGGCTCCCTGCTTCGCTTCCGGCCTTGTGGGACGCCGGCTCCGGGTAGCGCGGTGGCCCTCATCCTCGCAGCAGGCATGGTCCGAGAGGACCTCGATGACACGGCACTCGCCGACCCGGCCTTGGCCGCACGCGTCGGTCATGCGGGCGAGCTCGCCCTTCAGGGCCATGAGCCGCTCGATGCGGCGCTCGACCTCGGCCATGTGACGCCGGGCGATCTTGTCGACCTCGGCGCAGGAGCGGTCGGGCTGGGCGGCCAGCGCCAGTAACTCACGGATGGCGTCCACCTCGAAGCCGAGCTCGCGCGCGTGGCGGATGAAGGCCAGGCGCTCGATGTCAGCCCGCCCATAGCGGCGGCGGCCGCCTTCCGTCCGCGGCGGCGGCGGCATCAAGTCGGCCGTCTCGTAGTAGCGGATGGTCGTGGCGAGCACGCCGGTACGCCGCGACAGCTCGCCTATCGACAGCTCCATTTTTCCGCTTGCTCCTCTAGTCGCTGGAGGAAGTAGGCAGTCGTCCACGACTTGGAAAGGAGGCGTCATGGCCAAGGAGTGCTGCGGCTCGACCGTTGGCTGTCAGGCATCGAGGGCGGAACGTGCGCATCCGGCGGCGCCGCCGCAGCTCGTCGCGGGGGGCGATTGCGGCACGGGGGATGCCTGCGGCTGCTCTGGGGGCGTGCCCGTCTTCGACGGGGTCGACCCGCGCTACAAGCGCGTGCTGTGGACGGTCATCGCCGTCAACGGCGCCATGTTCCTGACCGAGATGGCCGCCGGGCACCTTGCCGGCTCGCAGGCGCTCCAGGCCGACGCCCTCGACTTCCTGGGCGACACGGTCACCTACGGCCTGAGCCTCGCGGTCATCGGAGCGTCCCTCAGGGCTCGGGCCACGGCGGCGCTCGCCAAGGGGCTGTCCCTCAGCGTGATGGCAGTCTGGGTCTTTGGCTCGACTGCCTACCACGTCCTGGTGCTCGGGGTGCCCAAGGCCGAGGTCATGGGCGTCATCGGGCTGATGGCCCTGGCAGCCAACCTCGGCTCGGTACTGCTGCTGCGCCCCTACAAGGACGGCGACGCCAACGTGCGCTCGGTCTGGCTGTGCTCGCGCAACGACGCCATCGGCAACGTCGTGGTGATGGTGGCTGCGCTCGGTGTCTGGGGTTCCGCGTCGGCCTGGCCCGACCTCGCCGTCGCGGCGGTGATGGCCGGCATCTTCCTGACCTCGTCGGTGCAGATCCTGCGGCAGGCCGGGGCGGAGTATCGCGAAGGCGCCGTCACGACGCGAACCGCGGCGTCCGGATAAGGCGCGCACCGATCCGCGTACAGACCAAGACGGATACAGGGACGACCATGACATCACACGACGCACGCGCAGGACATGATCACGGATCGCATGACCACGACGGCGAGGCGGGTCACGACCATGCCGGGCATTCCCATGGGCCAGGGCACAGCCATGCCCCCGCAAGCTTCGGGACGGCATTCGCCATCGGCATCGCGCTCAACGTCGGCTTCGTGGCCGTCGAGGCGACCTACGGGGTCCTGGCGAACTCGGTGGCCCTGCTCGCCGATGCCGGCCACAACCTCTCGGACGTGCTCGGCCTCATCGTGGCCTGGATCGCGACGGTGCTGGCCAGGCGGGCCCCGAGCGCGCGGTTTACCTATGGGATGAAGGCCTCGTCGATCCTGGCGGCCCTTTTCAACGCCGTGTTCCTGCTGGTCGCCGTCGGCGCCATCGCGTGGGAGGCGATCCAGAGGTTCGGTGAGCCCGTCCCGGTCGCAGGCAAGACCGTGATGGTCGTGGCCGCAATCGGCATCCTGGTGAACGGCATCACCGCGTGGCTGTTCGCCTCCGGGGCCAAGGGCGACATCAACATCCGCGGGGCGTTCCTGCACATGGCGGCCGACGCCGCCGTCTCGGCCGGGGTGGTCATCGCCGGCCTCGTCATCCTCTACACCGGATGGACGTGGCTCGATCCGGTGGTGAGCCTCGCCATCGTGGCCGTCATCGTCTGGAGCACGTGGGGGCTCCTGCGAGACAGTCTTACGCTGTCCCTCGCCGCCGTCCCGCCGGGCATCGACCCGGTCGCCGTACGCCGCCACCTCGAAGGGCTGCCCGGCGTCGCGGCCCTGCACGACCTGCACATCTGGGCGATGAGCACCACGGACACCTGCCTCACGGCGCACCTCCTCATGCCCGGCGGCCGTCCCGACGACGCCTTCCTGATGGCGGCGGCCACCGGCATCAGGGAGCGGTTCGGCATCGGCCACACGACCCTCCAGGTGGAGACGAGCGAGGCCACCGCCTGCGCCCTGGCTCCGGACCACGTGGTCTGAGCGCGGCATGCAAGCCTGGTCCTATACCCTGATCCCCGCCGCGGCCGCCGTCGTCGGCGCGGCGGTGGCGGTCAACCTGCGGCCGGGCCCCGTCCTGGTCAGCGCCATCCAGCACTTCGCCGCGGGCGTCGTCTTCGCGGCGGCCGCGGGCGAGATCCTGCCCGACGTCAAGCATGCCGGATCGCCCTGGGCCATGCTGGTCGGGGGCGCGCTCGGCGTCGCCGCGATGCTCCTCGTCCGTATCCTGGAGAAGCGGGTGAAGGGGCCGGCCGGGCTGATGTCGGTCACCGGCATCGACATCCTGGTGGACGGCCTCGTCCTCGGCATCGCCTTCGCGGCCGGGGCGAAGGCCGGCATCCTGCTCACCGTCGCGCTGACCATCGAGGTGCTGTTCCTGGGACTAACCGTGGCGAACGAACTCGGCGAGGGCGGCGCGTCGAAGGGCAAGGTGGTCGGCCTGACGGCCGCCCTCGTGCTGCTGCTCCCGCTCGGAGCCCTGCTCGGCGGGCCCGTCGGCTCGCTGCCCGCCGCCGTCCAGGCCGGCTTCCTCTCCTTCGGCCTGATCGCCTTGCTGTACCTCGTGACCGAGGAACTCCTCATCGAGGCGCACGAGACCGAGGACCGCCCCTGGGTGACGGCGATGTTCTTCGCGGGCTTCCTGCTGCTGCTCCTGCTCGACGGGATGATCGGCTAGGCTGTATCCGGAATGCTTGCCGCGGGCGAAACCAGGTCCCTCCCGGACGAGGCCCACATCCTGCTCGTCGAGGACGACGACGGCATGCGCGTGCTCGTCGGCCGCATCCTGCGGGAGAGCGGCTTCCGGGTCACGGGCTGCCGCGGCGGCGCCGAGATGTGGTCGCTCCTGCCCGACACGCCGGTTGACCTCGTCCTCCTCGACGTCATGCTGCCGGGCGCGTCCGGGTTCGACCTGCTCAGGGCCCTGCGGGCGAAGGGCACCGTCCCGGTCATCATGCTGAGCGCCCGCAACGAGGAGGCGGACCGGGTGCTCGGCCTGGAACTGGGCGCCGACGACTACGTCGCCAAGCCGTTCGGGCGCCCAGAACTCCTCGCCCGGATCCGGGCGGTGCTCCGCCGGTCGGCGCTCGCGCCGGTGCCGAGCGCGGCGTCGCGGCCGGAATCCCTCGCCTTCGCCGGCTGGCGGCTCGACCTGCGCAGCCGCGCCCTGACCGATCCCGAAGGCGCCGCCGTCGACCTGTCGGGCGCCGAGCACGACCTGCTGCTGGTGTTCCTGGAACACCCGGGCCGGGTGCTCGGCCGCGAGCAGATCCTGGAGATGGGCCGCGGGCGCCTCTCCGCGCCGTCGGACCGCAGCGTCGACACCCTGGTCAGCCGGCTGCGGCGCAAGCTCGAACCGCCCGCGGGGACGGCCGCCGTCATCAAGACGGTGCGGGGCACCGGCTACATGCTGGCCGCCAAGGTCGAGCGGGCATGAGGGGCGTCCTCGGCCTCGCCCGCAGCCTGGAGGGGCGCACCGTCGTCGTCCTGCTCCTGGCCGTGCTCCTCGTCCATGGCGGCGCGCTGGCGATCTACCGCCTCTCGGCGGCGGCCGCCGCCGACGAGGCCTTCGCCACCGAGGTCGCCCGCCAACTCGTCATCGCGCGCGAGGCCGTGTCGCGGCGCCCGCCGGAGGAGCGGGCTGACGAGGCCGAGGCCCTCTCGTCGAACCATTTCGAGATCGGCTGGGACGCCCCAGCGCCGGCTCGCCCCCCGGGGGCGACCGATCCCGCGCTCCGGGACCTGCGCGACCGCCTCCTCGCCCTCGAACCGGTCCTCGGGGCGGGGCTCGCCCTGAACCTGGAGGCGCCGGACGAGCCGCTCCACCGGCAGGACCTGCGCGGGATCATCCCGCTTCCGGACGGGAGCGCGCTGACCTTCCGGTCCGCGCACGCCCCGAGCCTCGTCCCCGTCGCGCCCTGGGCCTCGCTCGCCACCGCCATGGCCATCCTCGTCGGGGTGGCCGCGGTCGTCCTGATGCATCGGATCGCCGGCCCCTTGCGGGAGCTGACCCGGGCCACCGGACGGATCGGCCACGGCGCCCCCGTCCGGGTTCCCGAGATTGGTCCCGACGAGACCCGAGGGATCGGCCGTGCCCTCAACGCGATGCAGGAGCGCATCCACCGGCTGGTCGGCGAGCGGACGCAGGCGCTCGCCGCCGTGTCCCACGACCTGCGAACGCCCATCACCCGGCTCCGCCTGCGCCTCGACCACGTCGAGGACCCGGCCGGGCGCCGCGCCATGGCCTCCGACCTCGACGACATGCAGGCGATGGTCGACGCGACGCTGGCCTACCTGGGGGGCGACGCCGACCCGGAGCCGCGGCAGGTCACCAACGTCGCGAGCATTTTGATGGGGGTCGCCGACGCCTCCGCGGATGCCGGCCGGGCGGTCGCATACGGAGGACCCGGCCGGGCCCTGGCGACGGTGCGCCCAGTCGCCTTCCGGCGGGCGCTGGAGAACCTCGTGGACAACGGCGTGCGCTACGGCGCGCGGGTGCGCATCGCCCTGGCGGCCGAAGAGACAGCGCTGGTCTTGCGCATCGACGACGACGGGCCCGGCATCCCGGCATGCGACGTCGCCTGCGCCTTCGAGCCCTTCACCCGCCTGGAGGGGTCGCGCAACCGAAACACCGGCGGGACCGGACTCGGCCTGACCATCGCGCGGCGGGCCGTGGAAGCGGAGGGAGGCACGCTCATCCTGACCACGAGGCCGGAGGGCGGATTGCGGGCCGAGATCCGCGTGCCCCGGGCTGGGCGCGGCGGCTGACACACTTCGTCACGAACGCGGCGTCCCGGAGACAAACGGCTTGGCTATCTCGGACTTCGAAGCGGCCGACGCGGTCGGCGCCGAACAGGAGACCGACAGATGAAGCGCACGCTCGCCGCCGTCCTCGCCGCCGGGATGCTGGCCGCGGCCACGGGGTCCGCCTTCGCCGTGGACAGCCACGGCAATGCCTCGAACCCCGAGCGCGCCGTCCCGAACACCGGTGGCGTGTCGGGCGGCCCGGCCCATCGCGACGACCCGCGCGTCAGCGAGGCCCGTGAGAAGCGGCCCGACGGCAAGCCGGCGCATTCGGACAACGACGGGCATGCCCACGGGCACAGCCACGACAAGCCCGGCAAGAAGTGAGCTCGCCGGGCAGGCCGCGGGGGCGGGAGGCGCGGACATGCGGATGCTGCCCCTGCTCGTCGTCTTCGCGCTCCTGGCCGCGGTGATCGGCTACGCGCTCGCCGAGCCTGCTCGGCACGTCGTTCACGATGCGCCGACCCCTCGCGCGTCGTGATGCGCCCGCACCGGCGCGAGCCGGTGCGGGCGACCTCTTCTCGACGCCAGGCGGCGACCTCAGTCGTCGAAGTCGTGATGGTGATGGTGCCGCTCGAACCGGCCCGGCCCGTAATCCTCGCGGCGCGGGTGATGGTGCCGGACCACGACGTCGTCATGGTTGCCGTGGCGGTAGACATCGACATGGTCGTGCGGCCGCCGCTCGCCGTAGCCGTAGCCGCGCTCGTAATACTGGGCCGAGGCCGCGGCCGGCGCGAGGAGGATGGCCGCCGCCATCAAGCCTGCTAGGTGCCGTCGCATCGCTGTCTCCTCCGGGGATTCCTATTGCGGCGGTTTGCGCGGCGGCCGTTGAACAGGTTCTGAGACCGTCGTTCAGGAAGCCGTCACCCCAGGTTCGCCGACGTCCTCGAAATGCGAGGGGCCGGGCCGGACGTCGCTGCCCCCGGCCCGGCCCCGTCGCGATGTCAGCCGCTCAGTGGCGGTGCTCTTCCACGACGGTCTTCTCGTGATGGTCGTCATGATGTTCGTGCACGACCGGCCGGTCGCGATGGTTCTCCTCGACGGTGGTGTGCGTATGGTCGACATCGCGGCGGTGGCCGTCGCCGTGAACCCCGACTCCGCCGGGGCCGACGTCCACGTGCTGGGCGAGCGCACCGACCGGCGCGAGGGCCAGGGCGGCCGCGGCGGCGGCGGCGAACATGATCTTCATCCAAGGATCTCCATGTTTCGCGGTCGGCCGGGAATGCGGCCCCCCGCGAAACCGTTCCCGGATTTTCCTCGCCCGGTATTCGTCTCGGCCGAGCGAGAAACGGCTTGGCCGCTTTCGCGTCGTGACCGCGGCTGACCTTGCATGGCGGCCACAAAATCTGTTCAGACCGGGTTCAAGAGGCCAGGACGATGCCTTGTCCGATCCGGGATAAATCGCGCATAAGGCCGGAGATGGGTTCAGGACGCGGGCATAGCCGCAGGTGGGCGGCACGGGGATGGTGGGCGTTCGCCGCACGCCTGCTCGCGCTCGCCCTCGCCCTGTCCCTCGTCGCGCCCGCCGCCGGCCTCGCCGCCGACGTCGCGTACCACGATGGCGGCGGCAGGCACGTCACGGAGATCGCGAGCATTGAGGCCGCGCCCGACACCGGCGCGACCGACCCCGGCATGGCCTGCCACCTCCATTGTGGCTGCCACCAGGCGGCACCCGCCGTGGCGGACTTCTCGGAGCCGGTCTTCGGGGTCGCCCGGCTGGCCTATGCGCATTTGAGCCAGACGGTTTCCTCCGTCTCGCCGGACCGCCTGCCGAGGCCCCCCCGCGCCTGAGGTGACGCCGCAGAGGCGCGTCCCGAACCCGGAGCCCGCGCTCCGGGCCACTCCTCACGCCACAGAAGCGGGACTGCCGCGTCCGTCCGAACGGCGCCCGATCCCGGCCGAGCAGGTCTCATGCGCATCCTCATCACCGCGGTCCTCGTGGCCGCCGGCATCGTCGTCGGCGCCGCCGTCCCCGCCATATCCGCGTTCGTCCGCGGCCTCCTGACATCGGCCGGGCTGCCGCCGGCCATCCTCACCTTCGCCGCCGGCCCGCCCCCTGGCGGGAAGGCGCCGAAGGACGAGGCCGACCATGCCGAAGGCGACGGCCACGACCACGGCAAGGCCGCCGCGCCGAAGGCCGAGGGAGCCCACGCTCACGGCGAGCACGAGCATTCCGAGGCGGAGGGCGAGGAAGGCCACGTCAAGATGACGGCCGAGCAGGTCGAGGGGCAGGACATCGGCGTCGCCAAGGCCGAGGGCGGGACGCTCTCGCGACACGTCCTGGTGCCCGGCACCATCACGCCCGATACCGACCGGATCGCCCGCGTCCCCGCCCGCGTCGTCGGCACGGTGTCCGAGATGCGCAAGCGCCTGGGCGACGACGTCAGGAAGGGCGAGGTGGTCGCCCTCCTCGACAGCCGGGAAGTCGCCGACGCCAAGAGCGAGTACCTCACCGCGATGGTCCAGTCCGACCTCCAGAAGATCAACTTCGAGCGCCAGCAGAAACTCTTGGCGTCGGCGGCGGCATCCCAGGCGGCGTTCGACAACGCCAAGGCCGTGTTCCAGGAGAACCAGCTGCGCGTCGACCTCGCCCGCCAGAAGCTCTCGGCGCTGGGCCTGAACGCCGCCGAGGTCGCCGCCGCGCAGAAACGCGACGAGGCGACGCCGAACGCCTCGACGCTGCGCCAGTACGAGCTGCGGGCGCCCATCGCCGGCCGCATCGTGGAGCGCAAGGTCGATGTCGGCACGGCGGTGGGCAAGGAGGGCGACCCTGCCGACGTCTACACCGTCGCCGACCTCTCGACCGTCTGGATCGAGCTCGCGGTCCCCACCTCCGACCTCGCCGAGGTCCGGGAGGGCGCGCGGGTCACCGTGAACCGCGGCGGCCGCAGCGAGCAGGGCAAGGTGGTGTTCGTCAGCCCGCTGCTGAACGCCGACACCCGGTCCGCCCGGGTCGTGGTCTCGCTGCCCAACAAGGACATGGCCTGGAGGCCCGGCACCTACGTCACCGCCGAGGTCGAGACCGCGACGGACCAAGTGCCGGTGCGGGTCGCCAAGTCGGCGCTCCAGACCGTCGAGGGCAAGCGCGTCGTCTTCGTGCGCACGGACGAGGGCTTCGAAAAGCGCGAGGTCGAGCTCGGGCGCTCCGACGACGACGGCTTCGAGGTCGTCTCGGGCCTCAAGCCCGGCGAGACCATCGCGGTGGCCAACACCTTCCTCCTCAAGGCCGAGCTCGGGAAGAGCGAAGCCGACCACGACCATTGAGGAAGCCCGACATGATCAGCCGCATCCTCGACTTCTCCGTGCACCAGCGCTGGCTGGTTCTGCTCCTGTCGCTGCTGGCCGCCGGCTTCGGCGGCTACTCGGTCACCAAGCTGCCGATAGACGCGGTGCCCGACATCACCAACAACCAGGTGCAGATCAACACGACGGCGCCGTCGCTCTCGCCCGTCGACATCGAGAAGCAGGTCACCTACCCGGTCGAGACCGCGCTCGCGGGCATCAAGGGGCTCGAATACACCCGCTCGCTCTCGCGCAACGGCTTCTCGCAGGTCACCGCGGTCTTCGCGGAGAAGCTCGACATCTACTTCGCCCGCCAGCAGGTCGCCGAGCGCCTCGCGCAGGTGAGGCGGGACCTGCCGCCCGGCACCGAGCCCAGCATGGGGCCGATCTCGACCGGGCTGGGCGAGATCTACATGTGGTCGATCCATTACGCGAAGCCCGGCGAGCGCACGGTCTCGAAGGCGGGCAAGCCCGGCTGGCAGCCCGATGGCAGCTACCTGACCCCCGAGGGCCAGCGCCTGAAGACCGAGCTGGAGCAGACCGCCTACCTGCGCACCGTCCAGGACTGGATCATCCGCCCCCTAGTCAAGACCGTGTCCGGCGTGGCCGGGGTCGACGGCATCGGCGGCTTCGAGAAGCAGTACCACGTCCAGCCCGACCCGACGCGGCTCGCGTCCCTCGACCTGTCCTTCTCGGACGTCGCCCGGGCGCTGGAGGCCAACAACGCCAACCAGGGCGCCCGCTACCTGGAGGACAACGGCGAGGGCTACGTCGTGCGCGCCGCCGGCCGCCTGGAGAGCATGGACGAGATCGGCGACGTGGTCGTCGCCACCCGGGGCGGCGTGCCGGTGCGGATCAAGGACATCGCCGAGGTCCGCATCGGGCGCGACCTGCGCACGGGCTCGGGCAGCGAGGACGGCCAGGAGGTCGTCGTCGGCACCGCCCTGATGCTGATCGGCGAGAACAGCCGCACGGTGGCTGCCGCGGTCGACGCGCGCATGGAACAGATCCGCAAGAGCCTGCCGCCCGGCGTCGAGGTCCAGACCGTCCTCGACCGGACCCGGCTCGTCGAGGCGACCGTGAAGACGGTGGTGAAGAACCTGTCCGAGGGCGCGGCTCTCGTCATCGTCATCCTGTTCCTGCTGCTCGGCAACATCCGGGCCGCCATCATCACGGCCCTGGTCATCCCGGTCGCCATGCTGATGACCATGACCGGCATGGTCGAGGCGAAGATCTCGGCCAACTTGATGAGCCTCGGCGCCCTCGATTTCGGGCTGATCGTCGACGGGGCGGTGATCATCACCGAGAACGCCCTGCGCCACCTCGCAGAGAAGCAGCAGGAGCTGGGCAGGGGGCTCGACACCGAGGAGCGCCTCCAGACGGTCCGCGCCTCAGCCGAGGAGATGATCAAGCCGTCGCTCTACGGGCAGGCGATCATCATCTTGGTCTACGTCCCGCTCCTGACCTTCACGGGGGTCGAGGGCAAGATGTTCGAGCCGATGGCGCTGACCGTGATCATCGCGCTCGTGGCGGCCTTCGTGCTGTCGCTGACCTTCGTGCCGGCGCTCATCGCCATCGTCATCACCGGCAAGGTCACGGAGAAGGACAACCTCATCATCCGGGCGCTCAAGGCCGCTTACCGCCCGGTGCTCGGCGCGGCGGTCCGGGCGCCGTTCGTCTTCGTCGGCGCGGCGCTCCTGCTGCTCGTCGGGGCGGGCATCCTGTTCACCCGCCTCGGGACCGAGTTCATCCCGCAGCTCGACGAGAAGAGCATCGCCCTCAACGCCACCCGAATCCCATCGACCTCCCTCACCCAGTCGCAGGCGATGCAGCTCAAGGTCGAGAAGGTGGTCTCGAAATTCCCGCAGGTGGCCTACGTCTTCTCGAAGACCGGCACCGCCGAGGTCGCCTCCGACCCGATGCCGCCGAACTCCTCAGACACCTTCGTCATCCTGAAACCCCAGGAGGAGTGGCCCGAGCCGAGCCTGTCCAAGGCCGAGTTGCAGGAGCAGATCGAGAAGGCGGTCGGGGCGCTCGCCGGCAACGTCTACGAGTTCTCCCAGCCGATCCAGCTGCGCTTCAACGAGCTGCTCGCCGGCACCCGGGGCGACCTCGCCGTGAAGGTGTTCGGCGACGAGTTCGAGCCGATGCTGAAGGCGGCCAACCAGGTCGCGGCGGTCCTGAAGGGCATCGACGGCGCCGAGGACGTCAAGGTCGAGCAGACGGCGGGCCTGCCGTTCCTGGAGATCAAGATCAACAAGGCCGAGGCGGCGCGCTACGGCCTGAGCACCGGGGCGATCCAGGAGGTCATCGGCGCGGCCATCGGGGGACGGGACGCCGGCGTCGTGTTCGAGGGCGACCGTCGCTTCCCCATCGTCGTGCGCCTGACCGACAAGGTCCGCGAGGACCGGGAGGCCCTGGAGAACATCCCGGTGCCGCTGCCGGCGGGCCCGAACGGCCGGGCGAGCTCGGTCCTGCTCAAGCAGGTGGCGAGCTTTTCGGTCACCGAGGGACCGAACCAGATCTCGCGCGAGAACGGCAAGCGGCGGGTCGTGGTCACGGCCAACGTGCGCGGGCGGGACATCGGCTCGCTCGTCGCGGAGGCGCAGGCGAAGGTTGGAAGCCAGGTGCAGCTGCCGCCAGGTTCCTACCTCACCTGGGGCGGGCAGTTCGAGAACCTCGCCTCGGCCAAGCGGCGGCTGATGGTGGTGGTACCGGTCTGCTTCTTCCTGATCTTCCTGTTGCTGTACTCGGCCCTGGGCTCGCCGCGGGACGCGCTGCTGGTGTTCAGCGCGGTGCCGCTTGCCCTCACCGGGGGCATCTTCGCGCTTTGGCTGCGCGGCATGCCGGTCTCGGTACCGGCGGCGGTCGGGTTCATCGCGCTCTCGGGCGTTGCGGTCCTCAACGGCCTCGTCATGCTGACCTTCATCAAGCAGCTCGTGGCGGAGGGCCGGCCGAAGCGCGAGGCCATCCTGGAGGGCGCCATGACCCGGTTGCGGCCGGTGGCGATGACGGCGCTGGTCGCCTCGCTCGGCTTCGTGCCCATGGCCATCGCCACCGAGACCGGCGCCGAGATCCAGCGGCCGCTCGCCACCGTGGTCATCGGTGGCCTGATCAGCGCCACCCTGCTGACCCTGATCGTGCTGCCGGCCCTGTACGCCCGGTTCGGCAAGGTTGTCGTCCCGAAGGTCGCGGAGCGGCCGCGGGAGCCGGGGCCACGACACCTCAAGGCGGCGGAGTAGACGAGATGCGACGCGTCCCAACCTGGTTGGCGGCTCCTTTCGCCTTCCTCGCGCTGACGGGTGCGGCTCCGGGCGCGGACGGAGGCGTCGGCGAGGCTCCGTTCGGCCTCGCGTGGGGGCCCGTCGCCGACGTGCCGCGCCCGCTCAAGGCCGACCGCGAGGCCAACCTGACCGCGCTGTACTACCCGCGTGGCTGGCGGCCGGCCGTCGGGTCGGCAACGGCCGAGGTCGTGCTGGTGGTCTGCCGCGAGGAGGGTCTGCAGGAGGTCGTCTGGGTGGGGCTCCCCCTGGCGGGCGAGGAACTCGCGCGCGTGCGCCGCGCCATCCACGACGAAGGGGTGCGCCGCTACGGCGAGCCGACACCGGGGCCATCGGCCGATTCCGAGCTCTGGCCCGGCGGTCGGGCTCTCCTGGCCAGCCGCGAGGCTCCGGACGGGCGGCACGAGCTCGTCATGGCGGCGTTCGGTCCCGGCTACGCGGCCTGCTCGGCCGCCCACCTCGCCGCGACCGGACACCCCGCCGGCGCGCACGTGGCCGAGCTCATCGGCTCCTCCGGCCCCTGAGGCGGCCGGTCCGGGACGGCAACGAAAGACTGGGAGCGACATGGGACACGGACACGCGCACGGCGGCGGCCACGGGCATTCGCACGGCGGCGGCATACCCGCGGGCTCGGCGGCGGGCAGGAACAAGGGGCGCCTAGCCTGGGCGCTCGCCCTGACGCTGACCTACATGGCCGCGGAGGTCGTCGGCGGCCTGCTCACCGGCAGCCTCGCGCTGCTGGCCGATGCCGCCCACATGGTCACGGATGCCGGCGGCCTCGCGCTGTCGCTGCTCGCCATCCACTACGCGGCCAAGGCGCCGTCGCCGGGCAAGAGCTTCGGCTACATGCGCTTCGAGATCCTGGCGGCCCTCGCCAACGCCGTCGTGCTGCTCGGGGTGACGGCCTACATCCTGTACGAGGCCTACCGGCGCTTCTTCGAGCCGACCGAGATCCTCGGCTGGCCGATGATGCTGGTCGCGTTCGTCGGCCTCGGGGTGAACCTCGCCAGCATGAGGCTCCTCGCGGGCGGATCGTCGGAAAGCCTCAACGTCAAGGGCGCCTACTTCGAGGTCTTCTCCGACATGCTGGGTTCGGTCGGCGTCATCGCTGCGGCCCTCGTGGTGATGGCGACGGGCTGGCGATGGGTCGATCCGCTGGTCGGCGCCGGCATCGGCCTGTTCATCGTGCCGCGCACCTGGCGCCTGTTGAGCGAGGCGCTTCACATCCTGCTGGAGGGAACGCCTCTGGGTGTCGATCTTGCCGCGCTACGAACGGAGATCGAGGCGATGCCTGGCGTGCGGCGCGCCTACGACCTTCATGCCTGGACGCTGACCTCCGGCTTCGACGCGATGAGCGGCCACGTGGTCATGGACGACGTCGCCGCCGGACCCGACCTCATCCGCGCGGTCCGGCGTCTGGTGAAGGAGCGACACGGCATCGAGCACGTCACCGTCCAGGTCGAGGACGAGGCGCTTTCGGCCGAGGCCGCGCGCCTGCCCGTGTGACGGCGAGCATCCGGCATGAGTAAGAAATCGGCGCGGCTGCAGACCGAGTGGGCGCCAAATCCTCGGCGCAAGCGACGGGTCAGGCCATACGTCCGCAAAGCCGCGGATCGAATGATGATAGCGATCTGTATCGGATTGCCTCTGGCCGTATTGTTTCTCCAATACTTCAAGCACCTCAGGAAGTGATGCCTGAGTAATGATGCTTGACTATGCAAGGTGTTTTCAATGAATGATCTACAAACGCACCATTTTGCCGTGACGACAACGGCGATGCTTGCGGTTGTGAGAACATCGACCATCGCCATGATGACCCTTCTCATGCAAAAACTTTCAGCACCTGAACGGGAAGAGGTTTTCGCAGAGATCGCGGCGACAATCGGTGAGTTGCCCCCGGATTATTCCCAGGCAGGCCCCGTGGGGACCAAGTTCTACGAAGAGGTGGTGGCCGAGGCGCCGGCGCTCGCGAAGGCATTCGTCCAAGATTTGCGTAGATCTCTTGGTTGAAATCCGATGAGACCATTTATCAGTTATCGAGTGTTGGTGACGGAGAGCAGAGGTCCCGCGGACCTGACGCGCCTGTCGCCTTTTCTGTGCTCGGTGCCCGGCCCGTCACTGAGGCTTAGGCGTCTCCGTATCGAGTGCCAACTGGGCATGGCGGATCTTCCTGGCGACACCGCGCCTGCGCGGGTTGCTCGCCCTGAATTTCGCCGTCGCGGCGGCCGGCGCCATGGTCATCGTCAATACCGTGGTAATCGTCCAGGCCCTGCTCGGACGCCCCCAGCACGACGTCGCCCTTGCCCTTGGACCCTTCGGCGCGGGCTCGATGGCCGCCGCCCTGGTCCTACCGCGGGTCCTGGACCGCCTGTCCGACAGGGGTGTGATGCTGCCGTCCGCGGCCTTCCTCGGAGTCGTCCTCGTCGGGGTCGCTGCCCTGACCTGGTGCGGGGCCATCGGCTGGCCCGTACTGCTCGGGACCTGGCTCGTCCTTGGGATCGGCTACTCCGCCGCCCAGTTCGCGCTCTCGCACGCGTCGTGGCTCCTCACTTACCCGCTGGCGGGCTGCCTCGGCGCTGCCGTCGGGATGCCCGCGACCCTGGCGGCACTCGGCGCCCTGACCGTCGCGGGCGTCGCGGCGGCGGCCATGCTTTGGCCTGCATCCGACCCGGACGTCGTCGCACATGCCCACGCGGACCTCGACCCGTCCCACCCCCACGTGCGGGGGATCGGTCAGGGCCGGCACGAGCATGCTTTCGTCATCGACGACCTGCATCGGCAATGGCCGTCCAGGGCGAATTAGGAACCACACGGCGAGCGTTGGAACGGCGACGCTCAGGGGGGGGCGTCGGGTGCCGGACATCCCTCATCCGATGGTCTGTCGGGGGCCGTGAGGATTGCGTCGCGGCAGGTCCGCATCGAGGGGAACACGGCATGAGGACGTTGCTCGGATCCTGGCAGCTGTGGGCGCTGCTTTCTGCCGCCTTCGCGGCGTTGACCGCGATCTTCGCCAAGGTCGGCATCGAGAACGTCAATTCCGACTTCGCCACCTTCATCCGCACGGTCGTCATACTCTGCGCCCTCGGCGCCATCCTGGTCGGCACGGGCCAGTGGGTACCGGTCGGGTCGGTCTCGGCCAGGACCTACGTGTTCCTGGTGCTCTCGGGCCTCGCCACCGGCGGCTCATGGATCTGCTACTTCCGCGCCCTCAAGCTCGGCGAGGCCAGCCGCGTGGCCCCGGTCGACAAGCTCAGCGTCGTGCTGGTGGCCGTCTTCGGGGTCGTCTTCCTCGGCGAACGTCTATCTCCACCGAATTGGCTCGGCGTCGCCCTCATCGCCGCCGGGGCCGTGCTCGTCGCCTATCGAGGATGAAGCCGGCGGGAAGGGATGCGTCGCGGCGCAGTCCAGGGCGAGGGCTCGAAACCGGACGGACCGACCGATGCGCGTGCTGTTGATCGAGGACGACCGGATGATCGGCGAAGGGCTGTCGAACGGCCTCTCGGCCGAGGGCTATTCCGTCGATTGGGTCCGCGACGGCGGCGAGGCCGAGACGGCCCTGCTCAACGGCAGCCACGCGCTCGCGCTGCTCGACCTCGGCCTGCCGGGCGGGGACGGACTTCGGGTGCTTCGATCCGCCCGGGCGGCCGGGATCGACACGTCGGTGCTCATCATCACGGCGCGGGACGGCCTCGAAAGCCGCGTCGCAGGCCTCGACCTCGGGGCGGACGATTACCTGGTCAAGCCGTTCGAGATGCGCGAGCTGCTCGCCAGGATGCGGGCCATCCTGCGCCGTCGGGCCGGGCGGGCGAGCGCGCGGCTCGTGGCCGCCGAGACCGAACTCGACACGGAAAGCCACGTCCTGTCCCACGCCGGGACCGTCGCGGTCCTGTCGGCGCGCGAATACGCCCTCATGCACGCCCTGATGGAGCGACCGGGGCGCATCCTCTCTCGTGCGCAGATCGAGGAACGCATCTACGGGTGGGGCGAGGAGGTCGAGAGCAACGCGGTGGACGCCCTGATCCTCACGGTCCGTCGAAAGGTCGGCAAGGGCGTGATCCTGAATGTCCGCGGCGCGGGCTGGATGGTACCCAAGCCATGAGGGCCGCCTCCCTGCGCCGCACGACGCTCGTCTGGATGACCGCCCTGCTCGCCGGAATCGGCTTGGCCGCGATGGTCGCGGCCTATGCCCTCGCGCGGATCGAGGCGGCCGATTTCCTCGACGGGCAGTTGCGGCAAGTCGCCCTCAACGCCGGTCCCGGGCTAACGGACGCGGACGCGCCGCCCGCCGCCGACCAGGACCCGGAGGACCAACTCGCCGTCACCATCTGGAAGGACGGGCAGGTCCTGCGCGACGACCGCGGCGTCGACGTCCGCCACCCCGGCCGCACGGGATATGCGAACGTCGTCATGGGCGGCGAGCTCTGGCGCACATACACGACCGCCAACGGCACAACGACGGTCCGGGTCGCCCAGCGCGACGTCGTGAGGGCGGAGTTCGCACGCAATGCGGCGCTCGGTGCCGTGGCCCCCCTGCTGCTCCTCGTCCCGCTGTCGTGGATCGTCGTCGGCTGGGCGATGAACCGGGCGCTCGGGCGGCTCGACGGCTTGGTGCATGACCTCGCCGGGCGCGGCGCCGCCGCCCAAGGCCCCTTGCCGACGCGCGGCGTGCCGACGGAGGTGGCGCCCCTCGTCGAGGCCATGAACGGGCTCATCCTTCGCCTGCAGGCCGCTCTGGCCGCCCAGAAGCGGTTCGTCGCCGACGCGGCGCACGAACTGCGTACGCCGCTCGCCGCGATGCAGATCCAACTCGACTCCCTCGGCGGGCCTGCCGGTGGCGGGAGCGACGCGCGGCGTACGGCGCTGGCGGACGGCCTCCGGAGGGCGAACCGGCTGGTGGATCAACTGCTCCGTCTCGCCCGGCTCGACGACGGTGCCGAGGCGCGTCCTGCATCCGTCGACCTCGGCCAGCTCCTGCTCGACTGCGTCGCCGACCACGTCGTGCTCGCCGAGCGCAAGGACATCGACCTGGGCGTGCATATCGAGACACCCGCGACGCTTCACGCGTCGGAGGACGAGGTCCGCGTCCTGTTCGCCAACCTCGTCGACAACGCCCTGCGCTACACGCCGTCCGGAGGCCAGGTCGACGTCCGTCTGCTGAACCGGGACGGTGCGTGCGTCGTCACGGTTCGGGACACCGGCTGCGGGCTGCCGCCGGGAAGCGAGGGCCGCCTGTTCGACCGCTTCTTCCGGGCCGCGCCACCGGAAGTCGAAGGCACAGGGCTCGGGCTCGCCATCGCCCGCCGCATCGCGGAGCGCAACGACCTCGGCCTGACGGTCGAAAACCGACGTGACGGGCAGGGGACCCTCGCAACCGTCAGACTGCCGGCCTGAGGCCGAGCCTGCGGCTCCTTTGGACGAAGCTCATTCTGCCCTCATTCTGGCTCGCTATCACCGTGCCCGACCATGACGGACGGGAGACGGGGATGAGCGAGATCCAGCGCCAGGTCTTGAACAAGGTACCGGAGGTCTCCGCGGCCTTCTGGGTCATCAAGATCCTGTCCACGACCGTCGGCGAGACCGGCGCGGACTACCTCGCGGTGAACGTCGGCCTGGGTGCCGCCGTCACCGCCACCGTCACGGCCGGCCTCCTCGCGGCCGTCCTCGCCCTGCAGGTGCGCGAGCGGCGCTACGTGCCCTGGACCTATTGGTCGACCGTCGTCCTCGTCAGCGTGGTCGGCACGCAGGTCACCGACATCCTGACCGACAAGCTCGGCGTGAGCCTCTTCGTCAGCACCGGCGTGTTCGCGACCGCCCTCGCCGCCGTGTTCGCCCTCTGGTACGCGACCGAGCGGACGCTCTCGATCCACGCCATCGTGACCCGACGCCGCGAGGCGTTCTACTGGCTCGCCATCCTCCTGACCTTCGCGCTCGGCACGGCCGCGGGCGACCTGGCCACGGAGGCGCTGGGGCTCGGCTTCAATCTCGGCGTCGTCATCTTCGGCACGATCCTGGCCGCCCTCGCCCTCGCCTGGCGCCTCGGCGCGAACCCGGTGACGACCTTCTGGCTCGCCTACATCGTCACGCGCCCCCTCGGCGCATCGCTGGGCGATCTGCTGTCGCAGGCACGGGAA
Source organism: Methylobacterium sp. GXF4 (assembly GCF_000272495.1). NCBI lineage: Bacteria > Pseudomonadati > Pseudomonadota > Alphaproteobacteria > Hyphomicrobiales > Methylobacteriaceae > Methylobacterium > Methylobacterium sp. GXF4. The sequence goes on along the minus strand of NZ_AKFK01000061.1, from coordinate 164,194 downwards.
TACGGCGGCCTCGGCTTCGGCACGGCCTCCACCAGCCTCGCCTTCTTCGCCGTCATCGTCGCCCTGGTGACGTCCCTGAGCCTCGTCTCCGGACGCCCTGGCGAGCCGGCCGGACAGCGGCGGGCCTGACCGTCCGCCGCCTCCCGCATCCCCATCCTCCAGTCCTTCCAACGCCGCACGACACGGAGCGAACGACCATGCGAAACATCCTCCTCGCCGCCATCGCCGCGACGGTCATCGGTGCCACGGCCGCCCCCCTGGGCCTGCTGGCGATGCAGGACGCCGCTGTCGGAGCGACGCCCAAGGCGATGGCGGCCTCGAAGCTTGGCGACCTCTCCAAGTTCCGGTCCATCGTCGTCGACGTGAAGGCGATGACCGACCGGGGCGACCTCGCCGCCGCCAAGACGCACATTAAGGACCTGGAATTGTCCTGGGACGCGTCCGAGGCCGGCCTGAAGCCGCGAGCCGCCGCCGACTGGCACGTCGTGGACAAGGCCATCGACCGCGCCCTCGACGCGCTGCGGGCGTCGAACCCCGATCCGGCCGCCTGCCGTCGCGCGGTCGACGACCTGCTCGCCATCATCGACCAGACCCACACCGCCTGAGCCGGCACTCGCTTTCCCACGGCAGCCCGATGCAACCGACCGAGCGACCCGGACACGTCGAACCCGCCAAGGTGCCTGAAGCCACCGCCGGGTTCTGGGCCATCAAGATCGTGGCCACGACCCTGGGCGAGGTCGGCGGCAACGCCGTCACGTTGACGCTCGGCCTCGGCTATCTCGCCGGCACGGCGATCTTCGGGGCCGCCCTGGCGGTGCTGCTCGCCGCACAGGTCCGGGCGGACCGCTTCCAGCCGCTCCTGTACTGGGCCGTGGTCACCGCGACGACGCTCGCAGGCACGACCCTCGCCGACTTCTGCGACCGGTCCCTCGGCATCGGCTACGCGGGCGGGTCCCTGGTGCTGCTCGGATCGGTCGTCGCGACCCTGATCCTGTGGAAGCGCACGCTCGGCACGGTCGCCGTGGAGACGGTGCGGTCCCCGCGGGCCGAAGGTTTCTATTGGGCCACGGTCATGTTCTCCCAGACGCTCGGCACCGCGTTGGGCGACTGGATGGCCGACAGCAGCGGGCTCGGGTACAACGGGAGCGCGCTCCTCATCCTCGTCGCGCTGGCCGTGGTCACGGCCCTCCATCTGCGTACGCGCGTTTCCAGGCCGATGCTGTTCTGGACGGCGTTCGTCCTGACGCGGCCGCTCGGCGCCACCCTCGCCAACTCGCTCGACAAGCCGGTCGCTTCCGGCGGCCTGGGCATCGACGACATCACGATCTCCGGCGTCCTCGCGATCGTCATGGTCGGGCTCGTCCTCCTCATCCCGCAGCGTGCCGGTCGCCGGGCGGCCTGCGCCGACGCGCCGTCAGGTTTCCCCTCGAAGAAGGAGCAGGTCCGATGGACGACCGTTACGAACGCGCCCTGAGCAAGGTACCCGAGGTCACGCTGGGCTTCTGGATCGTCAAGATCCTGGCCACCACGCTCGGGGAGACCGGCGGCGACACCGTCACCATGACCCTCGATTGGGGCTATCTCGCCGGCACCGCCCTGTTCGCCGTGCTGCTGGTCGGGCTCGTGGTCGCCCAGATCATGTCGAAGCGGTTCCACCCGGTCCTGTACTGGTCCACGATCGTCGCCTCGACCACCTTCGGTACGACGATGGCGGACTTCGCCGACCGCTCGCTCGGCATCGGATACACCGGCGGATCGACCCTGCTCCTCGCCTGCCTCGCGGCCGTGCTCGGGCTCTGGTATGCGACCGAGGGCACCGTGTCGGTGGACACGGTTTCGACCCCGCGGGTCGAGGCGTTCTATTGGGGGGCGATCACCTTCTCGCAGACGTTGGGCACCGCGCTCGGCGACTGGCTCGCGGACACCGGCGGCCTCGGCTACGAGGGTGGCGCCCTCGTCTTCGCGGCGGCGCTCGCGGTCGTCATCGCCCTGTACTACCGGACCTCCGTTTCACGGGTCACGCTCTTCTGGGCGGCGTTCATCCTGACCCGCCCGCTCGGGGCCACGGTGGGCGATTTCCTCGACAAGCCGGTCGCCGACGGCGGGCTGAACCTGAGCCGGCCGCTCGCCTCCGCCGTGATCGGGGCCTTCATCGTCGCGCTCATCGTCCTCCTCCCGCAAAGGGCCGGTCGGCATCCGACAGAGGGAGCGCAGGCGTCGCGGTGACCCGGACGTTCCCGTGCGAGCGCCGAACGGCCACCGTGCCTTGCCCGCAGCTTCCGGATCGCCACGTCCAAGCGTATGAGGAGGGGGAACCTCTAGGGCCATAGCATGCCCGCTGCGTTACGCGACGACTTCATCGGGCTGGATGAGTACGAACGCCTTTGCGAAGCGGCGGAGGAAGGGGAGCGGCTGGAGTACATCGACGGGCAGGTAATCCGCATGCTGGTCGGCGGCTCCATCGCCCACGATGCCTTGACCCGGCCCCTCGATGACCTGACGGTACGACCGCGGCGGGAAATGGCTCGAATACCAGACGCTGCCGGACCTCATGCATTTCGTCCTTGTCGCGCAGGACCAGCGCCGGGTTGATTTCTTTCACCGTCAGGGAGACGGATGGCACTACGAAGTCCAACAAGGACCAACGCCGTCCTCCGGCTAGCGGCCATCGGGGTCGAGTTGAGGCTCGACGATCTCTACTCGTCCATCCCGATGCTCGCCCTGGAGGACGGCGACCTTGCTACCCAAGCCACGTTCGCCCCCGCTCAGGTATCGGGCATCGCGGGGATGAAGGGTCTTCCACGCTCGCCGGACATCTACGCCAAGGTTACGGAGATGGACGCCGGCGAGTGTGAGGCGGCCGTAGCTGCCATCGTCGGCTTGGTCGGTACGCCCGCGATGGTGGACTGAGAGTCCGTACTGCCGGAGCGGTTGCAGGACCGGCTGGATGCTGTTCTGAGCGCCAGCACTTACAATGAGGCAGTCCTTTCAGGAGCCGGGCGGCTTAATCATAACCGAAGGGGGGCGGCCCCATGAGGGCTTGGGCCTCCTCCGACGCCCGGTCGACGTTGCGAGGGTGTTTGCCCGCTCTGGCACCCGCCGCGACGACCAACGCCGGATGGAACCCCGTCTTCCTTACCCACTCCGAACCTAAGCGGTCCGTACCCCGACGGCTTCGGCGGCCATGGCGCTCAGCAGGTAACCATCCCCGAAGCGTTGGATCTCGGTCACCAAAGGGCACTGACGAAAGCTCGATGTTGACAGCGGAGAGCATCTCTGAATCAATGCTCTACCGGCCTGAAAACCGGCCGATATGCCGGCGAGGTCAGGCTTCTCAGTAAATCGGTCCACATAACTCGCTTCCCGGGATATGTTTTACTGAGAAATTACACGTAGCGGGCGCTACACGTCCAGGTTGGCGACGCTCAGCGCGTTGTCCTGGATGAACTCGCGCCGCGGCTCGACCACGTCGCCCATCAGCTTGACGAACAGGTCGTCGGCGTCGGTCGTGTCCTTAACCTTCACCTGCAGCAGCGAGCGCACCTCGCGGTCCAGCGTCGTCTCCCAGAGCTGCTGGGCGGTCATCTCGCCCAGGCCCTTGTAGCGCTGAAGCTGGAGACCCTTGCGGCCGAAGGCCATCACCGCCTCGAACAGGGCGACGGGCCCGTGCAGCACGGTCTCGTCGGTCTTACGCATCAGCGTGGCGGGCTCGCCGTAGATCTCGCGAAACGCATCGGCGCGCTCGGACAAGCGCCGGGCCTCCTGGGACGAGATCAGGCTGGCATCCAGGGTGGCGACCTGCTTCACGCCGCGGAGCGTCCGGGTGAGGCGATAGCCGCCCTCGTGGGATTCGCCCTGCCAGCCCTGCTCGATCTCGTCGGCGATCAGGTCGAGGCGGCGCGCGGTCATGTCGGCCAGCACCTCGGCCTCGCCGGGCCGCGTGGCCGCCTCGGCGTCGAACGCACCGGCCAGCACCGCCTGCTCGACCACGGAGCGGTCGTATCGGGTGTGCAGGCCCTGGAGCACGTTGCGGAAGCCGCGCGCCTCCTCGACCAGGCTCTTCAGCTGCGGGCCGGTGAACTCGGCGCCGGTCGAGAGCCGCAGGATCGCCCCGTCGGTGCCCTGGTCGATCAGGTAATCCTCGAGGGCGCGCTCGTCCTTGAGGTAGATCGCCTTACGCCCGCGCTCGGCTTTGTAGAGCGGCGGCTGGGCGATGTAGAGGTGGCCGCGGTCGATCAGCTCCGGCATCTGGCGGAAGAAGAACGTCAGCAGCAGGGTGCGGATGTGCGAGCCGTCCACGTCGGCATCAGTCATGATGATGATGCGGTGGTAGCGCAGCTTCTCGGGGTTGAAGCCCTCGCGGTCCGTGGACGAGCGGCCGATCCCAGCGCCCAAAGCCGTGATCAGCGTGCCGATCTCCACCGAGGACAGCATCCGGTCGGCGCGCACGCGCTCGACGTTGAGGATCTTGCCGCGCAGCGGCAGCACCGCCTGGAACGCCCGGTCGCGGCCCTGCTTGGCCGAGCCGCCGGCCGAGTCGCCCTCGACCAGCAGGATCTCGCATTTCGACGGGTCGCGCTCCTGGCAGTCGGCGAGCTTGCCGGGCAGCGAGGCGATGTCCAGCGCCCCCTTGCGGGTTACGGTCTCGCGGGCCTTGCGGGCGGCCTCGCGGGCGGAGGCCGCCAGCACGACCTTGCCCATCACCGAGCGGGCCTGCTGCGGATTCTCCTCGAGCCAGGTGGACAGGCCCTCGTTGAGGACGTTCTCCACGGCGGGACGGACCTCGGACGAGACCAGCTTGTCCTTGGTCTGCGAAGAGAATTTCGGATCCGGCACCTGCACCGAGATGACCGCGGTCAGGCCCTCGCGGCAATCCTCGCCGGTGAGCGAGACCTTCTCGCGCTTCGAGACGCCCGACGAATCGGCGTAGCCGGTGATCTGCCGCGTGAGCGCCGCCCGAAAGCCCGCCATATGCGTGCCGCCGTCGCGCTGCGGGATGTTGTTGGTGAACGGCAGGACCGTCTCGTTGAACGAGTCGTTCCACCAGAACGCGACCTCGACCCGGATGCCCTCACGCTCGGCGCGGACCACCACGGGGCTGGACATGCCCTCGATCGGCTTGCGCGAGCGGTCGAGGTAGCGGACGAAGGCCTCGATGCCGCCCTCGTAGTACAGCTCCTCGCGCTTGTGCTCGGCATGGCGCGCGTCGGTCAGCACGATGCGCACGCCGGAATTGAGGAAGGCGAGCTCGCGCAGCCGCTTCTCCAGCGTGCCGTAATCGAACTCGATCATCGTGAAGGTGTCGGTGGAGGGCAGGAAGGTCACCTCCGTGCCGCGCCGTCCGTTGCCGGGGCCCACGACCTTGAGCGGCGACACGGCATCGCCGTGGCGAAACTCCATGGCGTGCTCCATCTCGTTGCGCCAGATCCGGAGCTTCAGCCAGGACGAGAGCGCATTGACCACGGAGACGCCGACGCCGTGCAGGCCGCCGGAGACCTTGTAGGAATTCTGGTCGAACTTACCGCCCGCATGCAGCTGGGTCATGATGACCTCGGCCGCCGAGACGCCCTCCTCCTTGTGGATGTCGGTCGGGATGCCGCGGCCGTTATCGGACACGGTGACCGAGCCGTCGGCGTTGAGCTGGACGGTGACGAGATCGGCATGGCCGGCCAGCGCCTCGTCGATGGCGTTGTCCACCACCTCGTAGACCATGTGGTGGAGGCCCGAGCCGTCGTCGGTGTCGCCGATATACATGCCGGGGCGCTTGCGGACGGCGTCGAGGCCCTTCAGCACGCGGATCGATTCCGCGCCGTACTCGGCGGGCTCGTTCGGGGGGATGTCGGCCATGAAATTCCTCGGGCAGGCGGACCAGTTCGCGACGGAGGGACTCGCGCCGTCGGGCGCCCACGCCTGCGCTCTCGCTTGGTCCGCCTGATATAGGGGTTCCGCGTTGAGATTGCACGATTTTACGGGCTCGCGCCGGACCCGTGCACCCGCTTTTCTGAGGCCCGGCGCTTAACGCCGCGTTAGCCCTGGATTCCGCCCGCGCTGGCCGCGTCCAAACGGGCGATCGCGTCCGCCGACAGGGTCAGCGCGGCGGCCCCGAGCAGGTCGTCGAGCTGCGCCACCGAGGTCGCGCTGGCGATCGGTGCGGTGATGCCCGGCTGGGCGATGATCCAGGCGAGCGCCACCTGGGCCTGGGTCGCGCCGTGGTCCCGGGCGACCGAATCGAGGACGTCGAGCAGCGCCAGGCCGCGCGGGGTGAGGTACTTCGCGACCCGGTTCTCCCGGGCCCGTCCGGCCGCATCCTGCGTGGAGCGGTACTTGCCGGTGAGGAAGCCCGCGGCCAGGGAGAAATAGCCGATCACGCCGATCTCTTCCGCCCGGCACAGGGGGGCGAGCTCGGCCTCGAAGCCGCGCTCGGCGAGGCTGTAATCCGGCTGAAGGCATTCGTAGCGGGGCAGGCCCGAGGCGGCCGAGACTTTCAGCGCTTCGGCGAGCCGCTGGGCGTCGTAGTTCGAGGCGCCGATCGCCCGGACCTTGCCGGCGGCGATCAGGCGCTCATAGGCCCGCAGCGTCTCCTCCAGCGGCACCTCCGCATCGTCGACATGCGACTGGTAGAGGTCGATCCGGTCGGTCTGGAGCCGCCGCAGGGACGCCTCGCAGGCCGCCTCGATATGCCGGGCCGAGAGCCCCTTGCCGGCCTCGCCCATATCCATGCCGACCTTGGTGGCCAGCACGATCCTGTCCCGCGCGCCCGGTCGCGCCGCGAACCACTTTCCGATCACCGTCTCGGATTCGCCGCCCTGATGGCCGGGCGCCCAGCGCGAATAGACGTCGGCGGTGTCGACGAAGTCGAAGCCGCGCTCCACGAACCGGTCGAGGATCGCGAACGAGGTGGCCTCGTCGGCGGTCCAGCCGAAGACGTTGCCGCCGAGGCAGAAGGGCGCGACCCGGAGGTCGGAGCGGCCGATGCGGCGCTTGTCCATGTTGTCAGCCCTGAAGGAATGGGTTGGAGACGCGCTCTTCGCCGAGCGTCCCGGTCGGCCCGTGGCCGGGGATGAAGGCGATGTCGTCGCCGAGCGGCAGGACCTTCTCCTTGATCGCCCGGATCAGCTGCTCGTGGTTCCCGCCCGGCAGGTCGGTGCGGCCGACCGAGCCCTTGAACACGACGTCGCCGACCAGGGCGAAGCGCGCGTCCCGGCTCACGAACACGACGCTGCCCGGCGAGTGGCCCGGGCAATGGAGGATGTCGAAGCCGAGCTCGCCCACCGTGACGGCGTCGCCGTCGTCGAGCCAGCGATCGGGGGTCACGGCCCTGCCCTCGCCGATCCCGTAATTGGCCGCCGTCTCCGGCAGGGAATCGAGCAGGAACTTGTCGGCGAGGTGCGGCCCCTCGATCGGCACGCCGAGGCGCTCGCGCAGCTCGTCGGCACCGGCGGCGTGGTCGACATGGCCGTGGGTCAGCAGGATCTTCTCCACCCGCACGCCCTGCTCCCGGATGGCGGCCTCGATCCGGTCGAGGTCGCCCCCGGGATCGACGACCGCGCCGACCTTGGTGGCGTCGTCCCAGATCAGCGTGCAGTTCTGCTGGAAGGGCGTGACCGGGATGATCCCGGCGCGGGGCGTTCCTGGCATGGGGTTCCGCGAGTTGGCTGCGCCGCCGCCGGCGCTCTCGGTCCGGTTCTAGCGCAGAAGCGTCCGGGCGGCACCATCGCGGCGCGGTCAGGCCGATCCATCTTTCGGGCGGCGCAGGCTGTCGTGGAGTGCCAGCATCTCGGCCATGCCGAGGGATCGGCTGCTCCAGCGGGTCTCGGCGGTGTTCACTTTGGTGAACCGGTCGTGGGACCGCCCGCCATAGGCGCCGAAGATCGCGAAACCGGCCTCGGTCGCGCCGTCCTCCGCGGGCGTCGCGGACGCGTCCGGCCGGTCGATCCGGTAGGAGGGCGCGGTCGCCTTGCCGGTGACGCCGATTCGCACCCAGGCATCGCCATAATGCTTCTGGCACATCCGCATCGTCACCAGCACCTGCCGGAGATAGCCCTCGGCATCCTCGAGGTTGGGCAGGACGTCCGCGATCGTCGCGTCCGACGGGTAATGCTTCGACCGAACCATGTGCAACCTCGCTCCCGGGCGAGCCTTACCGCGCCGGCCGGGCCAGGGCGAGGCGCCGCCCGTCAGCCCGGCGTCCGCTTCAGGAGGGCGTCGAGCCCGCCGACCCGGAACCAGTGGTAGCCGTAGCCCTCGAGGAACAGGCAGTGCTTGCCGTCGGGGCCGACCTCGCTGCGCGACCCGGTCAGCACGTCGATCAGGATGTCGTGCTCCGGCTCGGCCGCGCCGGATTCGAGCGCGACCTCGACCGGTTCGGATGCGAGGTTGTGCACGCACAGGACGGCGTTGCCGCGCCACGTGTAGCGCAGCGCCAGGATTGAGTTCAGCCCGGTCGGGACCGCGGTCACGTCGCCCCAGCCGATCTCCGGCGCTTCCTTGCGCTGGCGGATCAGGCTCTGCATCCAGTTCAGCAGCGAGCCCGGGTCGTGCCGCTGGTCGGCGACGTTCACATGGGCGTAGCCGTAGGGGCCGTGATCGATCGGCGGCAGCACCGTGCGCTCCGCCTTGGTGAAGCCGCCCTGGTGCTCGGCGGTCCATTGCATCGGCGTGCGGGCGCAGTCGCGCTCCTTCAGGGCGAGGTCGTCGCCCATGCCGATCTCGTCGCCGTAGCGCAGCACCGGCGTCCCCGGCAGGGTGAACATCAGCGAGTAGGCGAGCCGGATCCGGCGCGGGTCGCCGGCCAGCATCGGGGCGAAGCGGCGGCGGATGCCCCGGTCGTAGAGCTGCATCCGCTTCTCGGGGCCGAACTCCGCGAACACCGCCTCGCGCTGCTTCTCGGTGAGCCGGCCGAGGTCCAACTCGTCGTGGTTGCGCAGGAAGATGCCCCACTGGCACGAGAGCGGGCGCGGCTTGGTCCGCTCGATTGCTTTCACCAGGGGTCGCGCATCGTGCGCGGCCAGGGCGTAGAAGGTCGATTGGTTGACCTGGAAGTTGAACATCATGTGCATGCGGTCGGCGTCGTCGCCGAAATAGTCGAGATCCTGCTTCGGCAGGATGTTGGCCTCGGCCAGGATGATCGCGTCGCCCTTGCGCCATTGCAGGAACTCGCGAAAATCGCGCAGCATGTCGAATTGCTCGCGCGGCTTGCCGCCGACATCGGCACCCTTCTCGGCGATGACGAACGGCACCGCATCCATGCGGAAGCCCGAGACGCCGAGCTCGATCCAGAAGCCCATGATCTTCAGGATCTCGGCCAGCACCTCGGGATTGGCGGTGTTGAGATCGGGCTGGAAGTCGAAGAAGCGGTGGAAGTACCAGGCGCCGGCCTTCTCGTCGTAGGTCCAGGTGGTTTCCTGCACGCCCGGGAAGACCATGCCCTCATCGGTTGTGGCCGGGCGCTCCTTCGACCAGACGTACCAGTCGCGGTAGGGCGAGTTCGGGTCCGAGCGGGCCGACTGGAACCAGCGGTGCTTGTCGGAGGTGTGGTTGACGACGAGGTCGATCAGCACCCGCAGGCCCCGCTGCTTGGCCGCGTGCGCGAAGGCGACGAAATCGCCGAGCGAGCCGTAATCGGGGTCGACCCCGTAATAGTCCGAGATGTCGTAGCCGCCGTCGCGCTTGGGCGAGGGCTGGAACGGCATCAGCCAGATCGCGGTGGCGCCCAATCCCTGGATGTAGTCGAGCCGCCGTTCCAGCCCGGCGAAGTCGCCGATGCCGTCGCCGTTGGCATCCATGAAGGTGCCGACCGACAGGCAGTAGATGACCGCGTTCTTGTACCAGAGATCGGTGATCATGCCGGTCCTCGTCTTTGCCGCGCACGACGAACGTCAAGCCTCACGAAAGCGTTGCCGTGGGCTGTCTCAAATCAGCCGCGTTGTGGAGCGCCTATCCACCAGCCCCGGCGTAGCGCTATCCCGGCCGGGCCCTGACTCGCCCCTCGAATCCGGACCGCATGAACGCCATCCTGATCAAGCTGTTCGCGACGGCCCTGACCCTGAGCCAGGTCACCACGCGGCCGGACGCGGTGCGGACCCAGTTCGATCCGTTCACCGACCAGGCCGAGGTCGTGCGCCTGCTGCGCGACGGCTGCGCCCACATGCGCAAGGCGTTCGACATCGAGGACATCAATCTCGATGAATTGATCACCACCGCCATGGAGGATCCGTCGAGCGTGGCCGGGCCGGCCGCGCCGAAGATCCTGCACGGGCTGAACCTCGACGAGCTGAACACGAGCTACAAGCAGTTCTGCAAGGGCGAGAACCCGGCGATCTCGCCGTTCAACGCCCGAGAGGTCATCGAATTCTACGACAACGCTACCAAGGACTTGCCCACCGCCGAGGCGCTCCGGGACAAGGCCCTGCCGGGCATGACCCGGATCCTCGACGGCACCGGCAAGCCCTTCGCCGAGACCTTCGAGCCGAACGGCCGCCGCCTCGTCGTGCCGATCACCGCGGTGCCGAACCTGGTGCAGAAGGCGTTCATCGCGGCGGAAGACAAGCGCTTCGAGAGCCACCACGGCATCGACGAGCGCGGGGTGATCCGCGCCTTCATCGGCAACCTCGCCTCGCCCGGCCGCCCGGCCGGCGGCTCGACCATCACCCAGCAGGTGGTGAAGAACCTCTCGGTGGGCGACGACGTCACCTACGAGCGCAAGATCCGCGAGATGATCGTGGCGTCCCGCCTGGAGCGGATCCTGACGAAGCCGCAGATCCTCGGGCTCTACCTCAATGGCATCTATCTCGGTCGCGGCGCCTACGGCATCGAGATGGCGGCGCAGAGCTATTTCGGTAAATCGGTCGGGCAGCTGACCCTGCCGGAGGCGGCCCTGCTCGCCGGCATGCCCAAGGGGCCGAACTTCTACAGCCCTGACAAGTACCCGGAGCGGGCGCGCGAGCGGCGCGCCTACGTGCTCGCCCGCCTCAAGGAAGAGGGCACGATCACGGAAGCCGAGATGAACGCGGCGGTGAACGCCGATCTCGGGCTGAAGCCGGTCGACGCGACACGGCGCGATTCCGGATTCTACGTCGTCGATTACCTGAACCGCGAGGCGCGCACCTTCGCGGGGGTGGATTCGCTGACCGCCGGGTCGTTCACCGTGCGCTCGACCATCAATGCCGGGCTCCAACGCGCCGTCGAGTCGGCCTTGCAGGACGGGCTGGCCAATTACGAGCGGTCCACCGGACGCCAGAGCTATACCGGCCCCGAGCTCAACCTCGCCGACAGCATCCGCCGGATCCAGGCGGCGACGCCCGCCCCGGAAGGTGCGGTCCAGGCCGCCCCCGGGGTGACCGGCGCCCGGGTGGAGCCCGCCAAACCCGAGGTGAAACCGGGCGCGAAGGCGCCCCGGCCGAAGGTCGCGGCCGCTCCGCAGGCCAAGCCCGTCTGGCTGCGGGCCCTCGAGAGCTCCCGGCCGACCCTGTACGACGTGCACTGGCCGGTCGCGGTGGTGCTGGAGGCCGGCCGCGGGCCCGTGAAGGTCGGTCTCGCCGACGGCCGTACCGCCATCCTCGACCCGGGCATCGCCCGCAACCGTCTGCAGCTCTACGACGTGGTGCGGGTGAAGCTGACGGAGGGCCGCGGGGCGGCCCGGGCGCAGCTGCGGGTCCGACCCAACGTTCAGGGCGCGGCCCTCGTGCTGGAGAACCAGACCGGCCGCATCCTGGCGATGGCCGGCGGCTTCTCCTATCCGATGAGCCAGCTCAACCGGGTCACGCAGGCGGTGCGCCAGCCCGGCTCGACTCTGAAGCCGCTGACCTATCTCGCCGCGCTCAATGCCGGGCTCCAGCCCAACACCCTGGTCCTCGATTCCCCCGTCACGCTGCCGCCGATCGGCGGCGCCGGGGATTCCTGGTCGCCGAAGAATTACGAGGGCGGCGGCTCCGGCCCGACGACCCTGCGGCGTGGCCTGGAATTCTCGAAGAACCTCGTGACCGCCCGGCTGCTCCAGGGCGGTATCGCCTCGAAGGCGCCGGCCAGCCTGAAGCGGGTCTGCGACATCGCCCTCGAGGCGCAGATCTACGCCGAGTGCGAGCCCTATTATCCGTTCGTGCTCGGCGCGCAGCCGGTGCGGATGCTGGATCTCGCCGGCTTCTACGCGGCGGTGGCCAACGAGGGCGCCCGCCCGGCATCCTACGCGCTCGAATCGGTCGAGCGGGACGGCAAGGCGCTCTACACCCACGCCCCGCGCGAGCCGGTGCGGATCGGCTCGGCCGACCGGGTCGCGTTCTATCAGCTGAAGACCATGCTGCAGGGCGTGACCCAGCACGGGACCGCAGCGGCGCTCTCCAAGGTCTCGGCCTATGTCGCGGGCAAGACCGGCACCTCCGAGAACGAGAACGACGCCTGGTTCGCGGGCTTCACGAACGAGATCACCGTCGTGGTCTGGGTCGGCTACGACAACGCCGACGGCAGCCGCAAGACGCTGGGCCGCGGCCAGACCGGCGGCCATGTCTCGGTGCCGATCGCGTCGAACATCCTGCAGGCCGCCTGGGCGAACGGCGTCCCGAAGACGCCGCTGCGGGGCCCCTCCCCCGAGGCCCGTCCCTTCATCGCAGACCTGCCGATCGACCCACATAGCGGCCAGCGGGTCGCGGGCGGCGGTTTCCTCGAGCATTTCCGCACGAGCGGCGACGGCAAGATGGCCGACACCCAGTTCCGCCTGGTGCCGCGCGAGACCCTCTACGCCATGCGGCCCGATGCCGAGGACGGTGACCTCAGCGGCGCCGAGGACGGGGCCAGCGTCGCCGGCGATTACTACGGCACCATGACCGGCGAGCGCCCGGCGCCTGATCCCCTCGACCCGTTCGGCGAGCGCCAGTCGCCGCGCAGCCGCCGTGCGCAGGGCGATCTGGATTCCTACGGCCAGGACGCCTACAGGCCCTGGCCCGGCCAGACCGCCCGCTCGCCCTTCGGGGACGAGGAGGTGCGCCGGCCGCGCCGCCGCGACCCGGATTACCTGTTCGGCGAAGACCCGGGCTACTGACCGCCCCTCGATCGATGAGATACCCGTTGCGCAAGCCGTTCCCTGCCGCCTTCGCCCTCGCCCTGACGGCCGCCCACCCGGTCTGCGCGCAGACGCCCGCCGCCAGCCCGGCGCCGGGTTCGGAGCGGATCAAGGAGGTGCCCTCGGTCACCGCCCTCGATCCGGCGACGCTCAAGCCGGGGCAGATCCTGTTCACGGATCACCGCGACAACCCCACGGCGCCCGAGAACGGGCTGATCCCGTATCTCGACTGGCTGAAGGCCCGCCCGGCCGAGGCCGCGGTGCTGGCGCCTTTCCCCGGCTACAAGGAGCCGGACTACACCGTGACGGTGAACGGCGTGACCAAGCCGCGGCACGAGACCCTGAAGGTCTACGTGGCCGAGGGGCGGTTCGTGGTTGCGCGGCCGGCCGAGGCGATCGACCTCCAGGCCTTCGCCAATCTCGGCTTCGTCCAGAAGATGGACCCGGCGATCAAGCACAAGGCGATCACGGCCGGCGAGGTGACGCCGAACAAGGATCCGGCCGCCGCCTTCGCCAAGCGCCCGGACCGGCCCTGGTGCGAGGGCGCAGGCGCCTGCATCGAATCGCGCTACGATCTCGAAGGCAAACTGCCGCTCGGCGTGAAGCTCGCCAACAAGCTCGAGGAGGGCTCGGCCAAGAAGATCGCCGAATACGTCTCGTTCCAGAGCGAGCTGCGCGTGCTCGGCCCCGACCAGGGCGCGCCGCTGAAGGCCCTGACCAAGATCGACACGCCGGTGACCGGCGGGCTGGAGCAGACGATCTTCTGGGTCAACCAGATCCTGCGCTTCGGCAAGTTCCTGGCCGTGTTCCAGCCGATGCCGAACGATCCGACGAAGACGGTGGTGACCACCTACATGGCGCTGGCGATCAAGGCTGATGTCCTGGACCGCAAGGCCGAATATGCCCGGGTGCCGGTGCTGAAGAACCTGCTTCCCGCCCAGGTGCTGATGGGCAATTCGAGCTTCAACACCGGCAACTCGATCAGCGCCGGCCTGCCGGTCTACGCCCGCAACCGGATCACCACCTTCGCCGACGCGATGGCGAAGCGCTGATCGTCGCGAGCGCCGCGTCCCGGATCCCGGGCGCGGCTTTCCGGGCCGGGGATCAGAACCCGCGATTGCCGATCGAAGGCAGGGTCGGCTGCGTGTAGGCCCGGTTCACGTCGCGCCGGGTCTGGGTGCCGTTCGTGTCGTTCGAGGCCCGGTAATTGTCGAGCCGGAAGCTCTCGGCGAGGCCGCTGCGCCCGTCCGGGCTGTCGGTGTTGCAGGCGCAGAGCCCGCCCACCGCCAGGAACGAGACCGCGAGAAGGGTAAAGCGCATGATTGATCCTGGGCGATCCCGAGCCGGGCGAGGGATTGCTATCCGCCGCCGAATCGCAGTTTGAAAGGCCGGTGAGGGCATGGTCAGGGCGGCGACAAGTCCGTCAAGACCGGCGGCGAGGCGTAAACCGATTCTGCCGCCTCCGATGCGCGGCGGCCACGGAAAATCTACCTTTCCACGCGTTAGCGGCGGATAGGGCCCGCCAATTGGCGGAAGTACGGCCCCTCCCCCTGGCGAATCCGGGTCCTTTCGGGCCAGAACCGTCGGCGATGAGCAACGTCCTGCCCTTCCGGCCGCGCCCGACCGTCACCCGCCTCGCCCGCTGCGAGGTGGTGACCGTGGCCGGCGACCTCCTCGCCCTGCTCGAGCAGCTCGAGGATGTGAGTGCCCGCGCCGCGGCGATGGGCCGTCCCACGCTCGAGGTGGAGCGCACGGTTCAGCACCTCCTCGACGCGGTCAGCGCCGTGGAGCGCGCCCTCGACTGCATCGGCGAGGGCGAGCAGATGGCGCCGGCCTGAGCGGCACCATCGTGCCGTAGCGCTGCCAGGGCCTTCGGTGCGGCGGCAGCTTGGCGACGCGCGGTATCGGGCCTGGTCCCGACCGGTCCGTGTGTTCCGGACAGTGTGGAATCTCCCTGCGTACCGGTTGTGGTCGTCGGACGACAGGCGCGCCGGCCGAACCGGTTTTGCACAATAGATCCGGTGGTGATTCGGTCTTAAATGATACGCGCAGCGTGGTTCTTCGATCTACGCTTACAAACCTCCAATATTCCGGAACCCTCTCGGGCAGCTTGCGGTTGAAGGTCCGGCGGTCGAGATCGGCGCCGGTGCCGGAGGATGTTATGAGGTTTCGTACGGGCAGCACGTTGGCCGTCATCGCCGCCGCCGGGCTTCTCGCCGGAACCGTGATCCAGGCCCAGGCGGCCGAGGTCGGGTTTCTCGAGATGCTGTTCGGCGCCCGGCCGGCGCCCGCGCCCCAGCAGGCTCCGCAGGCGCAGGCGCCCCAGCCGGCGCAGGACCGCGCCGTGTACCGGCGCGCGACGCCCCGCCTCGGCAGCGCCCGCCACCGTCTGCAGACGCGCTACGCGGCGCTCCCGGTCCGGATCCGCGTCAAGGAGGTCAAGGAGCTGGAGGTCAGTCCCCGTCAGACCGCGATCGACATGAAGGGCGGCGCGGCCGCGGCGCTGCTGAAGGACGAGACCCTGCTGCCCGGGGACATCGTCGTGCTCAACACCGGCGCCAAGGTCTTCACTGGAAACCCCGACAAGCGCCACGCCCTGCGGGATTTCGAGTCCGTGCAGACGTCGCGCTTCGTCAGCAAGGGCACCCGCAAGCAACTGGCCGGCCTGTTCACGCCGGTCGGCGCGACGCCCGCGAGCGAGGCACGCCGGGTCGTGGCGCGCGGACCGCAATCGACGCCGCCGATCGCCACCCCGATCCCGCCGCAGCAGACCGCTATGCGGGTGATCAACGTCTGGAAGACCGGGCAGTAATCGGTTGCGGGCTTCGGCTCAGAAGAAGCGCTCCTTGACCACGATCGTGTCGCCCGGCCGGACCGAATAGGTCATCGGCACGATGCCCGACACGAGCCCGCTGCCGGTATCGCGGGTGAGAACGGCATAGTCTCGGGCCGCCCGCGGCCCGAACCCGGCGGCGATCGCCACCGCCGTCTCCACCGTCATGCCGTTGACGAACGGGTACTGGCCCGAGGTCGTGACCTCGCCGAGGATATAGAACGGCCGATAGGTATCCACCTCGACGGTCACGTGCGGCTCGCGCACGAAGCCGGCGGCGAGCTTGGCCTCGATCGCCCGGGCCGCCTGACCGGTGGTTTGGTCGCCGACCTGGACGGTGCCGATCAGCGGCATCGCGATCTTGCCGGCGCCATCGACCGCGTAAATGTTCGACAGGTTGTCCTGCCCGAACACGATCACCCGCAGCTTGTCGCCCGCCGAGAGCGGATAGCGCGCGCCGATCGATCCGGTGCCGGTGGCATCGAGCTGGTCGGTGCGGAAGCTCGGACGCAGGCAGCCGCCGAGCGCCAGAGTCGAGCCAAGAGCGAGGAGCAGAGCGCGCCGGTTCATCACCATCGCCGTCATGGGTGCCAAGTCGGCGTGGTGTAGGCTGTTAAGGTTAACGAACCTTGATCATTTCGATGACCAGTCCCAGCGGGCCGGTGCGCAAGCTTTCTTAACGTCCGAGCAACCTTAACGACCTCTAATAGCGCCCGGATGGCATCGCGTGCCGTCCCGTCGGCCTTCGCGTTCAGAGCGTCTCATGTCCCGTATCAGCCTGCGCTCGCCCCACGCCGTACCTGCCACGCGGTCCAGCGCCCGGGACGGCGTCGGCCTGGCGCAGGTCCCGCAGATCCTGCGCCGGTCGATCGGCTGGATCGTCGGCCCGACCCTGGTTGTCGCGCTGGGCGCGGGCATCTTCGTCAACGTGGTGAGCCCGCGCTACACCGGCGAGGCCAAGCTGATCCTGGAGAGCCGCGATCCGGCCTTCGCCCGCACCGCCCAGGAGCGCACCGACCAGCTCGCGCCGATCGACGAGCAGGCGGTGGCGAGCCAGGTCCAGGTGGTGATGTCGCGCGACCTCGCCCGCGAGGCGATCCGGCGGCTCAAGCTGGTCGGCAATCCGGAATTCGACCCGGGCTCCAGCAGCATCGGCCCAGTCCAGCGCGTGATGATGATGCTCGGCATCGGCGCCAACCCCCTCGACCGCCCGGCCGAGGACCGCGTGCTCGATTCCTATTTCGAGCACCTGCTGGTCTATCCGGCCGGCAAGTCGCGGATCCTGACGATCGAGTTCCGCGCCAAGGACCCGAAGCTCGCCGCCGAGGGCGCCAACACCATCGCGCAGCTCTACATTTCCTCCCTCGAGGCCGACAAGGTCGATACCGCGCGCTACGCCTCCTCCTGGCTGGGCGGCAATATCGACGGTTTGCGCAAGCGCGTCGCAGAAGCCGAAGCGAAGGTCGAGGCGTTCCGCGCCAAGAACGGCTTGGTCGGCAGCGGCGGCGCCACCGGCCAGCCGCTCACCACCCAGCAGCTCGGCGAGCTGTCGAGCCAGCTCTCCCAGGCCCGGATCCTGAAGGCCGACCTCGCCGGCCGGGTGAAGGCGATCAAGGACCTGATCAAGGACGGCCGCGCCTTCGAGATCACCGAGGTCGCCAACAACGAGATGATCCGCCGGATCGTCGACAACCGGATCGCCGTCCGGGCCCAGCTCGCGCTGGAATCGCGCACGCTGCTGCCGGCCCATCCGCGGATCAAAGAGCTGCATGCCCAGCTCGAAGACCTCGACGCCCAGATCAAGACCTCGGCCGAGCGCGTCGTGCGCACCCTGGAGAACGACGCGAAGATCGCCGGCTCCCGGGTCGAGAGCCTGCAGGCCGCTGTCGACGGCCAGCAGGACGTGGTGGTGAAGGGCAATGCCAGCGAGATCCAGCTCCGGGCCCTGGAGCGGGAGGCCAAGGCGCAGCGCGAGCAGCTCGAATCCTACCTGTCCCGCTATCGTGAGGCCGCCGCCCGCGACGGCGAGAGCGCCACGCCCGCCGATGCCCGCATCGTCTCGCGCGCCGTGACCCCGGAACTGCCCTCCTTCCCGAAGAAGCTGCCGATCGTTGGCTTCGCGACCCTGGTGACGCTGATGCTGGCGGTCGGCGGGGTGCTCGCCAGCGCCCTCCTGGCGGAAGGGAGCCGCAGCGAGCGGGACTCGGACACCGCCTTCGACACCTCGGACCGGCGGACCCGCCTCGAGCCGGAGCTCGCGCGCCCGGGCTTCGCCTTCCCGGAGGCGATGCCCCCGGCCCATTGGTCCGAGACCGCCGAGGGCGCCGAGCCGGCCGGGCCCACCGCGCCACCCGCCCCTGCACGCCCGCCCGCCGAGGCCTACGATCTGGCGCCGCTGATCGCCCGGATCTCCGCGGTGGTGCGCGAGCCCGGTGACCGCTCTGGACGCAGCGTCCTGGTGATGGAGACGGAAGCGTCGCACGGCGACCAAGCGCTCCACGATGCGCTGGTGCGCGCGCTCGGCCGCAAGTCCAGTCTGGTCACGGTCGATCTGAACGATGCGCGCGGTCGCGCCGACGAGCGCGGCTTCACCGATCTGATCGCCGGCGATGCGGCCTTCCTGGATGTCATTCAGCCCGCGCGCGATAGCGGCCTCCACCGGATCGGCGCCGGCCGGGCCCCATCCGAGGTGCTGTTCGACGGGCCGGATGCGCTGAGCCTGACCTTCGAGGCCATGGCCGAGGCCTATGATTGGGTCGTCTGCCGGCTTCACGCCGCGCCGGGCGCCGTCGACCTGCTGGAACTCGTCGCCGGCTACATGGACAGCGTCATCATCGCGTCGAACGCCGCCGCCGAGGATCCGGCCCTGGCCGATCTCTACGCGATCGCCGAGGATGCCGGCGCCGGCCAGATCCTGGTCGCGCAGGATCGCTCAGCCGAGCACGGCGCCGCGGCCGATCTGGCCGGTCCAGAGCTCCGGCTCAACGCCGCCTGAGATCACGACCGGCGCGTCAGCTTCCGCAGGCGCGCCGCGACCGCGTAAAGCCGCGGATCGCGTTTGATCCGGCGCTTCGTCCGGGTGACCGCCATCCTGGCGACGCCATAGGCTCGGCCGCGAAGGCTCACCGGCACGATCGTCTCGACCAGCCCGATCGTCTCGTCGCAGATGCTCGCCTTGTAGCGGGCCTCGCCGACGCCGAGATCGAAGCCCCGGCGGCCCCTTGCGGTCTGGTCGCCGACAAGATGCTGCAGCAGCAGGTCGCCCGGGCTGAACCGGGCGATCTCCGGGTCCGGATCGAACGCCGTCATCATGCCGCTGAAGCGGTGCTCGCTCACCGCGCCCCCGAAGGTCGCGAGCACACGCCCGCTCTCGGCCAGGCACAGGGCGTAAATCTCCATCGCGGGATCGGCTCCGGAGGCAGCCGCGGCGAGGAATTGTCGGATCGGCTCGGGCGCGTAGGGGTCGGCGACGCCCATCCCGGCGAACCGCAAAGCCTTGTGGGCGAAGAACGCCGCCAGATACCGGGCCGCCTCCTCGGGGGTCTCGGCACGACGATACGCGAGGGCGCCCTTGGCCTCGACCAGGCGCTTCTCCTTCGAGCGCAGCTTCTTGCGCGCATCGGCGCTGAACACACGACGCACGGTCGCGTCGGCATCGGGGCCGAGCATCAGCCCATAGGCATCGCTGGCCTCCGGCTCACCGGTCTCCGCGAACGGATTGGCCGCGCCGTCCCACATCCGGGGCTGATGCTGCAGCGCGTAGACGTCGATGCCGGCCGGGCGCCCGGCGCGGATCAGCGCCGCCGTGATCTCGCCCGGGGCGATTGCGGCGGCATCGCGGGTGGCGAAGAGCGGCAGGTGGTAGTTCGCATGCGTGTCCCCGACGACCCGGGCCACGGTCTGGCCGAAGCGTTGCGTGAGCACGAGCGGGAGCAGGATCCTGGCGCGGCCTTCCGCGTCCCGCAGGACCAGGATGCGCGCCGCCGCCGCTGTGCCTGTCGCCCGCAGGTAGGCCGAGACCCAGTCGAACCGCTGGTAGGGCGTGTGCAGGCTCGCCGGACTGGATTCGAGCCGCCGCCACAGGGCTTCCACGGCGGCGAGATCCGAAAAGACCTCCGCGGTCAGCGTTCCGGACGCGCGTGCACCGATCATGTCCGTTCCCGCCACCTGGACGCCGGTCGCCATACCCGGATCTCTCCGCCGAACCGGGCCGAGCCCGGAGCCAAGCGCCGACCTTGCCGGAGGCGCGCTGAATGAGCGGTGACTCGCGGAGCAGAGTATCCCGACCCAACACTGCAAATCGTGGCTTTGGCTAATACAATCTTCCGGCGGAACTTCTGATCGGGCGGCGATTGTGGGTTTCTTTACCCCGGCCGGTGATCGCTGTACCCGCCCGGGCCGAGCGGCCCGATCGGGTCCGAGTCATGATCTCGTCGCGTGCCAAGCATCGGGTCTTCGCGTCCGGCTTCCGCGCGATCCAGGCGCTCGGCGCCGACCGCTGGCTCGCGCCCGCCTCCCGCGGGCTCGGCGTGATCCTCACCTTCCACCATGTCAGCCCGGACCCCGTCCCGGCCTTCGCGCCGAACCGGCTGCTGCGCATCACGCCGGACTTCCTCGACCGGACCCTGCGCGAGCTCGACGCCCGCGGCTTCGAGGTGATCGGGCTCGACGCGGTGCCGGAGCGGCTTGCCGCGCCGGATTACGGGCCGCCCTTCGCGGTCCTGACCTTCGACGACGGCTATCGCGACAATGTCGAGCATGCCCGCCCCGTCCTCGCGCGCCACGGCGTGCCCTGGACCCTGTTCGTCACGAGCGGCTACGCCGACCAAAGCGGCCGCCTGTGGTGGATCGAGCTGGAGCGGGCGATCGCGCGGCTCGACCGGGTGCGGATCGCCATCGGGGCACGGAGCCTCGACCTCCCGGCCCGCAGCCCGCAGGAGAAGGCGTTGGCCTTCGAGGTGCTCTACCGCGACCTGCGCCGCGGCACCGAGGCCGACATGCTGGACCACATCGCGGATCTGTGCCGGCAAGCCGGCCTCGCGCCGGGCGCCGTGGCGTCCGAGCTGTGCCTGTCCTGGGCCGAGCTGCGCGATCTGGCCCGGGACCCGGCAGTCACCATCGGCGCCCACACGGTCAGCCACCCGATGCTCGCCAAGCACGATGCGGCGACGGCTGCGCGCGAGATCGTCGAGGGCCGCGCCCGGATCGCGGCCGAACTCGGCCGGGAGATCCGGCATCTCTCTTATCCGGTGGGCGATCCGACCTCGGCCGGCCCGCGGGAATTCGCGCTGGCGCAGGCGCAGGGCTTCGCGACCGCCGTCACGACCCGGCCAGGGCACCTCTTCGCCGAGCATGCCGGCCACCTGCACGCCCTGCCGCGCGTCTCGATCAACGGCTGCCATCAATCGCGGGCGGCACTCGCAGGGCTGCTGTCCGGCGTGCCGTTCCTGGCCTGGAACCGGGGGCGCCGGCTCAACGTCGCCTGACGATCGCTATCGAGGTCGTACGGCGCGTCAGTGGCTGCGTTGCGATTCAACGCCGACGGCGGTGCCGATAGCTCGTGGAAAACGAAGCGTATTGCCGTCCGCCGCGGCGCGAGCGGTAGCGGCCCTTTCGGCTGGGCGTGTTCTCGACGGCGTCCTCGGCCTGGGGCAGCGCCTCGGCCAGGGCCGGGGCGGCGGCCGCGTCGGCCGAGGCGTAACCGCCCGCCACGTTCCGGGCAGCCGGTCCGAACATCGCCAGGCACTGGTTGTAGGCCAGATCGTTCTTCAGGCGCTCGCACTCGCCGATCGAGCGCGGCGTGCCCTGCGCGAGGGCGGGAAACGGCGCGACCAGCACGACGAGTGCGGCCAGATGCTTGAGACGCATGGGCAAGCGATACACGAAAGGGGATCTCGAAATCGGGTCGGACGCTTCTGGCGGCCGAGTGCGGCGAAATCGAGGGGTCGGGTCAGCTGTCCGGCCGTTCCATCCAGCGGATCAGCGGCATCAGCGGGAAGATCCAGGCGATGCCGAGGATCGAGTAGAGCACGGCCTGAATGGCCGCCGGCGTCTCGGCGATGCGGCTGTCGGCCAGCGCCATCGCCAGCGGTCCGTAGAGGCAGACAAAGGCCAGCATCGCGACCGTGCCGATCAACGTGCGGGTGCGGCGGCGCATCACTTCTACAGCCTCGTCTCTCCCTGACGGGAGACGGCTACCGCTCGCGGGCCCGGTTGGCAACGCGCGCAGCGCCGCGGGCTGCGGCGCCGCCGACGTTGCCCGCATCCCGCGCTTCCCCTAACGCGTCGCGAGGGCCGGGACATCCCGGCAACCGCGGAAGGGATGCGCGTGGTGATGAGAGTCTCGGGCGACCATCGATCGAGCACCGTGCGGGCCTGGCTCTACCTGGTGGCCGCCCTCGTGGTCGCCATGGTGGCGGTCGGCGGCGCCACGCGCCTGACCGGGTCCGGCCTGTCGATCACCGAATGGCGTCCCGTCACCGGGATCGTCCCGCCCCTGTCGGAGGCGGACTGGGCCGCCGAGTTCGCCAAGTACAAGGACACGCCGCAATACAACATTCTCAACCAGGGGATGGGGCTGTCGTCGTTCAAGGTCCTGTACGGTTGGGAATGGGGCCATCGCCTGCTCGGGCGGCTGATCGGCCTGGTCTTCTTCCTGCCGCTGGTCGTCTTCTGGTGGCGCGGCATGATCAGCCGTCGCCTCGGGCTCGGCTTGCTCGGCCTCGGGATCCTGGGCGGGTTCCAGGGCGCGATCGGCTGGATCATGGTCGCCTCGGGCCTCCAGCCCGGCATGACCGCGGTTGCGCCGCTGAAGCTGGCGCTCCACCTCACCATGGCGAGCCTGATCCTGGCCGGCCTGGTCTGGCTCGCGGCCGGTCAGCGCGACGACACCATTGATCCGGCGCCCGACCGCATCCGCGTCGTCGCATTGCTGCTGCCGGCTTTGGTGCTCGTGCAGATCTTCCTGGGCGGCCTGGTTGCCGGGTCGCATGCCGGCCTCGTCTACAACACCTGGCCGAGCATGGATGGCGCCCTGATCCCGCCGATGGACAGCCTGTTCGCGATCCAACCCTGGATCGAGAACTTCGTCGACAACCACGCCCTGGTCCAGTTCGACCACCGGGTGACCGCCTATCTGATCGTGATCGTCGCCATCCTGCACGCGATCGACGCCCGGGTGAGCGGACCGGCCGGCGCGGCCGGGCGCGCCGCCGGTGTGGCGGTGCTGGCCCTGGCCCAGGCCGGGCTCGGCATCGCGACCCTGCTCCTGGCCGTCCCGCTCTGGGCGGCGCTGGCGCATCAGATCCTCGCCATGGCGGTGCTGACCATGGCGGTGGTCCATGCCCGGCTGAGCCGCGGCACCGGCCTCGCCCGGCCGGCCGCGCGGGAGCCGGCGCTCGGTTTCGAGGGATTAGCCGGCCGCGGGGCGTGAGGTTGGCTGTGGCGATGTAGCCGCGGGCAACAACACTTTTACCACGCGGCACTAGAACCTTGGGATAAACTCCGCATCAGCACTTTGCATAGGGAACGGTTGAGCGCTTTTAAGCTTTAGGATGCAGGCGTAGCAGGAGGCTTCATGATGTCTCTCGCGGAGGATGGTCGCCCGCTGACCCTGACGTGGCATTACACGCCGCGCGAGATCGTGGCGGACGGTGTGATCCACGGCCTCGGTGTCGTCCTCGGCCTCTCCGGTGCGGTGGCGCTGGTGGCCACGGCCCTGACGGCCCATCTGGGCTTCGGCGAGCGGGCCGCCGTCGTGCTCTACGCCACCGCTCTGGTGCTGATGCTCGGCGTCTCTGCCGTGTACAACCTCTATCCGGTCAGCCCGCGGAAATGGCTGTTGCGCCGGGCCGACCACGCGCTGATCTACCTGATGATCGCCGGCACCTACACGCCGCTCGTGGCGCTGGTCGGCTCCGGGACGCGCGCCTACCTGCTGCTGGCGGTGATCTGGCTGGTCGCCCTGGTCGGGATCGCGATCAAGCTGTTCATGCCCGGCCGGTACGATCGCCTGTCCATCGGCCTCTACCTGATGCTCGGCTGGAGCGGCCTGCTCGCCTACGAATCGGTGATCGCCGCCCTGCAGCCGACCGCCCTGTGGCTGCTGGCGATCGGCGGGATGCTTTATTCGGTGGGCGTGCTGTTCCACGTCTGGCGGACGCTGCCGTTCCAGAACGCGATCTGGCACGGCTTCGTGCTTGCCGCGACGGCCTGCCATTACGGCACGATCTGGGCCAGCTTGAACGGCCTCGCGCTGACGTGAATTGATACACGGCAGTAAAACTCCGCTTACCTTCCTTCTGAAAAGGCCGGTCGAGCGGAGTTCCGTTTAAGTTTACTGCGACGGTCGCTGCACCACACTCCTGGGACTGTTATTCCTGGGAGCGATACCGTGGCTGCGAAGCCGACCGAGACCCGACCAGCCCAGCGCCACCGCATCCTGCACGTGTTCCGCGCGCCGGTCGGCGGGCTGTTCCGCCACGTGCTGGACCTCGCCCGCCTCCAGGCCGCAGCGGGGCACGCGGTCGGCATCGTGTGCGACGCGACCACGGGCGGCGAGCGCGGTGCACGCGCCTTGGCCGACCTGGCGCCGTCGCTGGATCTCGGCCTTCTCCGGATCCCGATGCGGCGCAACCCGCACCTGTCGGACTGGACCTGCCTGCGCGCGGTCGCGCGCCGGGCCGGCGCCGTCGGCGCCACCGTGCTCCACGGCCATGGCGCCAAGGGCGGCGCCTATGCGCGGCTCGCGCCGGCCTCGGCGATCCGCGCCTACACGCCCCATGGCGGCAGCTACAATTATCGGCCGGGCAGCGCGCTGCACCGGACCTACATGTCCGCCGAGGCCGTGCTGGCCCGCCGCACCGACGCATTCCTGTTCGAGAGCGCTTACGTCGCTGAGCGGCACCGGGCCTTCGTGGGCGGCCCGGAGCACGTGACACGCATCGTCCATAACGGTATCGCCGACGCGGAGTTCGCCCCGGTGCCCCTGGCCGCCGATGCCGCCGACCTGCTCTATGTTGGAGAGCTGCGCGAGGCAAAGGGCCTGCCCTACCTGCTCGACGCTCTGGTCCGGCTGCGCCAGGAGGGCCGGCCGCTGCGGCTGCTGATGGTCGGCTCGGGTCCCGATGCCGAGAGCCTGCGCGCCATGGTCGAGCGGCTCGGCCTGTCCGACGCGGCGTCCTTCGAGCCGCCGCAGGCGATCCGCTCGGTCCTGGCCCGGGGCCGCATCCTGGTCGTGCCGTCGCTCGCCGAATCCCTGCCCTACGTGGTGCTGGAGGCCGCGGCCGCTGCCCAGCCCCTGGTCGCCACCCGGGTCGGCGGCATTCCGGAAATCTTCGGCGCCATGGCCGGCGATCTCGTCCCGTCCCGCGACGCGGACGCGCTCGCCGGCGCGATCCGCCGGGTGCTCGACGAAGCCCCGGACGTGCTGGCCGCCCGCGTCCGCGCGCTCAGCGAATCCATCCATGAGCGCTTCTCCCTGGAGCGGATGGGGGCCGACGTCATCTCGGGCTACGCCGCGGCGTTCCAGGCCCGCGAGACCCGCCTCAGAGTCGGATCGGGCGAGGCCATGCAGGAACGGGCCGCCGCGATGCGAGCCACGCGAACGTGATCCCGAAAGCGAGCCCGCGTCTCGGGACGTAGACCCGGGCGAGCTCGCCTTGACAGTTTTCTATACGGGCCCGTGCCAGGGTCTAGGCTCAGTAACTCATCTGTTTCCGATGATCGGAAAGCGGTGAGACTCCTACAGACCCGGGGGATTTGCCTCGGGAGGAACCGATCGATGAGCGCGTTCGACATCCGCGACCTTCTCGAGGCCACCGGCCCGCTCGACGGCCAGGCCGCCGTGGCGCGCCTTGGCGGTTCGGTTCCGCCCGCGGACCTGCAGACGCACGCGCCGACGGCGATCTCGCCGGTGGTCGTGGCCGGGCTGGTGCGGGCCGCCGAACTCGCCCTGATCTTCGGTCTGGGCGCATTGCTGCACCTGCTGATGCTGCGTGGCCGGGTGCCGTTCGGGCTGACCTATGCCGGCGTGATCGCGCTGGTCGCCGGCCTCACCGTGGCGCTGGTCCAGGCCGCCGGCGGTTACCGGATCTCGTCCTTCCGAGGCTTTCCCAAGGCGGCGATCCGGTTGGTCGCGGCGTGGTCGATGACCTTCCTGATGGTCGCCGCCATCTTGGTGCTGGCCAAGGTCGCCGATCATTATTCGCGCCTGTGGCTCGCGGCCTTCTACGGAACCGGGCTCGCCGCCCTCCTGGCCGGCCGCTTCGCGCTCGCCCGGGTGATCGAGGGCCAGACCCGGGCCGGCCGGTTCGACCGCAGGACCGCGATCGTCGGCGGCGGCAAGCCGGCCGAAGAGCTGATCGCCGCCCTCGAGAAGCAGAGCGACAGCGGCATCCGCATCGTCGGCGTGTTCGACGACCGCAACGCCGACCGGTCCTCGGACATGGTCGCCGGCTATCCGAAGCTGGGCACGGTCGACGATCTCGTCACCTATGCCCGTCACGCTCGGCTCGACCTGATCGTGTTCACGATCCCGATCACCGCCGAGGCGCGAATCCTCCAGATGCTCGCGAAGCTCTGGGTGCTGCCGATCGACATCCGCCTGTCGGCCCACGCCGCCAAGCTGCGGCTCCGCCCGCGGAGCTACTCGTATCTCGGCTCGGTGCCGGTGCTGGACGTGTTCGACCGGCCGATCGCCGATTGGGATGTGGTGCTGAAGGCTTTGTTCGACCGCAGCGTCGGCCTGATGATGCTGCTGGCCCTGTCGCCACTCATGATCGCGGTGGCTCTGGCGGTGCGGCTGACATCGCGCGGGCCGGTGCTGTTCCGGCAGAAGCGCCACGGCTTCAACAACGAGCTGATCGAGGTCTTCAAGTTCCGGTCGATGTATGTCGACCAGTGCGACGCCGGCGCCGACAGGATGGTCACCCGCGGCGACCCTCGGGTCACCCCGGTCGGGCGCTTCATCCGCAAGACCTCGCTGGACGAGCTGCCGCAACTCTTCAACGTGCTGAAGGGCAACCTGTCGCTGGTCGGGCCCCGGCCGCACGCGCTGCAGGCCAAGGCGGCCAACACGCTCTACGATCAGGTGGTCGACGGCTATTTCGCCCGTCACAAGGTCAAGCCGGGCATCACCGGCTGGGCGCAGGTCAATGGCTGGCGCGGCGAGACCGACACGTCGGAGAAGCTGCAGCGGCGCGTCGAGCACGACCTCTTTTACATCGAGAACTGGTCGGTGCTGCTCGACCTGCAGATCCTGATCACGACACCGTTCGCGCTGTTCAGGACCGAGAACGCGTATTGAACGCCGGTCTTATGCCCGTACGCCGAAACTCTCACCTCAGTGCGAGATGGGAGGTCGGAAAGCAGGGCGGTCTCGGCTGACGTTCAGCCAAGACCGCTGCCAGCTAGACTCTGAGACGGACTACGGCAGGGCGCCGGCCTTCTCCTTGGCCTGCATGATGGTGTTGCGGCAGGCCTCGGCATTGCCGGCCTTGTCCTCTTCCGCGGCCTTGGCAACCAGGCGCTTGGCCTCGTCGACGCCCGAGGCGGTCGGCTTCACGGCGGCGTCGCTCTTGGTCAGGGCCGGCGGGGTCGCGAGCGCCTTGTCGGAATGCGACGAGGTCGTGCCGCCGGGCGGGGTCGTGCCGGTCACCGAGGCGGCGCCCGCGCTGTCGAGGCGCTTCTGCAGCGTGGACACCTCGTCGGCGCAGGGGGTCGCCCAGGCCGGGGTGGCGGCTGCGAGAGCCAGGGCGGCGACGGCGAATCTCATCATCATCGGGGCGTTTCTCCACGTCGTTCAGGGCGCGCCCGGCCGCGACCCGCGGGGATCGCCGGGGGCCGGCCGGAGCGTCGATCGCTCCCGGAAGAGACGCGGGGGGCGAAGGCGCGTTCCTGAGACGTGAGGCCGCACGGCGTTCGGTCTCGGGGGCCCAGAAACGCGCAGGGCGCCCCGCCCGGTCCGAAGACCGCGCGGAGCGCCCTGCCCTGACGGAATGGTGCGTCAGTACTTACGGATGATCGGCTCGGCCGACATCGGCACCGGGTCGGCCCCGAAGGCGTAGCGGATGCCGGCATAGACCGAGAACGGCTGCGACAGGGTCGTGGTCCGCGGATCGCTGATCCGCAGGTTGCCGGCCACCGCGCCCGGCTCGGCGAAGGTGCCGAACGTGGCGTAGCGGTTGTTGGTCAGGTTGGTGATGAGGCCGAAGACCTCGAGGTTCTTGGTGACCTGATACTTCGTCTGGAAGTTCATGACGTAGTAGGGCGGCAGCTTGCGGTTCAGGTTCGACTCGTCACCGCGGAAGTAGGACGACGAGAAGGCCTGGAGGTAGAGGCCGAACTGCCAGTCGGGGGTGATGAAGTAATCGAACCCGGCCTTGAACTGGTGCGTGGGCACCAGCGGCACGACGTTACCCTTGCGGACCTCGATCGCCCCATCATCCGAGAGCGGGTTGTTGGGCGAGGAGAGCGTGCCGTTGAACTGGAAGGTGGCGTCGATCAGCGCGTAGTTGGCGTAGACCCGCAGGTAATCGGCCGTGTACTCGCTGCCGACCTCGATGCCCTGGCGCTGGGTCGAGGGCACGTTGACGAAGTAGGCGCGGGCAGTGTTGCCCGGGGTGGCGAGCGACAGGATGTCGTTCGACAGGTCGGTGCGGAAGGCGCCGATCTTGTAGCTGATCACGCCGCCATCATAGGTGTTCGGCAGCGCGCCCCGGAAGCCGACCTCGTAGGTCCGCCCGGTCACCTGCTTGAGCGGCGGATCGGCCACCAGCGAGTTCGGCAGGAGGCACGGCCGGTCCGGGTTCGAGCAGGCCAGCTCCAGCGGCGTCGGCGCGCGGTTCGATTCCGAGTAGCTGCCGTAGAGGTTGAGCGCGTCGGTGAAGCGGTAGGTTAGGCCGGCGACCGGGTTGATCTTGTTATAGTAATGCGTGCCGGTCACGTCCGGCGAGAAGCCGGTGAGATCCTCGCTCTGGATGCGGGCGAAGTTGAGCCGTGCGCCCGCCGTCAGCGACAGCCGGTCGGTCACGTCGAGGGTGTCGAGCGTGTAGAGGCCCATATACAGGTTCGAGCCGTTGACCGAGCTCGGGGCGATCCCGAGCGCCCCGGCGGTCCGGAGCTGGGTCGTGCCCAGGCCCGGGATGTTGCCGTAGAACGGGTTGCTCGGATCGGTGGTGATCGACAGGTTCGGGTTGATCACGCCCAGGGTGCTGGACGACTTGAACGAGTAGTTCGCGGCATCGATGCTGCCGCCGACCACGAAGGAATTCGGCAGGCCGAACACCCGGTCGCGGTTGGCCGCCTGGATCGATCCGCCGAAGCCCGTGGCCTCCGTGTTGGTCACGTCGAGCGTGCCGTACGGGATGCCGGACCGGAACGGGATGCGCTGGTTCTGCTGGCCCAGCATCAGGAACTGGTTGCGGAAGGCGAGCTGCGTCTGGCCGGCGGCCGGGCTGAAGCCGTCATCCTCGAAGCAGAGATTGCCGCGGAAGCTGGAGCGGGTGCTGCAATTCTCGAAGTTGCCGTCGTTGCCGTCGACATAGGTCTGGCTGAAGCGGCGGAAATAGGCGTTGCCAGCGAGATCCCAGGTCGGCGACACGTCGACCCGGCCGGTGAGCTGGAGGGTGCCGACCTCGGTGGTCGTGGTCTGCGGGTAGGTGAAGATCGCCCGCGGGTCGCGGTGGGTGAAGTCCACCGGCGTCGCGGCGGCGGCACCGAAGAAGCTGCGGGCGGCGAGCCCGATCAGGTGGAACTCCGAATCCTGCGAGCGGTAGCCGATATCGCCGTAGAGCCGGCCGATCGTGCTCGGGCTCTCGTAGCGCCAGCCGCGGTCGTTCAGGCCGTCGCCGGTGAAGTAGACGCTCCACGGGCCGGAGACCTTGCCGTACTCGACGTAGCCGGCGGTGCGCGCGTCCGAGCCGCCCCAGGCCGAGATCTCGGTGCCCTGCCAGGTAAAGCCGTTCTTCATCTGGATGTTGACTGCGCCGCCGAGCGCGTTGAGGCCGAAGACCGGGTTGCCAGTCACCACGTCGATCCGCTGGATCGCCTGCGGGGGGATCAGGTCGAAATTGACCGTGTCGCCGAACGCCTCGTTGATGCGCACGCCGTTCTGGTAGACGGCCAGGCCCTGCGGCACGCCCTGGACCGGCGAGACGGTGAAGCCGCGATAGGTGACGTCGGGGCGGTTCGAATTGCCCTGCGAATCCGACAGGTTGAGGCCGGGCGTGCGGCGGGCGAGCGTCGCCACGACGTTGTCGGTGCCGCGATCGACCGTGATGTCGCTGGCCGTGACGGTCTCGACTGTGCTGGGGATCTTGTAGAGCGGCTGCTCGCTGCCGCGCAGGCGGACCGGGCCGATCGGCGGCGGCGCCGAGCCGGCGGGCTCCAGGCCGCCCGGGCCGTTCAGGTTCTGGACGCGGCTCGAATTGCCGCCGCCCGACCCCACCGGCGTGGTCGAGACGACACTGATCTCACCCAGCGTCACGGCATTCTGCGCCTGCGCGGCGCAGGGCAGCATCGCCCCGCCCAGAACCGACGCCGACGCGACCAGGCTGCTCCGAAGCGCCCTCAGTGACATCCCAATCCCCTTGCCGTGAACCCGCGCTCGTTTCAGCCGAGCTTGAGGTCACTCTTGGCGGGCAAAGGAAAAGGACACAATTGATCGGACACCACGCGCGGCCGGTTTCAGCAACCTTTCGGAAATACCGATATCGAACGCCGGTGCACGTGATTTAACGGCAACAGTTTCGGTAACGATTTCAGAGGCTTAGGGAAGTTTCGGCAAGCATTATGGGATGAATCGGCAATCCGCGCATGCCGGTCCGGCGCCGCCCTCAGAGCCGCGCCTGAATCATCCGGGCGATCTCCCCGAGCCGTTGCTCGAGCAGCTGCGGCACCTCGCAGACATAGGTCAGCGACTGGCTGCGCTCCTGGAAGATGCGGCGGTCCCAGGCGAACTTGGTCTCCAGCTCCGACTGGTCCTTGGGCAGCTCGGTGGCGTCGGTGGCGCTCGGCGCGTCCTTGGTCTGGCTGATCTTGTCCGCTTCGTCGCGGATCCGCTCGGCCATCCGGCGCTGGCCCTGGGCGTAGCGGGCGATCCCGCCCATGACCTTATCGCGCTCGCCGTTGATGACCTCAAACACGCCGGCATAGACATGGGTCAGCGACTTGGCCTTCGCGTCCTTGTCGGCCCCGAGCTTCGCCACGAAGGCATCGAGCAGCGGGCCGACCTCGGACAATTCGGTGCGGCGGGACGCGATCTTCTGGGCGAGCACCGCCGCATCGTTGTCGCTGCCCCAGTCGCCGGCCGCGGCGATATCGGGCCCGGTCCAGAACTGGCCGGGGCTCAGGGTCGCGACCTTCCGCTGGACGCAGGGCCAGTCCGGGTCCTGCCGCGGCTGGGCGAGGACGGGCCCGGCCGTCAGCGCGAGGCCGAGGGCGGAGGCGAGAAGGCGGGCGGGAATACGGGTCATCGAAGGGTTTCCGGAATCATCACGCGATCATTGGGTGCTAGGTGTTATCGCCGGCCGGCCCGCCGCGGCGGGCCATGATGCCGCGACCGGGATCGTAGGCGACGACCGCCATCCCGAAGAACGCGAGGGCCACGCCCACGACGACCGCGCAGGCGACCGGCTCGAACTGGACGTAGAGGGCGAAGCGCACGAGCTGGACCGCGTGGCTGAACGGGTTCAACTCGCAGATCCAGTAGAGCGTTTCCGAGGATTCCCGGATCCGCCACAGCGGGTAGAGCGCAGAGGAGGCGAAGAACATCGGGAAGATCACGAAGTTCATCACGCTGGCGAAGTTCTCGAGCTGACGCACCAGGGACGACAGGAACAGGCCGATCGCGCCCAGCATCAGCCCCGAGGCCAGGAAGGCCGGGAGCGCCGCCAGGTATCCGAGCGGCGGAATGTCGGTCTCCCAGAAATACGCCACCGCCAGGAACGCGTAGGCCTGCACGATCGACACCGAGACACCGGCGATCAGCTTGGCGAGCAGCAGGAGCCAGCGCGGATAGGGTGAGGTCAGCAGCACCTTCATGGAGCCGACCTCGCGGTCGTAGACCATCGAGAGCGAGGATTGCATGCCGTTGAACAGCTGGATCATCACGGCCAGCCCCGGCACCACGTAGACCTCGTAGAGCACGTAGGTCTGGTAGGGCGGCTCGATCGAGACCCCGAGTGTGTTGCGGAACCCCGCCGCGAAGATGAACAGCCAGACCAGCGGCCGGACCAGGGCCGAGAAGAACCGCTCCTTCTGATTGAAGAAGCGCAGCAATTCCCGCCGGACGATGCCGCCGAGGCAGATCAGGTAGCCGACCGCATCGAGCCGGCCCATCCGGGCGGTTTTCTGAGACGGGGTTGCCGGGACGGCCGTGGCGAGGGGGGGCGTCATGTGAGCTGACCCATGCGCAGGCAGGCGCCTTTGATCTCGTAGCGAGGGCTACGGCCGGAAACACGCGCCTGCCCCTCCCCCCTCTGCGGGGGCCGGCCCACCCTCCCCCGCAGCGGGGGGAGGGAGAGCGCGCGTAACGTCCGGTCGCCCGTCACGCCGCCGCCCTCCCCGGCTCGGCGACGAGGCGGCGGAAGGCGTCGGCGAGGTTCTCGCCCGGCGCGCCGATATCCCCGGCCCGGCCCCGGGCGACGATGCGTCCCCGGTGCAGCACCACGGCGTCGTCCTCCGGCGCGATCTCCTCGAAGATGTGGGTCGCCCAAAGGACGGACAGGCCCTCCTCGCGCACTAGAGCGCGGACGATCGCGACGATGTCGGCCCGGGATTCGAGATCGAGGCCGACGGTCGGCTCGTCGAGCAGCAACAGGTCCGGCCGGTGAATCAGCGAGCGTGCGATCTCGATCCGGCGCGACTGGCCGCCCGACAGCGTGCGGACCTTGTCGTGGCGCCGGTCGGCGAGGCCGACGCGGTCGAGCAACTCCCCCACCCGCAGCGTCCCGGCCTTGCGGGCGATGCCGTGGAGGCTCGCGTGATAGAGCAGGTTCTGCTCGACGGTGAGGTCGGTATCGAGGGTCCGGGCCTGGAACACCACGCCGAGCCGGGCCAGGGCGCGGGAGGGCTCGCGGTCGAGCCCGTGGCCGAAGATCGAGACCCGGCCGCTCTGGTTGTTGTAGAGCCGGGTGATCACCGAGAACAGCGTCGTCTTGCCGGCGCCGTTGGGCCCGAGCAGGGCCGCAAACCGGCCGCGCTCGACGGTGAGCGACACGTCGTCCAGCGCCGCCCGCGCGCCGAAGCGGTGGCCGACATGCTCGACCTGCAGCGCCGGCTCACTCATCGGCCGAGCGCCCTGCGGGCATCCGCGACCGCGTCGAGGCACTCGTCGAACTCGCCCTCCTTCTGCTCGCGCTCGGCGACCCGGAGGGCTTTTTTCAGTTTTGGCAGAGCAGCCTCGGACGGGTTCGCCGCGAGCGCATCGCGGATCATCGTGATGCCTTCCGCGCAGGAGGCAGCGTCGTCCGCCGCGAAGGCGGGCGTGGTTAGAAAGATGCTGAGGAATGCGAGCGCGAACCCCCTCCCCCCGCTGAGGGGGGAGGGAGATGCAGCGGCAGCCTCACGCCGAAATCTCAATTCGGCGCCCATCACTTCACCGTCAACGTGCCGGTCATGCCCTTCGCCTCCAGGCCGCGGGCCTCCCACTTGTAGGCGCCCGGCTTGATCGCGACGAACTCGACGGCGATCTCGCCGGGATCGTCGAACTCCAGGTGATCGGGGGCGCCGCCGCCGTGGATCTCCTTGTGCTCGATGACGATCTGGTTGAGCCAGATGTAGCGGAAGAACTCGGGCGCGTAGAACTTGTATTCCTGACGGCCCTTGGCGACGATCCGCAGCCGGTAGGCCTTGCCGGATTCGAGGGTGATGTCTTTGTTCTCGACCGCGAAATCGTTGCCCTGATCGTCGCCGAGGACGAGGTCGGGCAGGTTCTCCCGCTTCTTGGTCAGGTCGAGGGCCGCGGCGGGACCGGCCGCGAACAGGCCGGCCAGGGCGAGGGCTGCGATCCGAAGCGTTCGCGTCATGTCGTTCCTATCCCTGTGCCACCGTTCATGCGGCGATGCTTTGTGTCATGGGCCTTCGATCGGGGTTACCCGCCCCGATCTGCCTCCTGTCCTCGCGGGACAAATCAGTTCGGGGAGATGGCCACGCCCCAGGGCAGCAGGCCGACCGGGATGCTTTTCACCACCTTCTCGGCAGCTACGTCGATCACCGAGACGTCGTTGGAGGTGCCGTTGGTGGTGAACAGCATCTTCTGGTCCGGCGTGAAGGCGAGCTGCCAGACGCGCTGGCCCACCGGCAGGTACTTCTCGACCGCGTAGGACTTGGCGTCGATGACCGCGACCCGGTTGGCCGGGCCGAGCGCCACGAACGCCTTGGTACCGTCCTTGGTGATGCGGATGCCGACCGGCTGGATCGCCTCGTCGTTCACGCTCGGGATCTTGAAGGTGATCTTCTTGATCACCCGGCGTTGCGCCACGTCGATCACGCTGACCGTACCGCCGACCTCGGCCGAGACCCACAGGAACTTGCCGTCGGCGGTGAACTCGGCAAAGCGCGGCCGGGCATCGACCAGCACGTTGTCGATCACCTGGAACGTCTTGGTGTCGATGAAGTGCGCCATGTTGGTGGTCTCAGAGGTGTTGACCAGGATCTTCCCGTCCGGCGACAGGCCCATCCCCTCCGGCTCGACCCCGACCGGCACCTCGGCCAGGACCTTGTTCTTCTCGATGTCGATGATCGTGACCTGGCTGTCGTCCTCGTTGGCGACGTAGAGCGGGTTGCCGGAGGCATCGAGGATGAACTGCTCGGGGTCGGGGCCGGAGCGCAGCGAGCGCACGACCTTGCCGGTGCTGGTATCGAGCACGTCGATCCGGTCGTCGTCGCTGGCGCAGACGAAGACCTCCTTGCCGTCCTTCGACACGGTGACGCCGCGCGGCCGGCGCCCGACCTTCCAGGTCGCGGTCACGGCCATCGTATTCGTGTCGATGACGCTAACGGAATTGCCCTTCTCGTTGGTCACGTAGGCGGTGAAGGCGACGGCCGGCCCGCTGAGGGCGAACCACGCTCCGAGGGCGACCACACTCAGACCTGCCTCGACGCGGCGGCGCATACGCATTCCTTCCCTTGTGACGTCCCGGCGTCCTCGAAGGACGTTCTCGGAGGTGGATTGTAGAGCATCGCCCGCGCGTTGCGAGGGCGCGGACCCCTCGCCAACGCCGCAGGCGCCCGAGGGCCTCATTTGAACTTGCAGGTGGTCTCGGGCAGGTCGACCCCCAGCGTGTCGAGCGGGGTACGCTGGTGCAGGAAGCCCTGCTCGGGCGCGACCGAGACCAGGGCCTTCGGCTGGACCACGATCACCGGCTGGCGCAGCTGGTGATCCCAGGGCCGGAAGGTCAGCGACACGCCCTTATAGGCCGGCAGGTTGAACGCCGGGTCGACCAGGTACGGGGCCAGAACCGCCGGATCGTTGGTCTTCTTGGCGGTGACGGCGTCGCCGACGGTGCGGACCGCGGCCCAGACCTGGTAATCGAGCGGGCGCATCAACCGGGAGGCGAGCCGCCGGAAGCGGTTCTGGGCCTGCGCGGCGCCCCAGGTCTCGAGGACGGGCGACCAGCTCGTGGAGGTGAGCGCCTGCGTGCCGCCGACGGGGCGGGGATCGACGGTGCGGTAGGAGACGTAGTCGCCCCAGTCGCCCTCCTCGTCGGCCACGATCGCCATGTCGTAGTCGAGGCCCCGGGTGAAGACCATCGCCTCGGCCCGGGTCGGCGTATCGCCGCGCGCCTTGGCGAGCGGCCCGAAGGTCCAGGGCTTCTCCGCGGTGATCTTGAGGCCGAACTTGCGGGCGGAGTTTCGTACCGCCTCGGCATAGGCCTTGTCGGCGTCGGTCGGGCCGACGATCAGAAAGATCTTCCGCCAGCGCATCACCGTCAGGTACTGCGCGACGGCATCCGTCAGCATCGCCCGGGACGGCAGGATGTGGAACACGTTGGCCCGGCAATCGGCGCCGCGCAGGCGGTCGTCCGGGGCGCCGGCATTGAGCACCACCGCGCCGGTCTCCTTGACCGCGTCGGCCACCGCCAGCACCGCGTCGGCCGGCAGGGCGAGCACGAGGTAGTTCACGCCCTTGGCGATGAGCTCCTTGGCGGCCGCCACGGCGTCGGGCTTCTCGTCGCTGAGCGCGATCTCGTCCAGCGCGAAGGTCTGCTTGGTGAAGCGGCCGGTGGTGTTGTTGTCGGCGATGCCCATCTTGGCGCCGGCCAGCCCCTCGTCCTCCGGGGCGGCCTCGGCATCGTAGGAGGACGGCGCCGGCTGCGGCCGGTAGATCAGCCCGATATGCGTGTCGATCGGCGGCGGCGCGGGCTGCTGCGCCAGGGCCACGAG
This sequence comes from Methylobacterium sp. GXF4, assembly GCF_000272495.1. NCBI lineage: Bacteria > Pseudomonadati > Pseudomonadota > Alphaproteobacteria > Hyphomicrobiales > Methylobacteriaceae > Methylobacterium > Methylobacterium sp. GXF4. The sequence continues at coordinate 127,922 of NZ_AKFK01000061.1, read as the reverse complement.
CGGCGCCAGCAGCGCACCCGCCACGAGGGCGGCGCGAAGCCCGGCCCGGGACCGGGCGGGCAGAGTGTGGCGCTGGACCGGGGCGTGTGCAGGATCGTGCATGTGCGCGGCCTCTAGCAGCTTCCGATCCGGCCGCTCAACCACGGCTTCTTGGCGAATGATCACGTTCGCGTCGTGGGCCAAGCACGCGACGATGTACATTGCCAATTTGTCCCTTCGCCCGAGCTATAGGGACGCGAATGCGCCGGATGACACGGCATCGATCATCGTGAGGGAGCCCCGAGGATGCGCCACCTGTTCGCCTGCGCGGTGACCGCCTGCCTCCTCGCCGGCCCCGCCGTCGCCGCCGAGAAGGCTGCGATCTTCCCCGTCGAGCTGTTCGATCCCGGCGCCACCTACGGCACGCGGGCCCGGCCGGTGGACACGAAGAAGCTGGCGCTGGTGACCGACGAGCTGCGCAACGCTCTGCACAACCAGGCCGGCCTGGAGATCGTCGATACCGCCCCGAAGGCCGATGTGGTCGCCAAGGAAGGCCCGCTCTACAAGTGCAACGGCTGCGCGGCCGACATCGCCAAGAGCCTGGGTGCGGATCTCGTCGTGACCGGCTATGTGGAGAAGGGATCCGGTCAGATCTTCAACCTGAACGTCACCATCGCCGAGGCCGAGACCGGCAAGATGGTGCGCGGCGGCCAGGTGACGATCCGGGCCGATACCGACGACACCTGGGCGCATGCCATGCGCTGGGTGGTGAAAAACCGCCTGCTCGCCGAGCCGCTGCCCGGCAAGTCGTGATTGCGTGCCGCACATCTTCGAGAGATCCGTGTCCGCGTTCCCCGTTCCGCCAGCCCCCCTGCCCAGCCTCCTCGTCAGCGTCCGCGACCCGGCCGAAGCCGAGGCGGCCCAGCTCGCCGGGGCCGACCTGATCGACGCCAAGGATCCGGAGCGCGGGGCGCTCGGCGCCCTCGACGTGGACGTGGTGACGGAGATCGTCGCCCGGATTGCCGGCGCGGCCGTGACCAGCGCGGTGGCCGACCCGACGCCCGACGCCGTCACCGCGATGGCCGCGACCGGGATCGACTGGGTGAAAACCGGTCTCGACGCCCGGGACCGGCGCGACAAGGCCGCGATGGCCGCCCTGACGGCGGCCGCGCCCGGCCGCCTGATCGCGGTCCTGTTCGCCGAGGACGGCCCGGCGGCCGATCTGGTCCCGGCCCTCGCCCAGGCCGGCTTCGCGGGCGCGATGATCGACACCGCCGGCAAGTCCGGCGCCCGGCTCACCGATCTCGCCGAGCCGGAGGCGCTGGCGGCGTTCACGGCGGCCTGCCGGACCCACGGGCTGATGAGCGGGCTGGCCGGCTCCCTGCGGATCACCGACATCCTGGTCCTGAGCACCCACCGCCCGGATTATTTTGGCTTCCGCGGCGGCCTGTGCCGCGACTTCGACCGGCGCAATGGCATCGATCCCCTGCGGGTCGCCGAGGCCGTGCGCGCCCTGCGGCCGAACCAACGGGACGCTGCGTGACGACGGTCCTCAAGATCGGCGGCAGCCTGGAGGCGGATCCGGCGCGGCTGCGCGCGCTGCTGGCGGAAGCGGCCGACGGCGCCCACGGGCGCTGCGTCGTCGTTCCGGGCGGCGGGACCTTCGCTGATGCCGTGCGGGCGGATCAGATCCGCGACGGCTTCGACGATGCGGAGGCCCACCGTCGCGCCCTCGACGCGATGGGCCGCATGGCCAGGTTTCTTTGTGAGCAGGAGCCGCGGCTGATCCGTAGCATCGAACCCTGGACCGACGATGCCGCGGCCTGCATCTGGGACCCGGCGAGCCTGCGCGCCGGCCATCCCGATATCCCCGAGAGCTGGGACGTCACCTCCGACAGCCTCGCGCTCTGGCTCGCAACGCGCCTGCGTGCCCGCCTTTGCGTGCTGGTGAAGTCCGCCGATGCCGCACCGGAGGAAACCCCGGACGCGCTGGCCCGCCGCGGGCTGGTGGATGCCGCCGTCCCGGCTTTCGCGATGCGCTACGGCGGCCCGTTCGCGATCTGGGGGCCGACCCGCCGGGTCACTCTGCAGCAGCGGGTAGCCGCGTGAGCACCCCCGAGCACATCGTCTTCGTCACCGGACGCCTCGCCCGGGCGCGGCTGGAGAAGGTCGCGGCCGGTTTGCCGGCGACGATCCACTGGAGCATCGCGGATGCCGGCGTGAAGGTCGCCGCGCTGATGACCGAAGAGATCATCCGCCGCCGGGTCGAGATCCCCGAGGGCGCGACCCGGATCGTCCTGCCGGGCCGCTGCCGGGCCGATACCGCCCGGCTGGCCGAGCATTTCCACCTGCCGGTGGAGCGCGGCCCGGACGAGGTGGTCGATCTGCCGGCCTGGCTCGGCCTCGCCGGCCGCAAGGTCGATCTGTCGAAGCACGACCTGCGGATCTTCTCCGAAATCGTCGACGCCTCGAAGATGACGCCCGACGAGATCCTGGCCAAGGGCCTCGACCTCGCCCGCCGCGGCGCCGACGTGATCGACCTCGGCGGCCTGCCGGATACGACCTTCCCCCATCTCGAGGAATCCGTCGCGGCCCTGAAGGGCGCGGGCCTCAAGGTCAGCGTCGATTCCTTCAACCAGGACGAGCTGGCCCGGGGCGCCCGCGCCGGGGCCGACTACCTGCTCAGCCTGAACGTCGACACCCTCGATCTCGCCTTCGAGACCGATGCGGTGCCGATCCTGGTGCCCCTGCGCCCCGACGACCTGCCGTCCCTCGACCGGGCGATCGAGCGGATGCTGAAGGCCGGGCGTCCGTTCCTGGCGGATCCGATCCTGGAGCCGATCCACCACGGCTTCGTGGATTCGATCAGCCGCTACCGGGACACCCGCGCCCGCTGGCCCGACATCCAGATGATGATGGGCACCGGCAACCTCACGGAGCTGACCGAGGCGGATTCCCTCGGCGTGACCGCCCTTCTGGTGGGAATGTGCTCAGAACTGTCGATCGGCAACGTGCTGATCGTGCAGGTCTCGAACCACACCCGCCGCACCGTCGAGGAGCACGACGCCGCCCGCCGGGTGATGTACGCAGCCAAGGCCGATTCCGCCCTGCCCAAGGGCTACGGACGGGCGCTGCTGGCCCTTCACGACAAGCGCCCCTTCGTGCAGACCGCCGCGGAGGTCGCCCAGGCCGCCGCCGAGGTCCGCGACCCGAATTACCGGATCGCCGTCGCCGAGGATGGGATCCACGTCTACAACCGCGACGTCCACAGGGTCGGCACCGACGCGATGGCCTTCTTCCCCGACCTCGACGTGAAGAGCGACGGCGCCCACGCCTTCTATCTCGGGGCCGAGCTCGCCAAGGCCGAGACCGCCTGGCGGCTCGGCAAGCGCTACGTGCAGGACGAACCCCTCAACTGGGGCTGCGCGGCCGATTCCGATGTCGAGGATTCGACCGCCTTCAAGAAGGCCGGGCATACCCGCCATTCCGGCCCCGACGCGCCGCCGCCCGGCACCCGCGACGCCCGGCTGGTGAAGCCCGAGGCGGATGCCGACGCCCCCGAGACGATCACGGAATCCGAGGCCCGGGACGAGGTGGCGCCCGAGACGCCCCGGCCCGCGACCAAGTTGGTCTGCGGCCGGCTGGTGCCGGCGGACGAGGCCTGAGCCATGCCGCTGATCCTGGAGACCATCGTCACCACGCTCGCGCCCTCCGGCGAGCTGCACCTCGTGCCGTTCGGGCTGATCGGTGAGGCGGACGGCTACGTGCTGGCGCCGTTTCGGCCGTCGCCCACCATCGCTAATCTCGAGGCCAACCCGTGCTTCGCGGCCTCGAGCCCGCGCGACATCCGGGTGATCGCCGGGGCGGTGACCGGGCGGCGCGACTGGCCGACCGTGGCCTGCACGGCCATTCCCGGCCGGCGGCTTGCCGACAGCTTCGGCCATGCCGAGTTCGCGGTTGCCTCGGTGGAGGAGCACGAGACGAGGCCGCGCTTCCGCGGCCGCATGGTCCATTCCGCCGCCCACGCGCCGTTCATCGGCTACAACCGCGCCCAGGCCGCGGTGCTGGAGGCGGCGATCCTCTCGACCCGGCTCCACATGCTTGAGCCGGACAAGGTGTTGACGGAGATGGCCTACCTCGCCATCGCCATCGCCAAGACCGCGGGCCCGCGCGAGCGCGAGGCCTGGGGCTGGATCGAGGACAAGGTCGCGGAGGCTCTCGGCCCCGAGGCGCGGGTTCTCGATCGGGACGCACGCTAGACCCGTATCCGGGCGTTCGGATGCGGGCCTGACACTCACTTGTGACACGCTCTGAGGCGCCAAACCGGTATTCCTCTGACCGGAATGCGCCCTGGAGGCGGGAGGAGCAGGACACGATGAAGACAATGACCCTGGCCCTGGCGGCCACGGCTGCCCTGGTGGCGGCGACCGCGCAGGCCCATGGCCCGACCCGGCGCAAGATTACCGAGTCGATCGAGATCAACGCGCCGGCCGACAAGGTCTGGGCCGTCGTCGGCGACGTCAAGAACGCCGACTGGATGGAGAACGTCACCAAGACCGAGGTCAGCGGCGACGTGCCGACCAAGTTCAAGCGCACCCTGACGCTGAAGAACGGCAACCAGATCCAGGAGACCAGCAACAAGTACAAGCCGGACGAGAAGCTGTTCTCGTACTACATCGAGAAGGTCGACGTGAAGGACCTGCCGGCCAACGACTATTCGGCCACGATCACGGTCGAGCCGACGGGCGACGCCAAGTCCAAGGTCGAGTGGAAGGCCGCCTTCTACCGCGGCTACATGAACAACGATCCGCCGCCCGAGCTGAACGACGAGGCCTCCGAGAAGGGCGTCGGCGCCTGGATCAAGGCGAGCCTCGCCAACCTGAAGGCCAAGGTCGAGAAGGGCTCGTGAGCCTGAACAGGCGCGGCGCGGCGCTCGCCGCCGCCCTCGCCCTCGTCGCGACGCTGGCCCGCGCCGAACCGGCGCGGGAGGCAATCGTGACGGCCCAGCTCGGCGGCGCGGTCGAGATCGTCGACCTCGCCGCCGGCAAGGTGGTGCGCAGCATCGCGCTCGACGGGGCCCCGGCCGGGATCGCCCTGTCGCCGGACCGCAGGCGCGCCTACGTCACCCGGCCCGAGGGCCACGGCCTCGCGGTGCTCGATCTGGAAGCCGGCCGTGTCGTGGCCGAGGTGCCCCTGCCCGGCGGCCCGCTCGGCGTTGCCGCCGATCCGAAGGGAGGCACGGTCTACGTGGCGGATTGGTACGGCCACCGCCTGTTCGTGCTGACCGAGCGCGACGGTGCGCTGGTGCCGGACGGCGAGATCGCGGTGGGCGCCTCGCCCTCCGGCATCGCGGTCTCGCCCGATGGGGCGACGCTCTACGTCGCGAACCGCGAGGCGGATACGGTCTCAGTGGTGGACGCCAAGGCCCGTAAGGAAACCAGGACGATCCCCGTCGGCCAGCACCCGTTCGGTATCACGCTCGATGCCGCGGCCGGGCGTGCCTACACGGCCAACGTCACGAGCGACGACGTCTCGGTGATCGACCTCGGGGCGGGGCGCGAAATCACCCGGATCCCCACCGGCCGGCGGCCCTACGTGATTGCGCTGACGCAAGGCCGCGGCTTCGTCACCGACCAATATGCCGGCAGCGTCACGGCCTTCGACCTCGCTACGCTCAAGCCGCTCGCCGACATCGATGTGGGCGACCATCCCGAGGGCATCGCGGCTGATGCGGACGGCCGGCTCTACGTCGCCAATTGGGGCGACAACACGCTGAGCGTCCTCGACGCCCGCACTCTGAAGGTCGTGACGACCATACCGACCGGCAACGGCCCGCGGGCCTTCGGCGATTTCCTGCGGTAGCGCTCGGGGTTTCGGCGAGGGCGGCGCTATTTCGCAACCCAGCGCTCGTCGGCCCAGACCTCCCCGTGCAGCTCCGCCGCCAACGCGTTGCCGATGGCCTGCTGCGCCGCCTCCGTGTTGAGATCGGAGGCGGTGCTGTCGTCCTCGCCTTCCGTATCGGCGCGGCCCGAGAGGAGGACCGGCTTCGGATCGGCGTCGACGAGCTTCGCATCGAGCGGTCGCAGCCGGATGTAGTATTTCGATGTGTCGCGGACGTCCTGCCAGACGAAGGCACGCAGCGTGATGGCCTCCTGGATCCCGACAGCGGCAAAGTCGGGCAGCGTCCTCCGGAACGCCACGCGGACCTCGCCCCGGCTGGGATCCTTCTCCGACGACACCGTCGACAGGCCCGGAATCGCCTTCTGCGCCGCCTTGCTCAGGATTGACGCGAAATCGGCCTCGTTCGGCTTCGCCTTGAGCCGGATCAGCAGCGCATGATCCAGCACCGTCCCGAACTCCGCGTTGGTGACGCCCGGGACGGCCCGGACCTTGTCTAACAGGGCGGCGGAGCGGCTCGGATCGACCTCGATCGAGGCCGTCGCGCGTCCCGATCTCAATGTGCTGCATTGGGGGATGAGGCCGACCGGATCGAGCCGTCCGCCCTCGGCGCGAACCGTCCGGATCAGATCGGTGAGGTTGGCGATCTTGACCGTCGCGAGGACCTTGCTCGGATCGGTGACGGAAGCACCATCGTCCGGATCCTCCTCCCCGGTCCCATCCGGTTGGGCAATCGACGCCGTGGGGTCCTCGTTGAGCGCGACGAGATCGGATTGCGCGATCCGGATCGTATGCCCGGGCAGAGTCAGGGTGCCCTCGACGCCGAGAGAGTCCTTCTGCCCGGTTCGCTTCAACGCCACCGCGACCTGACGGCCGCCGGTGCTGACCCCCGAGCCCGATAGGGTCGAACCTTGCACCTGCAGCGGAATCGCCAGCCGGTCGAGCCTGAGGGACAGGCCGTCGTACGGAAAACAGACATCGAGACCCGATGCCGTGATTTGGTTGCCGCTCTGGGTGAGTTTCAGAACCCCGTCGATCTGGACCGAGGGGACACCGTCGATGGAGCCTTCCGAGAACGGCAGGAATTTCGAGACGGGCCGCGGCGCCGAAGGCTTCTTGCCGTCGCTCTGGGCGGCGACCGTCCCGCATGCCAGCGAAAGAAGAAGTACGGCCCCGATGCGTCTCATGCGATGCCCCTCAAGCTTATCGCTCCCATATTCCAACTCGGATGGCGCGGCAACTCGATTTTATACTGTCTCAACTTCTCAACAGGCGCGGACAAAAGCGATTTAAGGCTGCACCATTATGACATATCGGACAGCAAGCGGGATTTGCTGCCAGTAACGGCTGACGATAGCACCGCCTCATCCCGAGTTTTCAATCCCGGCTCTGCTGCGGCGCACCGGATTGACCGCGCGTCTCGGAAGGCAGGCACCGCGCACACAACGAAAAAACCCGCGCCGGCGAACCGGGCGGGCTGAAGGTGGATCGGATCGGGCGATCCCAATGCGCGGATCGTATCGCGACGGCACCGGCTGTCACCTCACAAGGGCGAGATGTCGTGCCGGGGGGATCGGCAAGGCCGCACCCCCGAGCAGTCGTCATGGCGATTTCGGGAACCGCAGAACCGTCGGGCCGCTTGCTCCGCCATGCCCGAGACGAAGCCCCCGAAGAAGAAACCAGCGGCCAAGCCGAAGCCGGTCGAGAAGGCGCCCGCCAAGGTCGGCAAGGCCACGCAGCTGGCCGTGATCCAGGACCGCTACCGCCGAGCCCTGATCACCGCCCTCGATCACCCGCATCGCGCGCAGGGCGACCGGATCCGCGCGGCCCTCGCTGCCCTGCTGGCCGAGAAAGCCGCGCTCGGCGTGAAGGACGGCGAAGAGGCCGCCGAGGCGTCGGAATAGCGCCCGCAAGCGCGACACGGGGCTCGCTGGAGCGAGGCGCGCGGTCAGTCCAGCTGGCGATGCGGCGCCCGGCGATAGGCCACCCGGGCGGCGACCAGGGCGCCGCCGATCTGAAGGAAGCCGGATTCGCCGAGATCCGGGGGCGCACCATGCGCCTGAATCAGCAACCGCGTCAGCGCGTTCAGCGCGAGCAGGGTCAGGCAGAAGGCCGCTGCGGCGAGCAGGCTGGCGACGAACTCGGGCATGGCATCATCCCCCGTGTCGAACACGGGCAGCGTAGCAAGCCCTGCGCCAGGGGGAAGCCCGCCCGGGGCGCCGATCAGCGCTTGCGGGTATTCGCCGCCGGGGTCCCAGCCTGGGCGGCGGGCGCCACCAGCCGGGGCGTCTCGACCGAGAGCCGCTTCACCGGCCAGCCGTCGCTCCAGCGCTCCATGTCAGCGAGCCGCGGGTTGTTCTTCATCGCATTCGCGTCCGACCCCGCGAAGGCGGCGGCCGCCGCGATGTCGAACGTCTTCCAGAAGCCGAGATAGTCCAGTGCGTCGACGCGGGCGATGTTGATCTGGGAGACCAGGGTCTGCTGCTCGCCGGTGAGCGCCATGTCGGCCGACCAGCGGAACGGCGGCGGCTTGGGGGCGTCCTTGGCCGCGTCCTTCGGCTCCGGTCCCGGCTTGATCGCGCCGCCGTCATAGGCCGCGTCGGTGCCGGCGGGCGCCGCGAGGGTGGCGGTGAGCGCCGGGAAGCCGTGGTCGTCCGAGAGCGCGCGGACGAACAGCTTGCGCTCGATCGGGACGGCGCTCGCCTCGCGCAGCAGGCGCTTGGCCGCGAGGTCGGCCGCGCGCGTGTCCTTGTCGCCGACCATGGTGATGAGCAGCGTCGCCGGGTCGATGCTGGACAGCTCGCTGAGCGTGATGCCCCGCGATTTCGGGCCGCTGGCGATGCCGCCCGGCGCGGCCGCGAAGATCAGCTTCGGGACCGGCAGCCCCTGCTGCTTGGCGCCTGCGGCCATGTCGAAGGCGATCGGCGCGCCGGCGAGATGACCGATCAGCGCGACCCGGGAGAGATCGGGCTTGGCGTCCGGATCGGATGCGAGGTCGGCGAGCGCGGCCTTGACCAGGGTGTCGGCGATGCCGGGGGCGTCGGCCGGGCGGGTCCGGTTCACCTCCTGGAAGCGGGGATAGAGCACCAGCCAGCCCTGGCGGGTCAGGTGGTCGATCCAGCCGCCGTAGCTCTGCGGATTGACCACGCCCCAGCCGTGCAGGAACACCGCCACGGGCCGGCCGGCCTCGGGCGCGGCGCCGGCGGCGTGGAACGCGAAGGTGGTCGCGGTCCCGCGCCCGAGCAGGCGCTTCACGATCGTCGCCTTGCGGTCGCCGACGCCGCCGGGGCCCTCGGCCGGCTGCGCCGGCGGTGTGGCGGCCTGCGCGCCGGTGATCCCGGCCAGCGCCAGGATCAGGCCGGCAGCGAGCGAACCGCGAAGAACGTTGAGACGCATGAGGGGCTCGGCTGAGAGACGCGATGCGCCGGCAGGTCAGGGCCCGCTGAATAGCAGATTCCCTCGCCTTGGCGACTCGCCCGGGTCGCTCAGCCGGCGAAGGTCGGCTGCGCCACGTGTCCGTCGAGCCGCATCGCCAGAGCCAGGATCTCGGCCGGCACGTCGTCGGTCGCGGACTCGTAGTGGATGCGCAGCTCATCGGTCACGCTATCGACGACGCGGATCGCGTTCCGGTCGTCCGAGAGGTTCCGTCGCAGAGAATCGGCGTGGTTGGCGGCCACGATGCGCATGATCGTCTTCGGGGTTGTTGGCGTTGCAGGGATTCGGGCGTCGCGCGCCCTTGAGATGCCGTACAACCCGGAGTTGGCCTCAGGTTTCCAGGCCCGGCGTAATTAATTTACCACCCGGCCCGATCACCGCAGGACCCGTCGTCCCCGAGGGGCGACCCGCCGCCTGCTCGACCCAGGCCAGGATGTCCTCGGCACGCCACGGCTTCGGGATGAAGGTCGCCGACATGCGCAGGTCGCTCGGCTGGTCGCCGGCATCCCCGGATGTGAGCAGCACCCGGACCCGCGGCCAGGTCACGCCGATGATCCGCGCCAGCTCGAAGCCGCCGATCGGGCCGGGCGTCCGCACGTCGGAGAACACGACGCTGACTTCGTCGGCCCGGTCGTTGAGGATGGCGAGCGCCCGGTCGGCGGTCTCGGCCTCGATCACCGTGAAGCCGGTATCCTCCAGGAGCGTGGCCGCGAGGAAGCGCTCGTCGGGTTGGTCCTCCACGACGAGGATCACGGGCTTCTGTCCGGGCTGTACCGAATCGCTCATGGGCCGGGACACTCTACAGGGGCTGAACGGCGGTCGCGACGATCGGTTCAATGCCCCGGTCGTGACGATCGGCCGGACCCGCGCGGGCACAGATCCACCCGCGACCCTTGCATATTCGACAAGTTGTGGCCGTGTCCCGGGAAGCACAGCCACCCGAGAACATCCTGACAAGACCGGCGAGAGCCCCTGAATCAGCCGACGCCGTGGGCTTTCAGGAAGGCGAGCGCGCGGTTCCAGCCATCCTCGGCCGGCTCCTTGCGGTAGCTCGGCCGGTAATCCGCGTGGAAACCGTGCGGCGCATCCGGATAGATCACCAGTTCGACGGTCTTGCCGGCTTGCTTCGCCTTGTCGCGGGCTTCCTCCACCGAGGCCGGCGGAATGCCGGTATCGGCGCCGCCATAGAGCGCGAGCAGCGGGGCGTGGATCTCGGCCGCGACATCCCCGGCTGTGCGCGGCTGGATGTCGGTCCGCTCGCCCCCGATCGGGCCATACCAGGCCACCGCCGCCTTCAGGTCGCGACGATGCGCCGCGTAGAGCCAGGCAGCGCGGCCGCCCCGGCACCAGCCCATGACGCCGAGCCGGGCGGGATCGCCCTTGGCCGCGGAGGCCGCCCAGGCCGCGGTGGCGTCGAGATCGCCGATCCACTGCGCGTCTGGCGTCTTTGAGATGACGTCCCGGATGATGATCTTGGGATCGGTCATGGTCGAGAGATCGCCCTGGCGGGCGTAGAGTTCGGGGGCGACCGCGCAGTAGCCGGCCTTGGCCAGGCGTCGGCAGATGTCCTTGATGTAGTCGTGGACCCCGAAGATCTCCTCGACCACCAGCACGATCGGGAACGGGCCGGCGCCCTCGGGGACCGCCCGGTAGGCCGGCATCGGGCCGTCGGCAGCGGGGATCTTCACCTCCCCGGCCTCGATCCCGGTGGCATCGGTGTGGATCACCTGCGCCTCGACGCGGGTCGTGGCGACGGTCAGGCCGCTGATCAGGCTTGTCATCACGAAGCCGCGTCGCGACAGCGGTGACGTGATCAGGCCGTCCAGACCGGCATTATCAGCATTCGCCATGATCATCTCTCCCGCATTCTCGCGAAGAGGGCTATCCGGCGAAGACGGCCGCGGTCAAATGACCGGACGGATCAGGCGCCCGCCGCGGCCAGTGCGCGCGCCGGAGCCCGGGCGGCGACCCGGACCGTCTCCGGAGCGGTGCGGGGCTTCAGCACGTCGGCCAGGGTGACGAACGTGTCCGGCGCCGGCGCCTCGACGGCCCGGATGCCGTAGCCCAGCGCGAAGGAGCGGGTGAGGCCGGCATCGCGGGCGATGCCGAACTGCGCCAGCGCGTTCAGGAACGCCTCGCGAAACAGGCTGGGCCGGCACCAGCTCTTCTCCGCCATCTGGAGCGGCCATTCCCACAGGCCCTCGGCCCGGCGCGCAGCCACGGCATCCCGGCCGATGAAATAGCCCGTCCCCCGGTGCTCGAGCCCGTCGGCGCTCACCGACCAATCGTCATTGCCGAACAGCTCGGCATCGGCCACATCGCTCATCGGGTCCTCCGCGCTGTGCCGGCATTCCGAAGCACCGGAACAATGCCGGAACATTGGCGCGGAACATCGCAGCGGTCAAGGCGATTGTTCCCGCTGCGTTCGCGAAAGGGCCCGTCGACTCAGCGCCCCTTGAACAAAGGGTGCTCGACCCGGTCGCCCGCCTGGATGCCCAGCTTGGCCGCGGTGCCGGCATTGAGCTCCAGAACGGCCGAGACCGGGCCGCCCGACGCGATGATCGCCGTCGACAGCGGCTCGGTATCGGCCGCGATCCGGCTCACGGTGCCGTCCTTGCGGATGAACAGCATGTCGAGCGGCAGGTAGGTGTTCTTCATCCACATCGTCACGGGCTCGCTGCGCTCGAAATCGAACAGCATGCCGTGATCGGGCGCCATGTGGCGGCGGAACATCAATCCCCGGGAGCGCCCGGCATCGTCGCGCATCACCTCGACGTCGAACCGCTTCGGACCGGCCTTGGTGACGATGGTGAGCGGCTCGGTCTTGGCGGCGCTCTCGCGTGCCGCCTCCTGGGCGATTGCGGGACCGAGGGGCGCGGACGCGGTCAGGACCAGGCAGGCGATCGTGGCCGCCTGCGCGACACGGGTCAGGATTCTCACGGGCACTGGCCTCTCGGGAAACGCGATTGCGGACGGGGACGTCCGCCGCGGGTGCAGATAGCGCATCGCGCCCGGAGCGGGGGACCGGCTTTTGCGAAAAAGACGAGGCCACCCGATCGGCGCGGGTTCGCGGCGCGCCGTCAGTGCGAGGTCGGCAGCGCGTCGTCGATCAGGCGGATCTCGGCGGCCATCACGCCCTTGGAGCCGTCCCCGTAGCGCACCAGCACCGCGTCGCCGGGCTTCAATTCGGCGATGCCGTAACGGCGCAGGGTCTCCATGTGCACGAAGATGTCGGGCGTGCCGTCGCCACGGGTGAGGAAGCCGAATCCGCGCAGCCGGTTGAACCACTTCACCACCGCGGTCTCGAGGCCGCTGGTCGGCGTCACCGAGACATGGGTGCGCGGCATCGGCATCTCGGAGGGATGCAGGGCCGCCGACTGGTCGAGCGAGAGAACCCGGAACGCCTGCCAGCCCCGCGGCCGCTCCACCGCCTCTACGACGATGCGGGCGCCCTCGCTCGCCGCCTGGAAGCCGTCACGCCGCAGACAGGTGACGTGCAGCAGGATGTCGGGGGCGCCGTCATCGGGCACGATGAAGCCGAAGCCCTTCGACACGTCGAACCACTTGATGCGGCCGGAGACCTCGACGAGGTCGAGCGCCTCGTCGTCGCCCGGTGCCCCGTCGGCGGTCCGGGCATCCTCGATCCGACTGGGGTTCTGCGGCCCGGAAGCGCGTTCGTCAGACATGGCCGAGCAACCTACACCGAATCACGCCGCGCGCTCTCGCAGCAAGATTAACGAAGTCCTGATTCCCGGAAAGCCCATATGACCGGCATCGGAGCCATCCCGAGTTGCAATCTTGCCCGGGGGAGGCAGGCTCGCAACAGTCGATCGGTCGCAGGGGGAGCGGGGTTACGGCGTTTTCGCGCCGCTGGAGCCGTTTGGATTTCCTCAGCCACGCCGTCCAGTCAGGTTTTCGCGACCGGCCCGGACGCCCCTTCACGTTTTCGAGAGCGCTCGGCAATGCCGCCCGGCGCCGCCGTGGCGCCGGAGCCCCCCGGTGGCGTCCCGGGCGCCGGCGTGGTTTGAGCCCTCGCCATGGTGCCAGCTGATCTTCGCTCCGAACCGTCACACGCCGCCCCGAACGCCGCGGGGGGCCGATACCCGATCATCGACGCGGTGCGGGGGGGCGCCCTGCTCGCGATGGCGAGCTACCATTCGCTGTGGGACGTCGGATATCTCCGGCTGACCGCCGAGAACTACGCCCTGACGCCGACCGGGCATCGCGCGGCCGAGGCGATCGCCGGCACGTTCCTGACGCTGGTGGGCATCGGGCTGGTGCTGATGAACGGGCGCGGCATCCGCCTGCGCCCGACCCTGATGCGGCTCGCCCGGATCGGCGGGGCGGCCCTGCTCGTCACGATCGGGACCTGGTTCGCCTTCCCGGATTCCTACGTGTTCTTCGGGATCCTGCACTGCATCGCGGTGTCGAGCGTGCTGGGCCTGCCGTTCCTGTTCCTGCCGGTTCCGGTGACGGCCCTGGCTGCGGCCGCGATCTTCGCCGCCCCCGTCCTGGTGCATGCGCCGGTGCTCGACGCGCCGGTCCTGTACTTCCTCGGGCTCGGTGCCGGGACGCCGCGGACCAACGACTACGTGCCGCTGTTCCCGTGGTTCGGCTTCGTCGTGACGGGGATCTTAGTCGGGCGGCTCGGCCTGCCCTGGCTGGCGCGCTCGCGCCTGGGCGCCTGGGCGCCGCGCTCGGCGTTGGGCCGCGTCGCAGCCTTCGCGGGACGCCACAGCCTCGTCGTCTATCTCGTCCACCAGCCGGTGCTACTGGCGCTGTTCACCGGCCTCGTCGCCCTGACCGGACCGAACCCCCGCGCGGGGGTGCGGGCCTTCCGCGCCGATTACGTCACGATCTGCACCCGAACCGGCGGCGAGCCGCCGCTCTGCCGGATCGCGGCCCGCTGCACCTCGGACGCGCTGATCCAAGAGGATCTTTTCCGGGAGGATGGACGGCCCTTCAGCCCGCAGGAGCGGCTGCGGGCGCAGGCCGTGTCCCAGGGCTGCTACGGGGCGATCGAGGCGGCGTCTCGAGCGCCGCGGTGAAGGAGGGGTTTGCGTCGCCTTCCTTCATCCACGCCCTCATCCTGACTTGCGAGGGCAGCGTGCCGCGAAGGAGGTCTTCAGGCCGCTCGCGATGCTTGGAGGCGTCCTTCGAGGCCTCCGCGTCGCTCCGGCAGCTGAGAGGCTGTGAGTAGTCCAATCCGTCGAGGATGGAGCGTGACAGGCCCCCTCTCCCGTGCGGGAGAGGGGACCCGCGCTTCGTCCTAGCCATCCAGGCCCGCCTGTCGATCGAAAGCCTCACAGACCGTCAGGCTGAGAGCGCGGGTGGGATGGAGTTTCCCGCCCGCGCGACTGTCGTCCCGCGGCGAGAAACCCCCAAAAAAATCAGTCCTTGGCGCGCTCGACGTAGGCGCCGTCGGCCGTCATCACGACGACGCGGGTGCCGGCGGCGATGTGCGGCGGGACGGTGGTGCGCACGCCGTTCGAGAGCGTGGCCGGCTTGTAGGACGAGGAGGCGGTCTGGCCTTTGAGCACCGGCTCGGTCTCGGCGACCTCCAGCGTCACCCGCTGGGGCAGCTCGATGGTCAGCGGCACGCCGTTATGGCTCGACAGCATCACGGCCATGCCCTCCTGGAGATAGGGGGCGGCGTCGCCGACCACGTCGGCCGGCACGGCGACCTGCTCGTAGCTCTCGGGATTCATGAAGTGGAACCCTTCGCCGTCGCTGTACAGGAAGGTGTGCTCGCGATCCTCCACGAAGGCCCGCTCGACCTGCTCGGTGGTGCGGTAGCGCTCGGACACCTTCACGCCGTCCGTGATGCGGCGCATGTCGAGCTGGGTCACCGGGGTGCCCTTGCCGGGGTGGATGTTCTCGGCGAACAGGATCACGTAGAGCTTGCCGTCCTTCTCGACGACGTTGCCCTTACGGAGCGTTGAGGCGATCACCTTCACGGAATTAGGTCCTGCATTGACAAGGCGGGTCGGCACGCGCCAAGCGCGTGCACGGGATCTAGGCCCCGGCACTATCGCATCTGCGGCGCCGTTGCCAGCGGGCGGGCCTCAACCGAAGCGCGTGGGCTCGATGCGCGCCCCTCCCAATCCGGGGAACCCGAGGCCCGTGTTGAGGCCTGGACATCGAGAGGCCCGATCGGGGGCCTGTCAGGATCGTGCGATGACGACTCCGAGGATTGCCTTGCCCGGCCGAGACCGCCCCCGCCCGGGGATCGGGCTTTGACCGGCGCGCCCTCGCCCTGGTGGACGCCCGATCGCCACGCCGACCGGCGGCCGCGGCTGCTCCTGCGCAACCGCATCCTGGCCGCCTTCCGGGCCTGGTTCGCCGCGCGCGACTTCGTCGAGGCCGAGACCGCTTGCCTGCAGGTCTCCCCGGGCAACGAGGCGCATCTCTCGGCCTTCGCCACCGCGGCGATCGGCGCGAGCGGGGCGCGGACACCGCTCTACCTGCACACCTCGCCGGAATTCGCCTGCAAGAAGCTCCTGGCGGCCGGTGAGACGCGGCTGCTCAGCGTCGCCCGGGTGTTTCGCAACCGCGAGCGCGGCCCGCTGCACCATCCGGAATTCACCATGCTGGAATGGTACCGCGCCGGGGTACCCTATACCGACCTGATGGCCGATTGCGCCGATCTGCTCGCGCTGGCCGCCGAGACCGCCGGCACCCGCCGCTTCCGCTATCGCGACCGGGAGGCCGACCCGTTCGCCGAGCCGGAGCGCCTGACCCTCGCCGAGGCCTTCACGCGCTTTGCCGGCATCGACCTGTTGGCCACGATCTCGCCCACCGGGGAGACCGACCGCGACGGGCTCGCCGCCGCGGTGTCGGAGGCCGGCCTCCGGGTCGCGCCGGATGACACCTGGGCCGATCTGTTTTCCCGGGTGCTGGTGGCGCGGGTCGAGCCGCATCTCGGCATCGGGCGCCCGACCATCCTGTGCGAGTACCCGATCAGCGAGGCCGCCCTCGCCCGGCCCGCCCCGGACGATCCGCGTGTGGCCGAACGGTTCGAGCTCTATGCGTGCGGGGTCGAGCTCGCCAATGCTTTCGGCGAATTGACCGATCCCGCTTCCCTTCGCCGGCGCTTCGCCGGGGAGATGGCGGAGAAGCTGCGCGTCTACGGAGAGACGTACCCGATCGACGAGGATTTCTTCGCCGCGCTGGCGGTGATGCCCGACGCCTCCGGGATCGCCCTCGGCTTCGACCGCCTCGCCATGCTGGCCTGCGGAGCGAACCGGATCGACGACGTCCTCTGGACCCCGGTCGCGGAGACCCTGCCGTGAACCGCACCCTGCGCAACGCCGCCGACCTCGCCGCCGCCGGCCTGCTCTCCGGCCCGGAGGCGGACGCCCTGCACGATGTGCTGTCGCGCTACGCCGTCTCGGTCACGCCGGACATGGCCGAGCTGATCGACCTGGACGATCCGGCCGATCCGATCGCCCGCCAATTCGTACCGCAGGGTGCGGAGACCGTGGTCGCCCCGGAGGAACGGGCCGACCCGATCGGCGATGCGGCGCACGCGCCGGTGGTGGGCATCGTCCACCGCTACCCCGACCGGGTGCTGCTGAAGCCGCTGCATATCTGCCCGGTCTATTGCCGGTTCTGCTTTCGGCGGGAGATGGTCGGGCCGGACGGCCTCGGCTCGCTGACCGAGGCCGAGCTCGACGGCGCGCTGGCCTACATTGCGCAGGATCCGCGGATCTGGGAGGTGGTGCTCACCGGCGGCGACCCGTTCGCGCTCTCGGCCCGGCGCCTCGGTGCCATCGCCGAGCGCCTGTCGGCGATCGAGCACGTCCGGGTGATGCGGATCCATACCCGCGTGCCGGTGGTGAAGCCCGATCTCGTCGACGCTGATCTGGTGACGGCGCTCAAGCGCTTCGGCCGGGCGGTGTTCGTCGCCCTGCACGCCAATCACCCTCGGGAATTCGCGCCGGCGGCCCGCGCCGCCTGCGCCCGGCTGGTGGATGCCGGCATCCCGATGGTCAGCCAATCGGTCCTGCTGCGCGGCATCAACGACGACTCCGCGACCCTCGAGGCGCTGATGCGGGCCTTCGTCGAGAATCGGATCAAGCCCTATTATCTCCATCACGGCGACCTCGCCCCGGGGACCGGCCATCTGCGCACGAGCCTGACCGAGGGGCAGGCGCTCATGCGCGCCCTGCGCGGGCGCCTCTCCGGGCTCGCGCAGCCGACCTACGTGCTCGACATCCCCGGCGGCCACGGCAAAGTGCCGGTCGGGCCGGGCTACCTGCGCGACGCGGACGGCGAGACGCGGGTGACCGATCCCAACGGGTATGAGCACGCCTACCCGCCGAAGGCGTAGCGGAGACGGTTCGTGACGATGCGTAAACTCTGGGGCCGGCTCACCTCGGTCAACGTGCAGAAGGCAGTCTGGGCGCTGGACGAGGCCGGCCTCGCCTATGAGCGGATCGATGCCGGCGGTGCGCACGGCGTCGTCCACGATCCCGCCTATCGCGCCAAGAACCCGAACGGGCTGGTCCCGACCCTGGAGGAGGACGGGTTCGTCCTCTGGGAATCGAACGCCATCCTCCGCTACGTCGCGGCGATGGCCCCGTCTCTGGCACCGCCTGCCGATCCGCGGATGCGCGCCCATATCGAGCAATGGCTCGATTGGCAGGCCACCTCCTTCACGCCCGCGATGCGGGACGCGTTCTGGCAACTTTATCGGTCGGCCAATCCGGACCGCGCCGTGATCGACGCTTCGGTGAAGCGCACGGAGGCGTTTGCCGCCATTCTGGACGCGCATCTGACGGGTCGGGACTACGCAGTCGGCGATGGTTTCAGCATCGCCGACATCGCCCTCGGCTGCGCGGCGCATCGCTGGCTGAACCTGCCGGCCGAGCGGATCGAGCGGCCGGCCCTGCGCCGCTGGTACGACCGGCTCGCGGCCCGGCCCGGGGCGGCGCGGGCTTTGGGCGAGCCGATCTCCTGAGATCGCGAACTTATCCCCGGACGCTGGCGCGCATCTTTCGGGACGAAGCGGCAAGCGCGGCCTTGCCGGCGGGCCCGGGCGATCCACCTTGAGCCAACTCGCCGATCCGTCCGGCGCCCGCCTTCCCCGGAGCTTCTGATGGCGATCGATCCGACCCTGCGCGACGCGCTCTCCGCCGTGACGCCGGCCAGCCTGGCCCGGGCCTTGTCACGCGCGGGCGTGAAGGCGTTCAGCCCGCGCGGTCTGACCGGCCACGGCGAAAGCGCCATCGGCCCGGCCTACACGATGCGGATGATCCCGGCCCGCAACGACGCGGCCGGCGACCTCGCTGCCGCCATCGATGCGGTCCCGGAAGGCGCCATCCTGGTGATCGACGCCGCCCGCTCCGGCCTCGCCCTCCCCTTCGGCGCGATCGTGGCGGCGCGGCTCGCGCAGCGCGGAGTCGCCGGCCTCGTCACCGACGGCGCCCTTCCGGAGGCGGTCGGTCTGCCGGTCTGGTCGGCGCCGGAGGCCGGGAGCGAGACGCTGGCCCTGGTCGGCACCCAGGAACGGGTCTCCTGCGGGGGCGCCGCGATCCATCCCGGCGACATCGTGGTCTGCGGATCCGGCGGGATCGTCGCGCTGCCGGCCGAGCTCGCCGAGCGCATCGCCCTCGAAGCCGTCGAGCAGCAGCGCCTGGATCTCTGGATCCAGCGCGAGGTCGAGAGGGGCGAGAGCCTCGCCAGCCTGCTGCCGCCGGACGCCGCCGCCCTGGCCCGGTTCGAGGCCGAGACCAAGCCGGCCTGAGGCGGCCCGGTGTTCTTCCCGCTCTCGAAGGTGGTCTATTTTCTGATCACCCCGTCGAACCTGTTCATCTTCTCGGCACTTGCCGGGCTCGTCATCCTGGCTGCGACGCGCCTGCGCCGAACCGGCCTCGCGCTCGCCGCGCTCGGGCTGCTGGGACTGGCCATCGGCGGCTTGACCCCCGTATCGGAGATCGCCCTCCTGCCGCTGGAGGAGCGGTTTCCGCCCTACCCGGAGGATGGGCCGGCTCCCGCGGGCATCATCGTGCTCGGCGGCGGCATCGAGGCCGGGCTGTCCGAGGCGCGCGATCAGGTGCTCGGCAACGATGCCGGCGAGCGGCCGGTCTACCTCGCCCACCTGGCGCGCCGTTTTCCGCAGGCCCGGCTCGTCTTCTCCGGCGGAAGCGGCTTCGTCGGCGGCGGCATTGCGGAGGCCGACATCATCAGCCGCCATGCCGACGTCCTCGGCCTGCCGCGCACCCGGCTGATCCTCGAGAACCGGTCGCGCAATACCCAGGAGAACGCCGCGTTTACCGCCGCTCTGGTCCAGCCGAAGCCGGGCGAGCGCTGGCTGCTGATCACCTCGGCCTGGCACATGCCCCGAGCGATCGGCTGCTTCCGGGAGGCCGGCTTCACAGTGGACGCCTTCCCGGTCGATTACCGAACTCGCGGCTGGGGCGACGCCGCCCGGTTCCACGGATTCGCCTCGGACGGGCTCCTCCAGCTCGATCTCGCGGTGAAGGAGTGGATCGGCCTCGTGGTCTACCGGCTCGCCGGCTACACGCCGGATTGGCTGCCCGGGCCCGAACCGGTCGCTTCGCCCGGCAGCGCCAGCCGGTAGATGCCCCGGAAATCGTCCGGATCGACCGGCTTGCCCTTGCGCAGGATCGCGACCCGGCCGGCATGGGCGAGACGCACCGCGACCCGGCGTACCGGCTGCATCAATGGTCCCCATCCGTCCGGGTGCGGGCCACCCAAGGCGCGGGCGACCTCCGACGGGCAGATGGTCTTGCCGGCGCCGCGCTCGGCCACCAACCCGAGGAGGATTTCCTCGATCGCCGCTTCGTCTGCCTTGGTCGTATTCATGTCCGTGCCTCCTCGGCGGGGGCCAGGAGCGGTCCCTCGTGCGGCCCTTCACCGGCCTCCAGCAGCGCCTTGCGGATCTCCGAGGCGAACTGTCGACGCCACATGATGACGACCACCGCACTTGTCGAGGCGATCAGCACATACGGGCTCACGAACCAGCCCAGATAGGCGAGCGCGAAGAAGAAGGCGCGCTGGCCGCGGGCGAAATGCCGGCCGGCGCTGACATTCATCGCCGCGAGCCGGCGGACCGCCCGCATCACCTCGGTGTCGCTGACGCCCGAGCCCTTCGGCGGCACGGCGCCCAGCAGGATCGCCGCATAATTGAACAGCCGGTAGGCCCAGGCGAATTTGAAGAAGGCGTAGACGAACACCACCGCGAGGCCGGCGACCTTCAGCTCCCAGGTCGTGCGGTTCGCCACCGTCCCGAACGGAAGGGTCGCGAACAGGTTGAGCACATCGTCCCCGGAGCGCGACAGGGTCAGCACCGAGCCCAGTGCGATCAGCGAGGTCGAGGCGAAGAAGGCGGTGCCGTTCTGGAGGGAGGCGTTGATCTGCGTGTCGACGACCCGGTTCTCGCGCCCGATGATCTGCCGGGCCCAGTTCGACCGGTGCACATTCATGATCTGGCTGAGCGAGATCATGCGCCCGCGCAGGCGGCCGACCGACAGGCCGTACGCGACCCAGGCGACAATGAAATAGGCCAGCGCCCCGAGATCGAGGGGCGAGAAGGCGGCACTGCCTGCGGTCAGGTCTGTCATGGTCTCGGAGCGCCGGAAATCGGAACCGGTAGCGGCCCGAGGCCATACCAGTCCCGTTCGCCCCGCAGAACCCGTCCTGCCTCTCGCGACGGCCTCAGCCGCGCAGGATCTCGAACCGGCCTGCCTCCGGAGCCTCGCCGCCCTCGCGCAGGCTGACGTCGGTCACCCGGGCCGCCGGCGGCCCGGACCGGCACAGGGCCACCATGTGGTCGACGGCCTCCGGCGGACCGCTGAACAGCGCCTCGACAGAGCCGTCGTCCCGGTTGCGGACGTAGCCGGACAGGCCCCGGGTGCGCGCTTCGGCCTGGGTCCAGGCCCGGTAGGAAACGCCCTGGACCCGCCCCTTGACGATCACGGAGACGGTACGCGTCGCGCTCATCGGATCGGCACCGTCCCCAAAGGCCCGTGCGGAAGCACGGGCCGCTCAATCTCACTCGGCCGCCATCGGACGACGGACGCCGGCACCGATCGGGGCCGAGCGCGTCTCACCCGTGCGGACATGGGTCGAGTAGAGCATCAGCCCGGTGAAGGCGAGACCGCCGACGATGTTGCCGAGCAGCGTCGGGATCTCGTTCCACAGCAGGTAATCCATGACGGTCAGGTGGCCGCCCATGAGGATCGCCGACGGGAACAGGAACATGTTCACGACCGAATGCTCGAAGGTCATGAAGAAGAACACCGTGATCGGCATCCACATCGCGATCACCTTGCCGGGGACCGAGGTGGACAGCATCGCGCCGATGACGCCGGTGGAGACCATCCAGTTGCACATCATGGCGCGCACGAAGAGGGTCAGCATGCCGGCCGCGCCGTACTTCTCGTAGCCGAGGGTGCGCGCCTCGCCGATTCCGGCGATCGCCTTGCCGACGGCGTTCGGCTCGGTGGCGAAGCCGAAGGTGAACACGATCGCCATCATCAGGGCGGTGGTGAGGGCACCGGCGAAGTTCCCGAAGAACACGAGCGTCCAGTTGCGGGCGATGCCGGCCACGGTGACGCCCGGGCGCTTGTCGATCAGGGCAAGGGGCGTGAGCACGCAGACGCCGGTGAAGAGGTCGTAGCCCAGCAGGTACAGCATCGAGAAGCCGACCGGGAACAGCAGCGCCCCGACGAGGGGCTGGCCGGTGGTCTGATTGATGGTCACGGCGAAGGCGGCGGCAAGCGCCAGGATCGCGCCGGCCATGTAGGCCCGGATGAACGTGTCTTTGGTGGCCATGAAGACCTTCGACTCGCCGGCATCGACGGCCTTCTTCACGAAATCGGCGGGCGCCAGATAGGACATGCGAACCTCTCCCTCGCACGCGGCCGCCGATCGCCGTTGACCGAATGGCACGCTGCGCAAACATCACAGCTGGCCGAGGCGCATGATGGTGTCGCCGCCCCGGTCGATCGCGAGCAAGCAGGTTGCGTACCAATTGCCGGATGGTCAGGCGGGCGGGCCGCGCATCCAGGTCCTGAGTTCGCGAATATAGGCGGGCGGCAGCTGCGCGGCATGCGCCGCCGCGACCACGGATTCG
Organism: Methylobacterium sp. GXF4; assembly: GCF_000272495.1. Classification (NCBI taxonomy): domain Bacteria; kingdom Pseudomonadati; phylum Pseudomonadota; class Alphaproteobacteria; order Hyphomicrobiales; family Methylobacteriaceae; genus Methylobacterium; species Methylobacterium sp. GXF4. Next base: position 105,508 of record NZ_AKFK01000061.1, on the reverse strand, counting down.
AGGTAGCCCGGGCGCGGCCGGCCGGGCGCGGTGGAGCGGCCGAGATAGATCATCGCACGCTTGACCCCGCCGGCCGTCGTCACCGGCAATGTCGCCTTGGTGTAGAGGCCGCCGGCCACGCCCTCGTAGCGATCGAGGGCCGGAATATCGTCGCGCGCCAGCTCCCACAGGACACCGTGAACCGTGCGGGCGGGATCGCGCACCACGGAGGCATAGCCCTCGCGCATGATGATGAAACGGTGCGCCGGCAGCCGCCCGACGCCGATCAGCCGCGAGACCGGGCAGCGCAGGGCCATCGCGGCGGCATCCATGTTCGCGCCGTAGGCGAAGTAGAGGGGCATGCCGTCGTGGTCAGCGGTCGACCGGCCGGGTCACGTCCCGGATGTGCGTTCGTCCCGCTGCACAGCCCATTCGTTCGCACGCATCGCCGCGTAGGCCACAGCGAGGGTGACGGCCGGAATCACGAACGTCACAAAAATTTCGCCCGAACTCATGGCTTGATGCTCCGCAGCACGCGCCTGCCGATCGGATGTATGCCGATGCCCGCGGAAAGCCAGATCGCCGCGAAGAAGGCAGTGGTCGGACGCAAGGACGGCGCGCTCGCGACTCCAAAACTCATGGCCGTGATCGGCGTTACGAACCCGATCACCACGAAAGCCACCGCGATGTTGTTCAGCGCGGTGGCCAGAAGCTTCGTCTGCTCGTTGTGGACCTCACTCACGACGGCCGCCTGCTACGATCAGGCGAATTCCAGGATCACCGCGTCCACCGCGAGGCTGTCTCCTTCCTTGGCGTGGATCTTCGCCACCGTCGCGTCACGCTCGGCGCGAAGCATGTTCTCCATCTTCATCGCCTCGACCACCGCGATGGGCTCGCCGTTCTTCACTTCCTGGCCTTCGGTGACCAGGATCTGCTTCACGAGACCCGGCATCGGGCAGAGCACCTGCTTGCCGGAGCCGGCCTGCTCCTTCACGGGCATCAGCGCGGCGAGCTCGGCCTCCCGGCGGGTGTAGACCCGGGCCTCGGCCGCCGCGCCCGCATGCTGCAGGAACACGCCGTTCAGCAGGCCGCGCACCTGGATGGCGACGCGTTCGGAGCCGATCGTGCCGATCCAGACCGGCTCGCCCGGGCGCCACGCGCTCGCCACCGAGAGCGACGTGCCGTCGTCCCGGGTTACGATCAGGTCCTCGCCCTCCGGCTCGATGGTCACCGGGTAGGATTGGCCGGCCAGGATCACGACCCGGTCCCGCTCGAACGCGAACAGGCCGGGGGCGCGCATCTGGCCGGAGATCCCGCGCTTGCGCTGGTTGAGCTTGTGGTCGATCGCCGCCGCGGCGGCCATCATGCGGATCGCCACCGCGCCCGCGGGCTCGGGCGCGACGAAGCCGTTCGGGAATTCCTCGGCGATGAAGCCGGTGGAGAGATTGCCCTCCTGCCAGCGCGGATGGGCCATCAGCGCCGACAGGAACGGGATGTTGTGGCGGATGCCGTCGATCGCGAAGGCGTCCAGCGCGTCGCCCTGCGCGGCGATCGCCTCGGCGCGGGTCGGGGCCCAGGTCACCAGCTTGGCGATCATCGGATCGTAGTGGATCGCGATCTCGCCGCCCTCCTCCACGCCGGTATCGTTGCGCACGATCGCGGCGCCCTGCCGCCCCTCCTCCGGCGGCCGGTAGGTGGTCAGGCGGCCGATCGAGGGCAGGAAGTTGCGGGTCGGATCCTCGGCGTAGACGCGGCTCTCCACGGCCCAGCCGTCGAGCTTCACCTGCTCCTGCGTCAGCGGCAGCGTCTCGCCGGCCGCGACCCGGATCATCAGCTCGACGAGGTCGAGGCCGGTGATCATCTCGGTGACCGGATGCTCGACCTGAAGCCGGGTGTTCATCTCCAGGAAGTAGAAGGACTTGTCCTGGCCGGCGACGAACTCGACCGTGCCGGCGGAATCGTAGTTCACCGCCTTGGCGAGGGCGACGGCCTGCTCGCCCATCTTGCGGCGGGTCTCGGGATCGAGCAGCGGCGACGGCGCCTCCTCGATCACCTTCTGATTGCGGCGCTGGATCGAGCACTCGCGCTCGCCGAGGTAGATCACGTTGCCGTGCTTATCGCCGATCACCTGGATCTCGATATGCCGCGGGTCGGTGATGAACTTCTCCACGAAGACCCGGTCGTCGCCGAAGGACGAGGAGGCCTCCGACTTGGCCCGGGCGAAGCCCTCGGCGACCTCGCCCGACGAATGGGCGATGCGCATGCCCTTGCCGCCGCCGCCGGCCGAGGCCTTGATCATCACCGGGTAGCCGATCCCGTCGGCGATCTCGACGGCGTGCTCGGGGCTCTCGATCACGCCGAGGAAGCCCGGGACGGTGGAGACGTTGGCGGCCGCGGCGGCCTTCTTGGATTCGATCTTGTCGCCCATGGCGGCGATGGCGCCGGGATTGGGCCCGATGAACACGATGCCGGCTGCTTCGAGCGCCTTCGGGAAGGCCTCGCGCTCGGACAGGAAGCCGTAGCCGGGATGGACCGCCTGGGCGCCGGTCTGCCGGCAGGCCTCGACGATCTTCTCGATGACCAGATAGGACTGCGCCGCGGCAGCGGGGCCGATATGGACCGCCTCGTCGGCCATGGCGACGTGCACCGCGTCGCGGTCGGCATCCGAATAGACCGCGACCGTCCTGATGCCCATCTTCCGGGCGGTCTTGATGACCCGGCAGGCGATTTCGCCCCGGTTGGCGATCAGGATCTTATCGAACATCGCTGGCGCATCGCTCTCGAGATCGCCGGATTGCACACCGGCTTGACTGTCCCGATAGATCAGATGTGCCGCGGACGGAAGCTGCGCCTTGGTCGTAGTCTCAGGCGGCCAGGGCGAAGGTGACGCGCGGAGCCTGGGTCGCCTCGCGGGTCCAGCGGTTGGCGTCGAGGGCGAAGGCCATCAGGGCCTCGGCGCTGCCCTGCGCCTCGCGGACGATCTCCATGGCGATCCGGGCGCCGACCGGGGTCGGGCCGTCGCGGCCGCTGAGCGAGCTGGCGAGCCAGGCGGCGACGTCGCGGTCGATATAGCCGGTCGGGCGCAGGCCCCACACGGCGAAGTCGACCACCGACGCGACCAGGAAGTCGGCGAAAGCGTCGGAGCCGATCACCGCGCGCTCCAGGGCGATCAGCATGTCCGCCTCGTCGCGGCTCATGATCCCCTCCGGCAGCACCTCGCGCTTGAGGACCAGGAGGTCCTCGTCGCTGATCGCGCCAGTCGAAACGGCATGGTTGCAGAACTGTTGAACGGAGATCATGGTCATGGCTGCCTGCTCCTCCGACCTTTGCTGCGGTCGGTGCTTGTCCCGGTGTGATTTGAACTTACGGGACGGCTCCCCTGCCGGAAGTTAACGGCAAGATCTGAACGGAAGTTCAGGTAAACACGGACCGAGCAAGCAGGCTTATTGGGACGTTGATCAGTTGCGTTACCGGACGATGACCGTGGCCCCGACGGGCACGCGGTCGAACAGGTCCACCACGTCGATGTTGCGCATGCGGATGCACCCGGAGGAGACCGCCTGGCCGATCTTCTCCGGCTCGTTGGTGCCGTGGATCCGGTAGAGCGTGTCCCGGCCGTGATCGGCCAGGTAGAGGGCCCGGGCGCCGAGCGGATTCATCGGGCCGCCCTGCATGGCGTGGACGTGCGGCCAGCGCTTGATCATCTCGGCCGGCGGGTTCCAGGCCGGCCATTCGGCCTTCCGGTCGATCGTGGCTGTGCCCGTCCAGCCAAAGGCCTCATCGCCCACGGAAACGCCGTACCGGATCGCCTTGCCGTCCGGCAGCACGAGGTAGAGCTGGCGCTCCTTGGTCTCGACCACGATCGTGCCCGGGGGCTGCCCGGTCGGATCGCTCACCTGGTATCGGGCGAAGTGCGGATCGAACTCGGCCTCGGGCACCAGCGCCATGAACGCGGCATCGCGGGCCGAGACCTTCGGGTCGGGGACGGCCTTGAAGGTGCAGCCCGCGAGCCATGCGGCGCAGGCGATGACGGGGATGATGCGCATGCGCCGGTCCTCGGACGTCTTCCGCGCGCCCGGACATGCGACCCGTTCGGGACTGGTCCCGTGGAAGATTTGAGCAACTATAACGAGGCCTGGCACCCCGCCGTAGTCCGCGCGTTCCGCCCGTGGCACATTGCCGGCTCCTGTTGCAGGTCCGCGACAGGACCGCACCCGGGAGCGATCGTCGTGACCACCCTCTACGTGAGCCATCCGGCGAGTTTCGACCACGAGGTGCCGGAGGGCCATCCGGAGCGCCCGGCGCGGATGCGGGCCATCGAGCGTGCCCTGGAAGACGAGCGCTTCGCCGGCCTGGTGCGGGTGGCCGCGCCGCGGGCGGAGATCGAGGTCGCGACCCTGACCCATCCCCGTGAATACGTCGACGCACTGGTCGCCGCCGTGCCGGAGCACGGGATGGTCGGGATCGACGCCGACACGATCCTGTCCGCCGGCAGCTTGGAGGCGACGCTGCGGGCGATCGGGGGCGCCAACCACGCCCTCGACGCGGTCATGGCGGGCGAATGCCGCAACGCGTTCGTGGCGATGCGCCCGCCCGGCCACCATGCCGAACGGACCCGGTCCATGGGCTTCTGCCTGTTCAACCACGCCGCGATCGCCGCCCGCTACGCCCAGCAGAAACACGGTGCCGAGCGCGTGGCTTTGGTCGATTGGGACGTCCACCACGGCAACGGCAGCCAGGACATCTTCTGGGACGATGCGAGCGTGCTCTACGCCTCGACACATCAGATGCCGCTGTTCCCGGGCAGCGGCGCCGCCTCGGAGCGCGGCGAGAAGGACACGATCGTCAACGTGCCGCTGCGGCCCAACGACGACGGCGAGGTGTTCCGCGAGGCGTTCGAGGCCGGCATCCTGGCGCGGCTGGAGACGTTCCGGCCCGACGTCATCGTGATCTCGGCGGGTTTCGACGCCCACCGCCTCGATCCGCTGGCGAACCTCCGTCTGGAAGCGGAGGATTTCGGCTGGGCGACCCGCAAGCTGATGGACTTGGCCGAGCGTTGCGCCGGCGGCCGGATCGTCTCGGTGCTGGAGGGCGGCTACAGCCTGGAGGGGCTGGCGAAATCCGTGTCCGCCCATGTGGACGCGCTGATGGGACGGTGAGCGAGGCGATCGGTTTCGGCTTGCGGGCACCGCGACGCCCGGCATGATCGACCGATTGCGAATCGATTGGACTCCGGCCGCCGGTGAAACGCTGCGCCTCGCCCCCGTGGATGCGTCTCTCTGTGACGGTCGCGCCTTCGGTCTGGTCCGGGGGCGGTCTATGACGCTCGCCGGCTTTATCGCCTACGCGCTGGCCCTCTGCGTTGCCGCCGCCGTGCCCGGCCCGGGTGTCGTCGCCCTGGTGGCACGGGCGCTCAGTTCGGGCTTCCGGGCCGCCATGGCCTTCTCGGCGGGGCTGATCCTCGGCGATCTGACCTTCCTGTCCGCGGCCGTCTTCGGGCTGGCCCTGATCGCGGAGACGTTGGGCGAGGTCTTCGTCGTCGTCCGGCTCTGCGCCGGCCTGTATCTCGCCTACCTGGCGGTGCGCCTCTGGCGCGCGGCCGGACAGACGGACCGGATCGAGGGCGGCCCCGCGGACCGCCCCCTATCCAGCTTCATCGCGGGGATCACCATCACCCTGGCCAACCCCAAGACGATCGTCTTCTACCTCGCCATCGTGCCCACGATCGTCGACCTGCGGACGGTCACGGCGGGCGATTTCGGTATCCTGGTCGGACTGACGGCGCTGGTGCTCGCGGGGGTGATGACGCCCTACGCCGCCCTGGCGGCGCGGGCCCGGGAGTCCTTGCGGAAACCCGTGTTCCGCGCCCGGCTGAACCGGAGCGCCGCCGCCATCATGGCCGGCGCGGCGATCTGGACCGTCGCGCGCCGCGCCTGACGGGTCAGCCCTCCAGGGGCACGTCGCCCAGAAGCTCGATGCCGAAGCCGGAGAGGCCGACATAGGAGCGGGCCGAGGTCGCGAGGTTGCGGATCGAGACGACGCCGAGGTCGCGCAGGATCTGGGCGCCCAGGCCAACCTCGCGCCACTGGCGGGCGCGCAGAGCCTCGGTCCCCTCCTCCAGGGCGCTCTTCAGCGGAACGCCCGCGGTCCCGTCCCGGAGATACACCAGCACCCCGCGCCCCTCGGATGCGAAGCGCTTGAGAACGGCGTCGATCTGCTTGCCGCCGCCGATCACGTCGGCCGCGACGTTGGAGCGATGGAGGCGCACCAGCACGTCCCGGCCATCGCCGATCTCACCCATCACGAAGGCGAATTGCTGGATCGCCTCGAACGGGGTCGAGAAGGCGTAGGCCGTGACATCCCCGTGGCTGGACTGGACGGTGAAGTGCCCGACCCGCTCCACCAGCCGGTCCCGGGCCTGCCGATAGGCAATCAGATCGGCCACCGAGACGCGCTTCAGCCCGTGCTTCTCGGAAAACGCCTCGATCTGCGGCCCCTTCATCACGGTGCCGTCGTCGTTGGCGAGCTCGCAGATCACGCCGACCGGCGGCAGCTCGGCGAGCTTGCACAGATCGACCGCGGCCTCGGTATGGCCCGAGCGCATCAGCACGCCGCCGTTGCGGGCGATCAGCGGGAAGACGTGGCCGGGGCGGACGAAATCGCCCGCGCCCATATTTCCGTTGGCCAGCGCCCGCACGGTGTTGCAGCGCTGCTCCGCCGAGATGCCGGTGGTCAGCCCGTGCTTGACGTCGACCGTGACCGTGAAGGCGGTGCCGAGCGGCGCGTCGTTCGAGGCCACCATCGGGTCGAGATGCAGCCGCCGCGCCTCGTCCTGGGTGATCGGCGCGCAGACGATGCCGCAGGTGTTGCGGATGATGAACGCCATCTTCTCCGGCGTGCAGAGCGACGCCGCGACGACGAGATCGCCCTCGTTCTCACGATCGTCATCGTCGGTGACGACCACGATCTCGCCGCGGGCGAAGGCCGAGATGGCCTCTGTGACGGTGCAATGGGGCACGGATCGCTCTCTCGTCTCGCATCCCCCACCCCGCGGGGGAGGAAGGGGGCGGCTCGCTCAGCGCCGGACGGAGAATGGTCCGGTATGAGCGAGCCTGTGAAAATTTCTGGTCTCGGAGTTGGGCCGACCGCGATCGGCTCCCGCTCCGGCGGGTCAGGCCACGCCCACCTGCCCGCGATGGCGTAGATAGTGATCGGCCAGCACGCAGGCCATCATGGCTTCCGCAACCGGCACGGCACGGATGCCGACGCAAGGATCGTGGCGGCCCTTGGTGATCAGGTCGACCTCGGCACCGTCGCGGGTGACGGAGCGGCGCGGGGTCAGGATCGACGAGGTCGGCTTCACGGCGAAGCGCACCACCACCGGCTCGCCGTTGGAGATGCCGCCGAGGATGCCGCCGGCATGGTTCGCCAGGAAGCGCGGGCGCCCGTCATTGCCGGCCCGCATCTCGTCGGCATTGTCCTCGCCGCGCAAAGCCGCGGCCGCGAATCCGTCGCCGATCTCCACGCCCTTCACGGCATTGATCGACATCATCGCGGCGGCGAGATCCGCATCGAGCTTGCCGTAGATCGGAGCGCCGAGGCCCGGCGGCACGCCCTCGGCCACCACCTCGATGACGGCGCCGACGGAGGAGCCGTCCTTGCGGATCTCATCGAGATAGCGCTCGTAGAGCGCGGCCGCCTCCGGGTCGGGGCAGAAGAACGGGTTGTTGCCGGTCTCGGCCCAGTCCCAGCGGGCCCGGTCGATGGCGTGCGGTCCCATCTGGACGAGCGCGGCACGAATGGTGACGCCCGGGATCACCTTGCGCGCCACCGCGCCGGCGGCGACCCGCGCCGCGGTCTCCCGGGCGGAGGACCGGCCGCCGCCGCGATAATCGCGGATCCCGTACTTGGCGTCGTAGGTGTAGTCGGCGTGGCCCGGCCGATAGCTGTCGCGGATCTCGGAGTAATCCTTCGAGCGCTGGTCGGTGTTCTCGATCATCAGCGCGATCGGGGTGCCGGTGGTGAACTGGCGGCCGCCGGTGCGGTCGTCGGAAAACACCCCCGACAGGATCTTCACCTGATCCGGCTCGCGCCGCTGGGTGGTGAAGCGCGACTGGCCCGGCTTGCGCCGGTCGAGCTCCGCCTGGATCTCCTCGGCCTCCAGCGCCAGCCCGGGCGGACAGCCGTCGACCACGCAGCCGAGCGCGACCCCATGGCTCTCGCCGAAGGTCGTGACGCGGAAGAGATGGCCGAACGTGTTGTGAGACATGACCCGGCCCGTCTAGCGCGGGAGCGCCGGAGGCACAAACCGTCTTCCTCCGTCAGATCCTATGCCGGCTCCGAGCCGGCGATCGGCTGCACGCTGAGCCGCAGTCCGATCGCTTTCAGGACTCCGATCAAGGTGTCGAGTTGCGGATTTCCCTTGTCGGATAGTGCGCGATACAGGCTCTCGCGTGATCGTCCTGTCTCGGCCGCGATCTGCGCCATGCCGCGCGCGCGGGCCACGTCACCGATGGCCGCCGCAATGAGGGCGGGATCGCCATCCTCGAGCACGGCCTCGATATACAGGGCGATGCGTTCGGGCGTATCGAGGTGTTCAGCAACATCCCAGGACCGAGTTTCGACGGTCATCGCTGTTTCTCCTGGCGGTTGAGCGACTGCGCCTCGCGGATGTCTCGATCTTGCGTGCGTTTATCGCCGCCACACAGGAGCAACACGATCTCGCTTCCGCGTTGCGCGAAATAAACGCGGTAGCCCGGTCCGTAATCGATCCGAAGTTCGCTGACCCCTTCACCGACGGGCTTCACGTCCCCCGCGTTACCCAGGGCAAGGCGCTTGATGCGAACGTCGATACGAGCCCGCGCACGCTCGTCGCGCAATCCAGCAAACCATGCTTCGTAGATCGTGGTCTGACGTATGGTGAGCGTGGTGCGCCGGTAGCTTTAAAGCTACATAATCGCCTCCGCATGTCCTGTCGAGACAGTCAGCCCACCCCGCGCCTTCAGCGCCCGGTAAGCCGCCACCCCGACGGAAAGGTCGGCGCGCAGGCGGCGCTCATCGCCGAGAGCATCCAGATCGTAGGTCAGGCCAAGGATATGCGCCGCCTCGTAGCCCTCCGGCAATTCGCCTGCGCTCCCGAGGGTGATGGACTTGTTCGGGAGGCGCCCTGCGAAATCGGACAGACGCGACCGCAACGCATCCCCGCTGCTGCGCAGATAAGCTTCGGCGTTCGGCCCGTGCGCGCGGATCGCCGCGACCGTTCCCTGGGCCAGCGACAAATGGACGACCTCGCGATCGGCCGGAAACAGGTAGACGAGGTAATAGCCGCGGGTCGCACTCGTGGTGACAGCGGGGTCGAACACGGCAAGCCAGGGCACCGCCGCCCAATGGCTGCCGCGGCCGGGGCTGCCCTTCACCAGGAACGAGCCCTCTACGGATTCCAGGGCAGCGCGCAGCTCGTCCGGCGCGCCGCGCCGGATCACGGCCGCCAGGGGATGCCCGGCCGGCGGATCGAGCCGGGCGAGCGGGTATTCCTCGACGATCCGGCGCAGGGCGTGGCCGAGGCTCACCCTTAGGCCGGGACCTGCTCGATGGCGGTCGGCTCCGTCTCGGGCGTCTGGTTGCGGCCGTGACGGAAGCTGGAAAGGGCCTGGTAGGTCTTGAGCCGCGCCCGCATCAGCGAGCCGAGCGGGCGGTGCGCCGCCAGGCTGTGGGCGGGCCGGAAGGACAGGACGTCGTCGGCGTAGCGGGTCCGGGCCTCGGACTGGGAATTCTGCGCCGGCAAGACGAGGCGGGCGACGGTGCGATAGGGGCTCGCCGCCTCGTCCCAGCGCTTCGACGCATCCTCGACCGGCATGTCGTCGAGATTGGTGCAGAGCTGCACGCGAATCTCGAATATCGCCGCGTCGCCGGTGAAGTACGCGGCCACCGCGTGCCGGAACGCGTCGGGATCCTCGCCAAGATGCAGATCCTCGCCGGCCAGCGCGACCTGTTTCGCGCCGGTCGGAAAGGCGGCGATCTTGGCGATGTGGTCGCCGTAGCGGAGCGCAGCCTGCGAATAATACGGCTCGGCCAGCGGGTGCAGCGGCGCGTGGCCGAAGAAGTCGAGGAGCGGCGAGCTCTCGCCGGTCACGGCCTTGACGATCGTATCGGCCGCGCGTGCCGTCCTTGAGACAGCGGCCTTGAGCGCCTCGGGCGCCTTCGTGCCGGCCTCCAGCTGCTTCATGCTGCCCAGGAAGCCCTTGGCGTCCGGGTTCGGGAAGACCGGCCCGGTTGCGAGCACGAAATCCTGGGTCTGCGCGCCGTGGCCCTGCAGCTTCTCGCCCGCGACGCCCAAGACTTTGATCGCCATGCCGCGGTGGGTGGAGACGTTGTCCTTCAGGCGTTCACCCGGCCCCTGCGCGAAGCGCACGATCACCGGATAGGTCCCACCCCTGGCGAACAGGCCCTGCTTCAGCTCGCGCGGGAGGTCGTCCGGCACCTGAAGCTCGCCCGTCACCACGCCGCTGATTTTCGCGTGCGACGCGCGCACCGCGTGGCCGTAGCGCTTGGCCGTGGTCTCGCTCTCGCGGGTCATCGACGCGATGATCGCGTCGATCGTCTCGGCTTCATCCGGGGCCGGCGTCTCGACGCCGTCGTGGTAGCGCAGGTAGGTCTCGGCCAAGGTATCAATTCCGATCGCGATCCGAACGGAGCCAACCGACGGGCCGTCCGCCGGTTGCCGACCGGGGATCAGGCATTCGGTCGCGCCAGCACGCCGCCGGTCATCGGCTCGCGCACGCCCGTGGTGGACGGGAAGGTGATCGGCAGGCCCCGGAGCGAGCGCACCGCCAGATACGCGAAGGCCTGCGCCTCCAGATAGGCCGAGGACCAGCCGATGGCGTCCGCGGTCGTGATCTCGGACCGCAGATGGTAGTTCAGCAGCCGCACCAGTTCGCCGTTGCGCGCGCCGCCGCCGGCCACGATCCAGCGGGTCGGGATCTCGGGCGCGTGGTCCAGGGCCCGGGCGACGGCGCGGGCCGTGAAGGCCGTGAGCGTCGCGGCACCGTCCTCCGTCGAGAGCTGGCCGGCGAGCTTGTGCGAGAACCAGTTCCGGTCGAGGGATTTCGGCGGCCGGCGGAAGAAGAACGGATGCGTCAGCAGCCAGGCGAGCAGGGGCTCGTCCGGGCGGCCGCGGGCGGCGGTACGCCCGCCATCGTCGAGGTTCTTGCCCTCGCGCTCCTGCATCCACTCGTCGATGAGCGCGTTGCCGGGGCCCGTATCGAACGCGATCACGCCGCCCTTCGAGTCGATCAGCGTGGCGTTGGCGACGCCGCCGATATTCAGGATGCCGAACGGGCCGTCAAAGCCCGAGGCCTCGGCCAGGGCCTTGTGGAACACCGGCACCAGCGGCGCGCCCTGGCCCCCGGCCTCGATATCGGCCCGCCGCAGATCCGAGACCACCGGGATGCCGAGCCGGCTCGCCAAGGCCTGCCCGTCGCCGATCTGGATCGAGATGCGCTGGTCCGGCCGATGGATCACGGTCTGGCCGTGGAAACCGATCACGTCGATGGCGTCGGCGCTCAGGCCGTTCTCGGCGAGGAAGCGCTCCACGGCCTCGGCATGGGCCTGGGTGACGAACGCTTCGGCCTCGGGCAAGCGCCCGGGGCGGTCACCCGGATGAAGCACCGACTCGGCATCCTTCGTGGCGACCCGCAGAAGCCCCTTCTCCTCGTCCGAATAGCCGCGATAGCCGGTCGGCCCGAGCGGCTCGAGGAAATTGTTCTGGCCCTTGACCACGTGGACCCGCTCGCCGTCGGTCTCGATCAGCGCGATGTCGACGCCGTCCAGCGAGGTGCCGCTCATCAGCCCGATCGCGCGCATCATCGCCATTCCGCCTGACCCCGTGCCTTTCGGCCAACGCCCTGCTAAGAGCGCGCCGTATCCTGAACCCCAGCGCGAGCTAGCACGCAGAGCCTCGGCCTGTCGCGCCGGCTCGCGATCCGAGACCGCAGCCATGACCGCCGAGAGCTTCGCGCCGAAATCCGACTTCCTGCGGATCCTGACCGAGCGCGGCTACATCCACCAGACCTCGGACCTCGCGGGGATCGACGCCGCGGCCTCCGAAGGGCGGCTGACGACCTATGTCGGCTACGATTGCACCGCGCCCTCGCTCCATGTCGGGCACCTGCTCTCGATCATGATGCTGCACTGGCTGCAGGCGACCGGGGGCAAGCCGATCGCCCTGATGGGTGGCGGCACCACGCGGGTCGGCGACCCGTCCGGCCGCGACGAGACCCGCAAGATCCTCACGGTCGAGCAGATCGACGCCAACAAGGCTGAGATCCGCAAGACCTTCGACCGGTTCCTGCGCTTCGGCGAAGGCGCCGGCGACGCCGTGATGGTCGACAATGCCGAGTGGCTGACCAAGCTCAACTACATCGAGATGCTGCGCGACATCGGCCGCCATTTCTCGGTGAACCGCATGCTGTCGATGGACAGCGTGCGCCTGCGCCTGGAGCGCGACCAGGAACTCTCGTTCCTGGAATTCAACTACATGATCCTGCAATCCTACGACTACGTCGAGCTGAACCGCCGCTACGGCTGCATCCTGCAGATGGGCGGCTCGGACCAGTGGGGCAACATCGTCAACGGCATCGATCTGGGCCGGCGCATGGGCACGCCCCAGCTCTACGCCCTGACCTGCCCGCTGCTGACCACGTCCTCCGGCGCCAAGATGGGCAAGACCGCGGCCGGCGCCGTCTGGCTTAACCCGGACATGCTCAAGCCGTACGATTACTGGCAGTTCTGGCGGAACACCGAGGATGCGGACGTGGCCCGCTTCCTCAAGCTGTTCACGCTCCTGCCGATGGACGAGATCGCCCGGCTCGCGGCGCTCGCAGGCTCCGAGATCAACGCGGCCAAGATGGTGCTCGCCACCGAGGCCACGGCGCTGATGCACGGCCGCGAGGTGGCCGAGGCCGCCGCCGAGACCGCGCGGAAGACCTTCGTGGAAGGGACGCTGGCCGCGGACCTACCGACCGTCACCGTTCCCGCCGCGACACTCGAAGCCGGGCTCGGCGTGCTCACCGCATTCGGCCCCGAGATCGCCAAGCTCGTGCCCTCGACCAGCGAGGCACGCCGCCAGATCAAGGGCGGGGGTCTCCGGGTCAACGATGCGGCCGTGACGGACGAGAAGGCGATGCTGACGCCCGCGGACCTGACCCAGGACGGGGTGATCAAGCTGTCCTTCGGCAAGAAGCGGCACGTGCTGCTGCGGACGGCGTAGCGCCCGACCGGGTTCCCAAAGGGCCTCCGGCCCTTTGGCGGGGTTCGGGGCGCGCAGCCCCGATCCACCAGGGCTCCACCCTGGATCCGCAAAAGGTCCGGGACCTTTTGAAACCCGACCTCGTCGGTCCGGTCCTTACGGATCCAACCCTTCCGCCGCCCGTCGGGCCGCGCGCAGCTTCTCCACCCGCGCCACAGAGAACACCGAGGCCTCGTAGAGGATCAGCATCGGCAGGGCGAGCGAGAGCTGGGAGATGACGTCCGGCGGCGTCAGCACGGCGGCCACGACGAAGACCAGCACGATCGCGTAGCGCCGCTTCTCGCGCAGGAAGGCCGCGTCAATGATGCCGATCTGGCCGAGAAGGGTCAGGATCACCGGCAGCTGGAACGCTATGCCGAAGGCGAAGATCAGCGTCATGATCAGCGAGAGGTACTCGTCGACCTTGGGCAGCAGCTTGATGGTCGGCTCGCCGGCCACGCCGACCTGCTGCAGCGACACCGAGAACTTGATCAGCAGCGGCATCGCCAGGAAGAACACCACCAGGGCGCCCAGCACGAAGAAGATCGGCGTCGCAACCAGGTAGGGCAGGAAGGCCTTGCGCTCGTTGCGGTAGAGGCCCGGCGCCACGAAGGCGTAGATCTGCGTCGCGATCACCGGGAAGGCCAGGAACGCGGCGCCGAAGACGCTGAGCTTGATGTTGGTGAAGACCTGCTCGAGGAAATGCGTCGCGATCAGCTCGGCATTCTGCGCGCCCACGATCGAGACGTAGGGATAGACCAGGATGTTGTAGATATCGCGCGAGAAGAAGAAGCAGCAGAAAAACATCGCCACGAAGGCGATCAGCGACTTGATCAGCCGCGACCGCAATTCGATCAGGTGTTCGAGCAGCGGCGCCCGGGACGCTTCGATCTCGGCCTCGTCGGCGTCGCTGATCATCGGGCTGTGGCGCCGTTCTTCGGGTCCATGGGGGTGTCGTGCGCGGTCTTGGGCTCCGGCGGCGGCCCGTAGGGATCGTCGACCGAGCCGGGGATCGGGAGCGGCGCGTCGGGCGGGGCGGCGTGCTCGAGCGGATCGGCATGCGCCGCGTGATCGGTCGCGACGGGCGACGGCTCGGGGCCTGTCGGCGCAGTCGCGTCCTGCTCGGCCTTGAGCTGCGCCGTGGCATCGGCCAGCGAGCGCGTATCCGCGGCCGGCTTCTCGGGACCCAGCGGCTCGGTGCCCTGCCGCGCGGCGACCCGGCCCTCGACCGCACCCTTCAGCTCGTCCCGGATCGTCTGGACCGGGTTGAAGCCGGAGCCCGCGGACCGGACGGTGTTGCGGATGCCGTCGACCTCTTTGCGGACCTCGTCGAGCTCGGCCTCGCGGATCGCCTCGTTGAACTGCATCTGAAACTCGCCGGCCATCCGGCGCAGCTTCGTCGTGATCTGCCCGACGGTGCGCAGCGCCTTCGGGAGATCCTTCGGCCCGATGACGATGAGGGCGACGCCGCCGATCAGCATCACCTCGCCCCAACTCATGTCCAGCATGTCGTCGACGGTCCTGCTGCCCTGGGAGCCGGACCTGAGTCCGAACCCCCGTCAGGCTCTACACCACAGCGCGCGCCCTGACAGGCTCTCAGACCGGCTTGCGCTCGCCGCCCGGCAGATGGCTCGCCGGGACCGCGGTGCCGGGGCTCGTCTCGGCGGTGTGCGGGATGGTGCGGACCGGCTCGCTCGGCGCGACCGGCTGGCTCGCCGGCGGCGCCTCGTCCTCGGCCATGCCCTTCTTGAACGCCTTGATGCCCTTGGCGACGTCGCCCATCAGGTCCGAGACCTTGCCGCGGCCGAACAGCAGCATGACGATGACGGCAACGATGACCCAGTGCCAGATACTCATGCTGCCCATGGCAACCTCCTGCGTGCGTCCACCTGCCTGCGCCCACCTGTGGGAGCGTGACGCTACGACCGGTTGAAGATTTCCGGGCGAACCTAGGGATCGCACCGCCCGAACACAAGCAGAGGCGGCTTCAGGGACGGTGGATGCCCGCGGTGGAAGGCCGCGGGTCAGGCCGCACTGGCCATCGCCGCCGCGAACCGGGCCCGAGCCTCGGGCAGATCCAACGCGTCGCCCGCCCTGTCGAGGCGTGCGAGCGCGGCGGCGGCCCGCCGGGCAGCCTCACCGGTCAGGAACGGCGCGGCTTCGGCGACGGCCCGCATCTCGTCCATGGCGCCGTTGCAATGAAGCCCGACATCGACGCCCGCCGCGAAGGCGGCCTGTGTCCGGTCGCGGAACGTGCCGGTGAGCGCGTGCATCGACAGGTCGTCGGTCATCAGCAGCCCGTCGAAGCCGATGGCGCCGCGGATCACATCGCGGATGACGCGCGCCGACTGGGTGGCCGGACGATCGGGGTCGATGGCCGTGAAGACCACGTGGGCGCTCATCGCCATCGGCAGGTCGGCGAGCATCTGGAACGGCCGGAAATCCTGCGCTGCGAGCGCTTCGAGCGTCGCCTCGACGACCGGCAGCCCGTGATGGCTGTCGCAAGCGGCGCGACCGTGGCCGGGGACGTGCTTCATCACCGGCAGGACGCCACCGGCCATCAGGCCCTCGGCCACGGCGCGGCCGATCTCGGCCACCGAATCGGGATTCGAACCGTAGGCCCGGTCGCCGATGATGTCGTGCGATCCCGGTGCCGGCACGTCGAGCACGGGCGCGCAATCGACGTTGATGCCGACCTCCGCGAGGTCGTGCGCCATCAGCCGGGCGCCGAGCCGGGCGATCGCGGTGGCGCTGCCGTTCAGGCGCCCGTAGCGCCCGCCCGCCGGATAGGACGGCCAGTGCGGCGGCCCCATGCGCTGGACCCGGCCGCCCTCCTGATCGATCAGGATCGGCGCCGTGTCCGAGCTCAGGCAGTCCCGCAGCGCGGCCGTGAGGGCGCGCACCTCGTCGGGCGTGCCGATGTTGCGCTTGAACAGGATGAAGCCCCACGGCCGCACGTCGCGGAAGAAGGCGGCCTCCTCGGCGGAGAGCGTCTTGCCGGCGCAGCCGAGGATCAGGGCACGGGCGGTCATGCGGGCTTCTCGATGGCCGCGCGGGTGCGGCGGAGGAAACGGCGACTCGATGCCGGCAGAGTCGGGCGGGAACAGGGAGCCGGCAAGGCGAAACCGCGTGCCCGCCCCGTTCGGCGTGTCGACGGGGGCCGGGTGTTGCGGGGCGGACTCGCGTTCAAGGCGGATCCGGCCTCCCCCTGCTTCAGGACGAGACCGGATGATCGATGGCTCAGTTCTTCGCCACGAAGCACTGACCGCCCTCGCCCTGCAGGGCGCTGCACAGGCTGGCCGCCTCGTTCTTGGCCAGCGGCCCGACGCGGACGCGGTAGATCGTCTTGCCGTTAACCTCGGCCTGGCGGATCAGCTCGGGCTTGCCGGCGAGCTGGCTGTACTTCGCCTGCATCTGCTTGAGGGCAGCCTTCGCCTCGGCGGCGCTGCCGCGCACCCCGAGCTGGACCGAGAACCCGCCGACCGAGCCGGTCTTGACGGTGTCGTCCACGGCCTCCGGCGCGTCCGCAGCCGGGGCGGCCAGGGAGGCGACCCGCTGGGCGGCCTTCGGCGGCGGCTTCACGGCGACGGGCTTCGGCGGGGCGGCTTCGGCCGGGGTGGGCGGCGGCGGCGCCTGGACCGGCTCCGGCGTGGGCGCCGGCAGGGACGCGGCCGCCTGACGGCCGGGCTTCGGCTTCGCCTGCTGCGGCGGCTCGTCGGTGGGCAGGACCATGGTCGGGATCGGGGCCGGCGCGCCCTCGGCCTGCGCCTCGCGCTGGACCGGTGCGGGCGGGGCTTCCGGCTTCACCGCCACGGTGCGAACCCGGCGCGGTTCGCCGAACGCCTCGAACGGGCCGTTGCCCGGCGTCGTGCCGCTCTGCGCACCGCCGGCCGGCCCGGTGCCCTGCGCCGCGCGGGCCGCCTCGGCCACGTCGATCGGCTGCTCCTCGCGGTTCACGATCTTGATCTGGCCTTCCTTGGCCTTGCCCTTGGTGTCGTAGATCTGCCGGTTCTGGTCCGGGATCTCGACGCCGTCGGCGACCTTCGGGGCGACCTTAAGGGGCGTGGAATCGGCCTGGACGACGGGGACGCCGCCGCCGCTGCTCGACCCGTGAAGACCCTTGTAGGTGAGCGCGCCGGTCACGGCGACGGCGACGATCGCGATGCCGGCGCCGACCGAGGCCAGGCGGCGGCGCGGGTTCACCCGGCGCAGCGATCGGCCATCAGCGTAATCCGGGCCGGCGGCTTCCTGGGTGCCCGCGGCTTCCGCGCCGTAGGGCACCGGCTCCTCGTGCGTGTCGCGCTCCACCGAGGCGAGATACTGGTCGAAGGCGTCGGCGGGCGTGGATTTCGGCGGCTCGGGCGCGAAGCTCGGCTCGACCCGATGGTCCCAGCTGGGCTCCGGCTGCGCGGTGGCCGCGCCGCGCATCTCGTCACGCGCCGCGAGCAGCGCCCGGAAGGGGTCATCCTGACCCACGATCCGCGCGAGCTCGGCCAGGGGGTCGGGCTTGCTGCCGCCCTGCGTGCCGCGACCCTGCTCGTGACGCAGATCGCGCGCGAGGGCGTCCAAATCGACCTGAGCGCGCGAAGCGTTCGTCATGGCAGCATCCTCACATCAGGGCCGGTCACCGGCCCGATGCATATCGAGCCTATCGCATCTCGTCCGGCGCGGTCACACCGAGAACCGCGAGGCCGGCCGCGAGGGTACTCCGAAGAGCCTCGACGAGCGCCAGCCGCGCCCAGGACGACTTTCGGTCGGTTGCATTAACAAACCGTAATTGCGGCAAGTCTTTGCCCTTGTTCCAGAAACTATGAAGTGCCGAGGCGAGTTCATAGAGGTGGAACGCGATTCGGTGCGGCTCGTGCGCCAGCGCCGCGGATTCGAGGACCCGCGGGTATTGGGCGATCAGGCGCATCATCTCGATCTCGCCCGGATCGGTCAGGACGTCGAACGCCGCCTCGCGCAGGAGGGCTTCGGCGGAGAGGTCCGCGTCCGGGAAGGCCTCGCGGGCCTGCCGCTGTACCGAGCGGACCCGGGCATGGGCGTACTGGACGTAGAAGACCGGGTTGTCCTTCGACTGCTCGACCACCTTGGCGAGGTCGAAATCGAGCGTCGCGTCGTTCTTCCGATAGAGCATCATGAACCGGATCGCGTCGCGGCCGACCTCGTCGATCACGTCACGCAGGGTCACGAACTCGCCGGCCCGCTTGGACATCTTCACGGGCTCGCCCGCGCGCAACAGCCGCACCAGCTGGCAGAGCTTCACGTCGAGCGTCGCATTGCCGTCGCTGACCGCCTTCACGGCCGCCTGCATCCGCTTGACGTAGCCGCCATGATCGGCGCCGAGCACGTCGATCAGCTCGGTGGCGCCCGCGAGGTACTTCGCTCGGTGATAGGCGATGTCCGAGGCGAAGTAGGTGTAGGAGCCGTCCGACTTGAGCAGCGGTCGATCCGTGTCGTCGCCGAAATCCTTGGTGCGGAACAGCGTCTGCTCGCGGTCCTCCCAATCCTCGGGGACCTGGCCCTTGGGCGGCGGCAGGCGGCCTTCGTAGACAAGCCCCCGCTCGCGCAGCTCCTGAAGCAGCGCCTTCACGGCGCCGCTCTGCAGGAGCGTCCGCTCCGAGAAGAACACGTCGTGGCGGATGCCGATCGCCGCGAGATCGGCCCGGATCATGTCCATCATCATGCCGAGCGCAACTTCGCGCACCACCGGCAGCCAATCGGCCTCCGACTGGTCGAGAAGCGCCCGGCCATGGGCCTCGGCGAGCTTGGTGCCCACCAGCTTGAGGTAATCGCCCGGATAGAGCCCCTCGGCGATGGCGTATGGCTCGCCCAGAGCCTCGCGGTAGCGCTGGTAGGCGGAGCGGGCCAGCACGTCGACCTGGGCGCCCGCATCGTTGATGTAATATTCGCGCGTCACCTGGCGGCCGGCCGCCACCAGAAGGTTGCACAGGGCATCGCCGAACACGGCGCCGCGGCCATGGCCGACATGCATCGGCCCGGTCGGATTGGCCGAGACGTACTCGACGTTGATCGGACCGCCCTGCAGCCGGGCGCGGCCGAACGTCTCCGGGTCGGAGAGCGCGCTGCGGACCACATCGTGGAAGATTTCAGGCGCGAGGCGCAGGTTGATGAAGCCGGGACCGGCGACGCTCGCCTCCAGGATGCGGGGATCCGTGCGCAGCTCCGCCGCCAGCGCCTCGCCCAGGGCCTTCGGGTTGGCGCGCGCCTCCTTGGCGAGGACCAGAGCGGCATTGGTGGCGAGATCGCCATGCGTGGTGTCGCGCGGCGGCTCGACGACGACGCGTCCGAGGTCGAGGCCCTCCGGCAGCTGGCCGGCGCGGGTCAGCGCCTCCACGGCCTCGCGCACACGCGCCTCGAACAGGGCGAAGATGTTCATCGGTCTCGATCTCGCTCGCGCGGGTTTGCTTCCGCTCGGCCATCCCGGCCTGCGCCCGCTCGGAGCCGTCTAGCAAGGGGGCGGGAGGGTGTCACGGCGGCGGCGATTCCCGGCGCCCCCGCGCCGCAAGCCGCCGTTAACCGCGCCGCCGAAACGACCGGGCATTCGGGCAGGCGAGCGCAGTTTATCCCCACGCGACGACTACCGAAGCGCCGCTACGCATCTTGTCTTGGCCCGCGTGTATCTATGTGATCGACCGGATCGCAAAATTCTCGAGTCCGGAGATCTTGATGAAGACCTTGATGATGGTGGGCGCGGCCCTGGGGGCGCTGGTCCTGACGCTGCCGGCCGCCGAGGCCCGCGGCTTCCGGGGCGGCGGGTATCACGGCGGGTATGGCGGCCATTACGGCGGCTTCGCCGGGCGGGGCGTCTACGGCCGCGGCTACGGCTACGGCTACGGTCGCGGTTACGGCTATCGCGGCGGCTACGGGCGCGGCCTGGGCTACGGCCTGGCCGGCGCGGGTATCGGCCTCGGCCTCGGGCTCGCGGCCGGCAGCCTGTATGGCGGTTACGGCTATGGCGGCGGCTACGGCTACCCCGCAGCTTACGGCGGCTACGATTACGCCTATCCGGCCGCCTATGGCGGGTATGGTGGATACGGCTCGGGCGGCTGTTACGGCAGCTTCACCTGCGGCTGCGGCTGCTGATCGCGGACCGCCCCTCTCCGGCTCTCACGGGTCGGTGAGGGGCAGGCCCCGGCTCGGCAATTCCCAGTACAGGTCGGGGGTCGTCGCGTAGAGCTTGCGATGCGCCAGCACCGCGTAGGTGTCGGTCATGCCGGCGATGTAGTCTGCGACCCGCCGGGCGATCCGGCTCTCCGTCGCGTCGGCGAGCCCGGCACTCCATTCGTCCGGCATCCGGGACGGTGCGGCGGTGAAGGCCGTGAACAGGTCGTTGACGATGGCGTCGGCCTTCTTGCGCACGGCCACGACGCCCGGGTGCCGGTACATCCGCGCCCAGAGGAAGCGCATGATCTCGGCATCCGCCTCCGCGATCGGTCGCGAGAACACGATGACCGGCTCGGCAGCGTTCCGGATATCCGCGACGCTGCGCGGCGCGAGCGCATCGATCCGGCGGCCGCCCTCGCGGATCACGTCCTCCACGAACCGGGTGATCACCCGACGGGCCAGCTCGTGGATCACCCGGGACGGTTCGAGGCCCGGATGCAGCCGGTCGATCTCGTCGAGCAGATCGGCCAGGAACGGGACCGCGCGTAGCTCCGGAATCTCGAACAGGCCGGCCCGCAGGCCGTCATCGAGGTCGTGCGCCGCGTAGGCGATGTCGTCGGCCAGCGAGGCGGCCTGAGCCTCGGGACCCGCCTGGCTCCACAGGTCGAGCGGGTTCAGGGCATCGTATTCGAGGATCGCGGCCGGGATGCCGCGCTCGGCATAGCGCGGGGTCGGCTGCCCGTCCCGGTCGAGCAGGGGGCCGTTGTGCTTGACCAGCCCTTCCAGCGTCTCCCAGGCCAGGTTCAATCCATCGAACCCGGCATAGCGCCGCTCCAGGCGGGTCACGATGCGCAGAGCCTGCGCGTTGTGATCGAACCCGCCATGGGCCGCCATGCAGGAATCCAGCGCGTCTTCGCCGGTATGGCCGAAGCAGGTGTGGCCGAGGTCGTGGCTCAGCGCCAAGGCCTCCGCCAGATCTTCGTCGAGCCCCAGCGCGCGGGCGAGCGCCCGGGCGATCTGGCTGACCTCCAGGGTGTGGGTCAGCCGGGTCCGGTAATGGTCGCCCTCGTGATGCACGAAGACCTGGGTCTTGTGCTTCAGGCGGCGGAACGCCGTCGAATGGATGATCCGGTCCCGGTCGCGCTGGAAATCGCTGCGCGTCGGCGACGATGCCTCGGCGATCAGCCGACCGCGCGTGCGCGCCGGATCCGTGGCGTAGGCCGCCCGCCAGCGCTCACCGTTCGGCCGCACGGCGTCCGCTCTCGATCTCGCGCAGCCTGATCATGACCCCTCCCCGCCCGGCGCGTTGCGGCGCGGGCCTCGAGCCCATATCTTGTGGGCCGAGGCGGGCTCGGCAACGGCCGGGCGGCGCCATCCACCGGACACTTGCGTGGCCAGAGCTTAAGATGGCTGAGATCACCCTGACCCCCCGCGCCGCCAAGCGCATCAACGAGATCATGGGCGCGGAGCCCCCGGGCTCGTCGCTGCGCATCAGCGTGAACGGCGGCGGCTGCTCCGGATTCTCCTACGCCTTCGACATCACCCGGTCCCGGGAGGCCCAGGACGTGGCGATCGAGCGCGACGGCGCCACCGTGATCGTCGATCCGGTCTCGCTGGAATACATGTCCGGCTCGACCATCGACTTCGTGAACGACCTGATCGGCCAGTCCTTCAAGATCGAGAATCCGCTGGCGACCGCCTCCTGCGGCTGCGGCACGTCGTTCTCGCTCTGACCCGGGCGCGACGGCCCGCCGCCTCGGCGGGCCGTTGCCCGTGTACGACACTGGAGCCGGCTCACGGCTCGTGCAGCCCATGCGCGATTGCCTCGACCGGTAAAACGCGGCACCCATGCGGCTAGCCAGCCTGAGCCGTGATCCGGACCCTCCCATGATCCATCCGAAGGTCCGATCCCGCCTGCGATCGGCTTTGGCCGCGAGCTGCGCCATCCTGTGCCTCGCCGGCGCGGCGGCGCCCGCGCCGCTGGCGGCCCAGGAAGGCGCTGCGGCGGTCCAGGATGTCACGATCACGGATGTCATGCTGCCGCTCGGCGGCACGCTGCTGCGGGCGCCGAAGCTGACGGCCAGCGGCACGCGCCTGTCCAAGGATGAGCTCGCGGCGATCCTGAAGTCGGATTCCTCCGAGCCCTGGGAGGCCCGGCTGGCCCGGCTCGATGCCGGGAGCCTGACCATCCCGGTTCTGAGCTCCGAGCATGCCGGCCCCGGCGACGACCGCCAGACCGTGACCTACCGGGACGTGGTCGCCCGCGACGTGAAAGCCGGCCGCGTCGGCGAGCTCACCGCCGCCGGCGCCACGGTCAGCGCCGTCACCGGCCCGAACCGCGGCTACGGCACCTATGGCCGGGTCCGGGCGACCGATCTCGACCTGGCGGCGCTCAACCGGCTCTACACCGTGCCGGGCGACGGCAAGGGACCGGTGCAGAAGGTCTACGGCACGATCCAGGTCTCGGACGTGACCTATTCCGACGCGCGCGGCACGACCGTGAAGATCGCGCACCTGAACGGGCGCGACCTCGGCGGCCGGCAGATCCCGGACGGCTGGAATGGCGCGTTCGAGATCGTGGCCGCGGGCTTCCAGGGGCCCAACGACCGGCGGACCTTCGCGGCCTCCGCCGCCGACCTCATCGAGGCGACGGCCCTGGGCAGCCTCGACATGCAGGGTCTGAGCGTCAGCAACACCGACCCGCAGGGCCCGGTGCTGTTCGAGATCGAGCGCGCCACCTATGCCGCCGGGCCGGAATCCGGCACGGTCCTGGAGAACATGACCGTGTCGCGCGGCAGCCTGCGCGCGCATCTCGGACGTCTAGCCCTCTCGAACGTCTCGCTCGCACCGACGGTCGAGGCCCTGCGCAAGGTCGCCGCCGGATCCGAGAACCGGCCCGGGTTCAGCGACGCCGAGATGCGCAGCCTGACGCCGGCGCTGGGCGGGATGACGCTGACCGACCTGAGCATCGACCTGCCGCTGGACCCGGAGCAGCCCAAGGCGGCCCCGCAGGATCCGCGGCCGGCGACCCGCGGCCCCGCGCCGGGCAGGCCGGGCTCGGCCAAGCCCTCAGAGGGCAAGGTCGCGGAACCGAAGCCCGCGGAAGCCAAGGCGCCCGACGCGAAGCCCGGCGACCCGCTCGCGGTCACCATCACGCCGCCGCCCACCCGTCGCATCGCCCTGCGCGAGGCGGCCCTGTCCTTCGGCCCGCCGCAGGACGGCGTCCCGACCGCGAGCCGGCTGACCCTCACGGGCCTGAGCCTCCCGGCCGACCTGGTTGCCGGCGCCCCGATCATCGGTGCGCTGCCGGCCTACGGGTATCGCGAGCTCGACCTCGATGTCGTGGCCGACGCGGCGCTCGACGGGAAGGCCCGCGACCTGTCGCTGCGCGACGTCACCGTCACCGGCCGCGAGATCGGGACTGTCCGGCTGACCGGCACCCTGGGCGGCATCGGGCCCGAATTGTTCAACGGGACCCTGCCAGCCGCCACGATGCTGATGTTCTCCGGCAGCGCCAAGAGCCTCGACCTCACGATCGAGAATGCCGGGCTGTTCGAGCGTTTCCTGACGGCGCAATCCAAGGATTTGAGCCTCAAGCCCGATGAATTGCGCAAGGAATACGTCACCGCCAGCCTGCTCGGCGTCCCGGTGATCCTCGGCAATACCGCGGCCGCGAAGGGCATCGGCGCCGCGATGGGGCAGTTCGTGATGAAGCCGGGCAAGCTCGTGCTCCACGCGAAGTCGAAGGAGCCGGCCGGCATCGGCTTCATCGATATCGGCGCGGCCCGCTCGCCGGCGGCCTTGCTCGACCGCATGGACGTGGAGGCCAAGGCGAACTGAGCCCGGCCTAACCCTCTCGCGCGGCGGCGCCGTCTATTCCGCGATGATGCCGGGATGACGGGCGGCCAGGGCGGCCCGCGTCGCCTCGGCCCAGGCGCGGTCGCGCCGCCCGCGGGGACGGTCGAGCGGCACATCGGCCATCAGGGTGGCCGGTCGCTTGGACACCAGCAGCAGCCGGTCGGCGATGCCGATCGCCTCGGCGACGTTGTGGGTCACCATCAGGACGCTCATGCCGGCGGACTCGACCGTGTCGACCACCAGGCCGCGCAGCTCGGCGGCGGCATTGTCGTCCAGGGAGACGAAGGGCTCGTCGAGCACCAGCACCCGCGGCGCATCGGCGAGCGCGCGGGCGAGCGCCACCCGCCGCTGCATCCCGAGCGACAGCGCCTTCGGGTAGCTGCCGCGCCAGGGCGTGAGGCCGAGCTGGGCGAACAGGCCGTCGAGATCGCGTCCGCGCCGCGCCCGCGGCAGACCCAGCCGGACATTGTGCTCGACGCTGCGCCAGGGCAGCAGCCGGGGCTCCTGGAACACCATGCCGGCCTGATCGGCCCCGGAAACGCGGCCCTCGAAATCCGTATCGAGGCCGAGCAGGATGCGCAGGGTCGTGGTCTTGCCGGCACCGGACGGGCCGATCAGGCAGACGATCTCGCCGGCGCCGACGCCGAAGCTGAGATCGCGGACCGCCTCGACCGGCTCGGCGCCCTTGGACCGATACCGCTTGGCGGCGATCGCGACCTGGAGAACGGGTTCAGCGCCAGCGGCGGACATGGGCTTCGAGCCGCTGCAGGAGGAGGACGTCGATGCCGATCATCACGGTCATGAACACGAGGCTGTAGCCGATGATGGCGGCGACATCGGTGCTCTGGACGAAGTAGTAGTTGATCGCGAAGCCGACGCCGTCGGGACGGCCGAGCAGCTCGACCACCAGCACGATCTTCCAGGCGAGCGACAGGCCCGAGCGGGCCGCCGTGACAACGTAGGGCTGGAGCTGCGGCACCAGCACGTCCATCGCCCAGGTGCGCCGGTCGAACCGATAGGCGCGGGCCATCTCGTCGAGGCCCGGATCGAGGTTGCGCGCGCCCTCGCGCACGATCACCGCGACGTTCGGCAGCTTGTTGAGCACCACCGCCAGGATGGCGGCCGTCTCGGTCAGCCCGACCCAGACATAGGCCAGCACGGTTATCACCAGGGCCGGGGTGTTGAGCAGGACGAGGAGCGGCGTGTCGAGGGTCAGGTCGGCGGCCTTTGAGCGCCCGAGGGCGACGCCCAGCAGGATCCCCAGCACCATCGCCACCGCGAAGGAGATCGCCACCCGCAGCAGGGTGACCCCGACATTGTGCGCGAGGTCGCCGCGCTCGGCCTCCTCGAGGATGAAGCGCAGCACCGCCATCGGGGCAGGCAACAGCCGCGAGCCGGCCTCCAGCGCAGCGAACTGCCAGGCGGCGACGAGCACGGCGAGCGACGCGATGCGGGTCAGCGCGCCCATGCGGTCCCGGCGATCGCGATCCCGGATGCGGGGACCAGCCTGACGGGCCGCTCAGCCATTGCGGCCGGCGTCGTAGTAGAGATCCGGCGGCAGCCCGGCGCCCTTGCCGACCAGGCGCGGACCGCCGAGGCGCGACATGACGGCGTAGAGCTTCTCGGCATCGGTGCGCTCGGCCGCCACCGGGCGGCGCGGGATGCCGGAGAGGAAATCGCGCTTGAGCGCCTCGAAGGTGGCGTCGTTCTCCGCCGCCATCAGCGGGCGCACGACCTCCCAGGTCGTGGGATCGGCCGCCAGCATCTCCTTGGCGGCGCGCGACGCCCGGGCGAATCCGGCCACCGCCTCGGGCTTCTCCTTCACGGTCGTGTCCTGGAACAGGTAGCCGATCAGGGAGACGTCGCCGGCGACGCCGAGCGCGTGCATGATGTCCTCGGCGCCGACCAGCCGGCGGAAGCCCTTGGCTTCGAGCCGCGCGCAATAGGTCCAGTAGGTCAGGGCCGCGTCCAGGGCACCCTGTTCCAGCTTCAGGGTGATCAGCGGCGGGGCGCCGTAGGCGATCTCGGCGGCGTGCTCGAGATCGATCCCGGCGGCGTCCTTGGCCTGCGCCCGCAGCAGAAGCCAGTTCTTGTCGAGCGGCCCGCCGGCGACGCCAAAGCGCTTGCCGTCGAGGTCCTTCAGGCTCTTGATCGGGCTGTCGGCCGGCACCATCACGGCGCCCTCCGAGGTCGAGTACGGGATGAAGCGCACCGCCTGGCCGTCATTGCCGAGGCGAGCGGCCCACAGGAGGTCGCCGATGATCGTGTCGACCTGCCCGCCAATGAAGCTGATCCGCGCCGCGTCGTTGCCGGCGAGCTTGACCGCGTCGAGCTGGAAGCCGTTGGCGGTATCGAGGCCGCGGGCCTTGATCACCGCCGCCTCCCAGGTGGAGGTGCCGAACGGCAGGCTCCCGAGGCGGATCACCGGCACGTCCGCCCGCGCCGCCCGCAGGCCGAGGCCGCCGAGCAGGCCGCCGGCGAGCATTGCGCGCCGTGACAGCATCACGCCTTCTCCCATCGTATTGCGCGGTCTTGAGAGATCGCAGACTTGGGCGTGGACTTGTCCTGCCGCCATTGGAAAAAGGTCATAGGGCCCGCACGGCACGCCGTCCACCGCGGCGAATTCCCTTGTGCGCTTGCGCGGCGCCGGTGCCGCGGGCACCCTCGCCTTCCGACACGGAACGAGAAGGACGAGGCGGATGAGCGAGCGGCGCGAGGGCGTTCTGGACGAGGCGACCGTGGAGGCCCGGCTGAAGGCCGAGCTGCCGCATTGGCGGCTGGAGGACGGCTGGATCCGGCGGACCTACAAGACGGCGGGCTGGAAGGGCACGCTCATGGTCATCAACACCGTGGGCCACCTCGCCGAGGCCGCCTGGCACCACCCCGACCTGACGGCCTCCTATGCCTGGGTTGAGGTGCGGCTGATGAACCATGCGGCCAAGGGAATCACCGAGAAGGACTTCGCGCTCGCCAAGAAGATCGAGGAGGTCGTGTCCTGGCAGCCGGCTCTCGAAGGACAGGGACTGGAGGGAACCCCGTCCGACCCGCGCTTCGCCTACATCAAGTACGACAAGTAGCCGGGCGAGCCCGGTCACTGCGGCTCCTTCACCCGGCGGCACGCGGTCTTGAGGTAGGCGGACTTGCCGATCTCCTCGCGCCGCTCGGTGCGGGCGATGATCTCCTGCCAGCCCGTGGCGCAGCCGAGCTCGTTGGCGACCCGGACCTTGCGCACTTCCAGCGCCTCGGCATCGGTGCAGGCCTCCTGGGCGAGACCGTTGGCGCAGACCAGGACGACGGCGATGAAGGCGTTCATGCGGGCGGGATTCCTCGGTTCTAGTCCCGCTTACGTGCGGGGACGGTCCGGAGTTTCCGCCAGCATCCTGCGAAACGAATCACGGTCGGCCCGCCTTGAGGGGGCGGAGAGGCGGGCCGACCGATCACCGCAGCGTGGGGCCACGCTGCGATCGGTGTCGCCGGTCGCTCAGGCGGCTTGCGCCGGAGCCCGGTCACGGCTCTCCGGTCGGATCCGGTAGCAGCCGACATAGAGGGCGGGCAGGAACAGCAGCGTCAGGAAGGTCGCCGCCAGGATGCCGCCGATCATCGCGAAGGCCATGGGCCCCCAGAACACCTCACGGGCGATCGGGATCAGGCCCAGGCTCGCCGCCGCGGCCGTCAGCAGGATCGGCCGCATCCGGTGGTGCGTGGCCTCGTAGACGGCATCCCAGGGCGCCATGCCCTCGGCCCGGAACTCCTCGATCTGGCTCACCAGGATCACGGCGTTGCGGATGATGATGCCGATCAGGGCCAGGATGCCCAGGATCGCCACGAAGCCCATCGGCTTGTCGAACAGCAGCAACGCCGGCACGACGCCGATCAGGCCGAGGGGCGCCACCGTGAAGACCAGCAGCATCCGGCCGACGCTCTGGAGCTGGACCATCAGCAGCAGCGCCATGGTCAGCAGCATCACCGGGACGACCGCCGCGATCGGGCCCTGGCCCTTGGCCGATTCCTCGACGGCGCCGCCGGTCTCCAGGCTGTAGCCCTCGGGCAGCGCCTTCGCGAAGGCGTCGATCCCGGGCTGCAACCCGGTGACGATGGTGGCGGGCTGCGTGGTGTCGCGGATCGTCGCCCGCACCGTCACGGTCGCCAGCCGGTTGCGGCGCCAGACGATCGGCTGCTCGAGGTCGTAGCCGATCCGCGCGAAGGAGAGCAGCGGCACGACGGAGCCGTTGGCGAGGCCGACCTGCAGGGATTGCAGGGTGTCGAGCGAGGAGCGCTCGGCGGCCCGCGCCCGGCCGACCACGTTCACGAGGTAGATCGAATCGCGCACCTGCGTGATCGCCTGGCCGCCCTCGATGCCGTTGAGGATGCCGGCGATGTCCTGGCTGGTCACGCCGAGCTGGCGCGCCTTGTCCTGGAGAATCTCGACCCGCAGCACCTTGCCGGGCTCGTTCCAGTCGAAGGTCGGCACGTCGAGGCGGCGGTCGGCGGCGACGACGTTCCCGAGGTCGAGGGAGAGGCGGCGCACCGTCTCCATATCCGGCCCGCTGAGCCGGTACTGGACCGGGCGCCCGACCGGCGGGCCGAGGCTGAGCGGCTGGACGAGCAAGTCGGTGCCGACGAAGTCGCGCCGCCCGATCGCCTGGAGCCGCGCCATCACTTGGTCGCGGGTCTCCAGGGATTTCGTGACGACGACGATCTGCCCGTAGAACGCGTTGGAGAGCTGCTGATCGAGGGGCAGGTAGAAGCGCACCGCGCCCTGGCCGACATAGGACGACCAGCTCGTCACGTCCGGATCGTCCTTCAGCTTGGCCTCGAACCGGTCCATCTGCGCCTTGGTCTCGGCGATGGTGGCGTTCTGCGGCAGGGTCAGGTCGACCAGCAATTCGGAGCGGTCGGAGGACGGGAAGAATTGCTGCTGGACATGGCCCATCCCGACGATCGCCACCGCCATCAGCCCCAGGCAGAGCACGACCGTGGTCCAGCGCCAGGCCATCGCGAGCCGGAGCATGGCCAGGAACAGCCGGGTCAGGAAGCCGCGCTTCTCCGCATGGTGCTTCACGGTCTTCGGCAGCAGGGCGACGCCGATGAGCGGGGCGAACAGCACGGCCACCACCCAGGAGACCAGAAGCGAGGCCGCCAGCACGACGAACAGGGAGTAGGTGTACTCGCCCGCCCCCGAGCCGTTGAAGCCGATCGGCAGGAAGCCCGCCACCGTCACCAGGGTCCCGGTCAGCATCGGGAAGGCCGTGGAGGTGTAGGCGAAGGTCGCGGCCTTGCGCAGGGTGTCGCCCCGCTCCAGCCGGGCAACCATCATCTCGACCGTGATCATGGCGTCGTCGACCAGCAGGCCCAGCGCGATGATCAGCGCGCCGAGCGAGATGCGCTGCAGCGTCACGTCCATCATCTGCATGACGACGAAGACGATCGCGAGCACGAGCGGGATCGACACCGAGACCACCAGCCCGGCCCGTACGCCGAGGCTGACGAAGCTGACCGCCAGCACGATCACCACGGCCTCGACCAGCGCCTCGGTGAAGCCGCCGACGGCGTGCTCCACCTGCTTGGGCTGGTCGGAGACCAGGTGGACGCCGACGCCCACCGGCAGCGTCGCCTCGATCCGGCGCATCTCGCCCTTCAGGGCTTCGCCGAAATGCAGAAGGTTGGCGCCCGGCCGCATGGCGATGGCAAGACCGATCGCCGGCTTGCCGTCGACCCGGAACATCGGCGCCGGCGGATCCTCGTAGCCGCGGCTGATCTCGGCGATGTCGGCGAGCCGGAAGAAGCGGTCGTTGACCCGCAGGTTCACGTCCTGGAGCGAGGCCTCCGAGGTGAAGGAGCCGGTAACCCGCAGCGACACGCGCTCCGGTCCGGCCTGAACCACACCGGAGGCCGAGACCGCGTTCTGGGCCTGGAGCGCCTTGATCAGGGCCTGGAAATCGATGCCGTAGCCGGCGAGCTTGCGGGTCGAGAAGTCGAGATAGATCGTCTCGGCCTGGGTCCCGATCAGCTGGGTCTTGCCGATATCGGGCACCCGCAGGACCTCGGTGCGGATGCTCTCGACGTAGTCGCGCAGCTGCCGGTAGGTCAGGCCGTCGGCCGTGAAGGCGTAGATGTTGCCGTAGACATCGCCGAACTCGTCGTTGAAGAACGGCCCCTGCACGCCGTCTGGGAACTGGCCCTTGATGTCGCCGAGCCGCTTGCGGACCTGATAGAAGGCGGGCTGAACCTCGGACTTCTTCAGCGTGTCGCGGAACTGCACGAAGACCGTGGACGAGCCCGGCGTGGTGTAGCTGCGGACGTAATCGAGCGCGTTGAGCTGCTGCAACTCCTTCTCGACCCGGTCGGTGACCTGATCGAGCGTGTCCTTGATCGTCGCGCCCGGCCAGGTCGTCTGCACGACCATGGTCTTGATCGTGAACGGCGGATCCTCCTCGCGGCCGAGGCGGCTATAGGCCATCACGCCCGCGACGAGCGAGACCGCCATCAGGAACCAGACGAACGAGCGATGCCCGAGCGCCCAGTCGGAGAGGTTGAAATCCTTCACGGGAAACTCTCGTTCGGCCGGCTCAACGGGCATCGTCGGTCAGGCGCACGGCCTGGCCCTCGCGCAGGGCATGGACCCCCGCGACGACGACCCGCTCGCCCGGCTCGATGCCGTCACGGATGGCGACACGCCCGCCCTCGGCCGTCTCCGGGGCGGAGGCGACAGTCACGTCGCGGCGCGTCACCGACTTGCCGTCCGGCGTGACGATCCAGACCGAACGGCGCTCACCCTCCACGAGCAAAGCGGATTCGGGCAGGAGGAAGCGGCGGGGGACCTTGCGGGTGAGCGACACGTCGATGGTCGCACCGAGCCGGAAAGCGGGGCCCGGATTGTCCAGGGTGATCCGGATGCGCCGGGAGCGCGTCCCGGTCTCGGCGAGGGGCGCGATCTCGCGGACGCGGCCCCGGGCGGTCAATTCCGGCGCGCTCTGGAGCGAGACCGTGAACACGCCGTCGGCCGGCAGCGCGCCGACATATTGCTCCGGCACGTCCACGACGGCCTCGCGGATCTCCGGACGGGCGACGGTGACGACGCCCTGTCCGGCGCTCAGCACCTGCCCGACTTCGGCCAGGCGTTGGGTGACGACGCCGTCGAACTCGGCCTTGAGCTCGGTGTAGCCCATCTGATCCCGGGCCTTCTGGAGGCTCGCGGCGGCCTGATCGACGCGCGCCCGGGCGGTGTCGCGCTTGGCGACCGCCTGATCGAGGGTCGCCTGCGAGACGTTGTTGCCCGACATCAGGCGGCGGCTGCGGGCCTCGGCGGCCTCCGCGTTCTCGGCCTGCGCGCGCGCGTCGGCGAAATCGGCCTCGGCCCGCGTCAGGTCGAACCGCGTGACCACGGTGTCGAGGGCGGCAAGGCGCTGGCCCTTCTTGACGATGTCGCCGACGGTCACGTCCCGCGCCACCATGCGGCCGGGAATCTGAAACCCGAGCTGGGACTGGTAGCGCGGCTCGACCGTGCCGGCGAAGGGCCCGAACGTGATCGTGTCGCCAGGCACAGCGACCTGCGTGAGCACCGGCCGCACCGGCGCCACGGCATCCTTGGGCTCGTCGTCGTGGCCGCCACAGCCGCCAAGGATTGCCGCGCAGGCGGCCAGGATCAGAACCGCGCGCGTCTTCATGGGTTGCTCTCGACGAGGGCGGCCGCAACCTCCTGCCCGGGACGCAGAAATTGAATGCCCGCGATGACGACGCGCTCGCCCGGCTCGACGCCGCCCTTGAGGGCGATGACATCCGGCCCGTACCGGTCGATGTCCACGGGGCGGACCGCGACCGTCCGACGGCCGGTGTCGTAGATCCAGACCGCCGGGTGCCCGTCGTAGCGATACAGCGCCGACCAGGGCAGGATCACCGCGTCGTGGGGGGCGAAGCGACCATGCCC
The DNA here is from genome assembly GCF_000272495.1 of Methylobacterium sp. GXF4. Taxonomy (NCBI): domain Bacteria; kingdom Pseudomonadati; phylum Pseudomonadota; class Alphaproteobacteria; order Hyphomicrobiales; family Methylobacteriaceae; genus Methylobacterium; species Methylobacterium sp. GXF4. The sequence continues at coordinate 73,331 of NZ_AKFK01000061.1, read as the reverse complement.
GATGACCACGGCACCCAACCCCATGGCGGGCGGGGTGTTCTCCAGACCGATCTTCACCCGCACCGTTCCGCTCGACGCGTCCACGGTCGGCGAGATCTCGCGCACGGTCCCGCGGACTGTGATCGCCGGATTCGCCTGCAGCGAGACCGTGATGGTCTTGTCCCCCGGCGGTCGCGCGGTCAGCGACTCGTAGACGTTGAACACCGCGTCCCGCGGTCCGTCCTGGGCGATGACCAGGACGGTCTGGCCGGACTGGACCACCTGGCCGACCTCGAAGCTGCGGCTCGTCACGATCCCCGCGACGCCGGCGCGCAGCTCCGTGTAGGAAAACTGCTCCTGGGCGGTCCCGAGGGCGGCCTTGGCGGAATCGACCGCGGCCTGCGTGGTCCGGACTTCCTGCTCGGCATTGTCGTAGCTCGGCCGCGTGGTGTAGCCGCCGGCCAGGAGCTGCTTCTGTCGCTCGTAAGCCATCTTGGCCTGGGTCAGCAGCGCTTCGGCCGACACCAGGGCGGCTTTGGCGTTGTCGAGATTGGCCCGCTGGGTGAGCGGCTCCAGCACGGCCAGCACCTGATCGGCCTCGACATGGTCGCCGACCTCGACGCGCCGCTCGGCGACCTTGCCGTTCGTCCGGAACGAGACGTTGACCTGGGCCTGAGCCTGGATGTCACCGGTCAGGACGACCTCGGACGCGACGGAGGTACGGCGCGCCTCGACGATTCGGACCCGGGCCAGGGACGAGTCGGGCTCGTCCGCCGGTTCGGCGGCCTGCGCCGCGGACGCGAAGGTGATCGTCGCGAGCAGCAGGGCTGTGTATCGAAGAGCGATCATGAGAATCTTGCCGTCAGCCGTCGCGGCAAAATCGGGCCACCGGCATGACGTCCTCCTACTTCATCGCTTACATACCGTCCAGTCGGTTTTTAATTTGGTGACCCATGCGCGTCAAACGACAGCGGCTGGCTGAACGGCCGGAGATCATCCTGGAGGCGGCCGACGCGGTGCTGCGCAAGGGCGGCGCGCGGGCGCTGACGATCGACGCCGTCGCGGCCGAGGCCGGGTTGAGCAAGGGCGGGGTGCTGCATCACTTCGCCTCGAAGGATGCGCTGATCCTGGCGCTCGTCGCCCGCAAGCTTGCCGCGATGCGCGCGGATATCGCCGCCTGCGAGGCGGCCATCCAGCCCGGACCGGCGCAGCTTCCGCTGGCCATGGTCGAGCATGTCCGGAAGCACTATTGCGACGAGGACGAATCCTCGCGTGCCCTGCTCCTCGCCTCGATCGAGTATCCCGAGGCCCTGAACGATTACCGTGCCTTCGTGACGGGCCAGCTCGAGCGGCTCGCCGGGATGAACAGCGCCTGCCCGGGTGAGGGTTCGGTCCTGTTCTTCGCGATTCTGGGCGTGATCATGGGCCGGACCCTCGGCTTCCACCAATTGGACAAAGCTGAGTTGGAGCCGATGTTCGAGGCGCTGGAGCGGATCGCTCGGAAGTCTGAAGGATAAGTCCGAACCACCGAAAGTCGCGTCGGCTCTCAAGACCCGATGGACCTTCCGCACCGGCAGCGGGATCGGCGAAGATGTCGTGATGGCTCGACAGCGACCGGTGCGTAAAGCGTGCGACGGCGTCTTTACAGGATGGCCGGAACGACCGCGCACGGTAAGAGTCGTGCGTGTCGGATCGTCAGGCCATCGGACGAATGCATGGGCGTGACGATTGCCCCCGCCTCGATACCGGATCGTCATGCGCCCATGGCTCCTCCGGCTGGACAAGCGCGTTGATTGCCGTCCCGTTACTCGCCGCCAGCGTAGCGTCATGAATGAACACGTCGCGACTTCGCCTGCCGACGACCTGCGCCGTGCGGTGGCTCGGTCGCTCTACGAACATGACGGATCCGGGATCGCCGACCGTCCGGCCTGGGATGGTCCGGCCCTGGACAGGGATCATCCGGGATTGCGCGAACGCTATCTCCGGCGTGCCGACGCCCTGGCGGACGGGCCCCTCGCGGGGCTGATCGCCGCCGCGGACGATCGCGCGGCGCGCGACGAGGAACTGCGTGTCCTGCGGCGTCAGCGCATGGCGCCGGAGCGCGAGCGCGAGTTGCTCGAGGCCAACAACCGCCTCCTGGCACGCACCCATGCGGCGGAGGCCGCTCAGGAGGCTGCCGAGGCGGCTCTCGCCGTCGCGCAGCGGGAACGGGACGTCGCCCGGGAGGCCGAGGCGTTCTGGCAGCATTTCGCCTTCGACGCCGACGAATTGGCGACCCGGCGGCTGATCGAGCAGACCGATGCCCGCGCCGAGGCCGAACGCACCGCGATCCGCGAGCGGTGCCGGCGGGAGCGGGCCGAGAGTGCGCTTCGGCTGTTCGCGGACCGGGCCGAGGTGATGCCGAAGGAGGGCTGGGCGTCGGAATTGACGAAGGCCAATCGCGACATTCCGCTCTGGTGGTTCCACGCCGCCCGGGTCGCGCTGGAAGCGATAGAGCCGCCGGCCAAGGCCGAACCGGACCGTTCCTGAAATCAGCTCGCGATCGGCCGGCCCTCGAACACATGGCGGGACGCGCCCGCCCCCTTCAGGCCGCCCGCGCTTCTGGCGCGGCGCAACCGCCGAAAAACCGGATTTACGCCGCGGCCGGCCGCGCCGCATCCGCGGGCGGCTCCCGGAACAGTGCCGTGCAGCCCGAGCCGCGATGCATGCTGAGAATCGAGGCCCGGTCGATCTCGGGATGCGCCTTCAGGACCTTCTGCACGCAGCACAGCACGCGGTCGTACTGCGCGGCGTCGAAGTTCGGTTCCAGCGGGCTCACGGCGATGTAGGTCTCGACCACGAGCACGCGCTCCGCCCGGTCGCGATCGACATCGACGGCGATCCAGGAGGACTTGATCAGGCTAGTGCTGGCGAGCATGGGCGTTCCTCGTTCAGCGTTGTTGCGCGGTCTTCCGCGTCGCGGAGTACCGATTTTGGCGGAATGATGGACTGCCTTGAGACGTATGCCAAGGGGGCGGGACCCGGTTCCCCCTGTGCTCTGGCCCAGCCGCGTTGAGCCACAAAACTCTTGGGTCTAAGCTGATGCGTTGACCACAACCTTCGCGAGAGTTTCTTTGTACTCGCTTCCCGCTAATGGCATGTGGTATACAAACGTGAAGGCCCGCCTGAACGGGCCAAAGTGACGGGACCGCGATTCGACGGGGCCGCGTATCGGGAGGGAGTGTCGGCATGGTCCGTCCGCAAACACCAGACGCGCGTCCTCGGCCGAAGCGCAGCGCAGCCCCCCGGGCGGCGCGGCGCCCGTGAGACCGACCTGAACCGCCTCCCGACCCTGAATCCCGAAACCCGACCCGAGATCCGAGACCGACCATGAGCAAGGCCCTTGAAGGCGTCCGCATCCTGGACTTCACCCACGTTCAGTCCGGCCCGACCTGCACCCAGCTCCTGGCCTGGTTCGGAGCGGACGTGATCAAGGTCGAGCGGCCCGGGGTCGGCGACGCCACCCGCCAGCAGCTCCAGGACATTCCGGATGTGGACAGCCTCTATTTCACGATGCTGAACCACAACAAGCGCTCGCTGACGCTCGATTCGAAGAACCCGAAGGGCAAGGAGGTGCTCTGGCGCCTGATCGAGGAATGCGATGTCCTCGTCGAGAACTTCGCCCCCGGGGCGCTGGCCCGGATGGGTCTGACCTGGGAGAAGATCCACGCCAAGAACCCGCGCATGATCCTGGCTTCGGTCAAGGGGTTCGGGCCCGGCCGCTACGAGGAGTGCAAGGTCTACGAGAACGTCGCGCAATGCGCCGGCGGCTCGGCCTCCACCACCGGATTCCGGGACGGCATCCCGATGGTGACCGGCGCCCAGATCGGTGATTCCGGCACCGGCCTGCACCTGGCGCTCGGCATCGTGACGGCGCTCTACCACCGCACGCAGACCGGGCTCGGCCAGAAGGTCGACTGCGCGATGCAGGACGGCGTGCTCAACCTCTGCCGCGTGAAGCTGCGCGACCAGCAGCGCCTCGAGCACGGTCCGCTGAAGGAATACAGCCAGTTCGGCGAAGGGATCCCCTTCGGGGAGGCCGTGCCGCGCGCCGGCAACGATTCCGGCGGCGGACAGCCGGGCCGGATCCTGCGCTGCAAGGGCTGGGAGCAGGACCCGAACGCCTACATCTACGTGATCACGCAGGCCGCGGTTTGGGAGCCGATCTGCGACATCATCGGCGAGCCGGACTGGAAGACCGACCCGAACTACGCCTCCCCGAAGGCGCGGCTGCCGCATCTCAACGAGATCTTCACCCGCATCGAAGCCTGGACGATGAAGATGTCCAAGTTCGAGGCCATGGACATCCTCAACGGGCACGACATCCCGTGCGGCCCGATCCTGTCCATGAAGGAGATCGCCGCGGACGAGGCCCTGCGGGCGACCGGCACGATCGTCGAGGTCGATCACCCGACCCGCGGCCGCTACCTCTCGGTGGGCAACCCCATCAAGCTGTCGGCGAGCCCGACCGAGGTCGCGCGCTCGCCCCTGCTGGGCGAGCATAACGACGAGATCCTGCGCGACGTGCTCAAGTACTCGGCCGAGGAGGTCGAGGAGATCGCCGGGTCCGGCGCGATCGGTGCCGTTCAGAAGATCGCCGCCGAGTGAGGCCGACGGGCGATCCCGGGCCGCGCGTCCGGGATCGCCGCAACCGATCTGCACCACCACGCCGTCCAACCAGAACGAATCCGTCCCCGCTTCGGGGCCGGACGACGCCAGGGATTTCCCATGCGCATCGCCGTCATCGGTCAGCAGGATTTCGGCAAGGCCGTCCTGGACGCGTTCCTGACGCGCGGGGATACCGTGGCGGGGGTGTTCTGCGCGCCCGAGAAGGCCGGCGCCAAGCCGGACGTCCTGAAGACCGCCGCCCTTGAGAAGGGCCTCCCGGTCTTCCAGTTCCCGAGCCTGAAGAGCCCCGAGGCCGAGGCGGCGATGCGTGACCTGAATGCCGATCTCGGCATCATGGCCTACGTGCTGCAATTCGCCCCGCAGAGCTTCGTCACCATCCCGAAGCACGGGACGATCCAGTACCATCCGAGCCTGCTGCCGCGCTATCGCGGCCCGTCCTCGATCAACTGGCCAATCGCCAAGGGCGACCTGCAGACCGGGCTGACGATCTTCCGCCCCACGGACGGTCTCGATGAGGGCCCGGTGATCCTGCAGAAGACCTGCGAGATCGGCGCCGACGCGACGCTGGGTGACATCTACTTCGGCAACCTGTTCCCGATGGGTGTCGAGGCGATGCTGGAGGCGGCCGATCTGGTCGTCGCCGGCGAGCATATCGAGATCGACCAGGACGAGGACGCGGCGAGCTACGAGGGCTGGTTCCGGGCCGCGGAAGCCCAGATCCGCTGGTCGGCCCATGCCGACCAGATCTACAACCTGATCCGCGCGGCGAACCCGGCCCCCGGGGCCTGGACCACGCTCGACGGCAAGAAGCTCCAGATCTTCGACGCGCGCCTGCACCCGGTGCGCCGCCTCGGTGACGTGAAGGGCAAGCCCGGCGAGGTCATCGCCGTCGACGCGGACGGGTTCAGCGTCTGCGCGCAGGGCGGCCGGATCGAGATCCGCAAGGTCAAGCCGGAGGACGGCAAGAAGATCGCGGCCGCCGAGTTCGCGGCCTCCGGCGGCATCGCGCTCGGGCAGGTCCTCGGCCGCTGAGCGGGGCGGATTCGCGTTTTCCATGCCCATAAGGGCTCCGGGCTACACAGGTTTGAAGCACAGGCGCTGTTGTAGGCCGCGCCGCCCCCCCTTGTATCTGGCGGTCGGCCCTTTGGGATGGTGAGATGAGGGCTGCGCGAGGGTCGGTGGCCGCCGACCCTCGCGCGCGGTCTCTGACGCCCGTCCCCCCTCAGGCCACAACCGTGGGAGAGCTTTGGGACCGGAGGCCGCCTCGTCACGCACGACCGGACAGTCGCTGGACAGCCCGTCGCATGGACAAGGCAGGTTACCGTGACAGACATCATCTGTGGAGTGGATGTCGGCGCCGCCACGCTGGATGCCCGCATTGGCCGCCACGGTCCGTGGCGACAGGTCGCCAACACCCCGGACGGCCATGCCGAACTCGCGACGTTCTGCCGGGAGCATGGGGTCGGCTTGGTGGTCATGGAGGCCACCGGCGGGTACGAGCGGGCGGTGTTTGGCGCGCTCTGGGCCGAGGGCCTCCCGGCCGCGATCGTCAACCCGCGGGCCGTGCGCCGGTTTGCCGACGGCATGGGCGTCCTGGAGAAGACGGATCGGATCGATTGCGGGATGATCGCCTGGTACGCGCAGACCAAGGCAGTCCGCCCCACCCCGCTGGCCGCGCCGACCCAGGCCCGGCTCACCGCCCTGGTGGTGCGCCTGCGCCAGCTCACGGCGCTGAAGGTCGCCCAGGCCAACCAGGCCCGCCTGGTCACCGAGCCGGCGGTGCTCGCCTCGTTCACCGCCGTCCTGGCGGCGGCCGCCGGGCAGATCCGGGCGCTGGAAGCCCACATCGCCCAGGCCATCGCCGACGATCCGGTCTGGGCGGCCCTGGACCGGACCTTCCACACGATCAAGGGCGTGGCCGACCGCACGGTGGCCCATCTCATGGCCGAGATGCCCGAGATCGGCACCCTGTCCAACAAGGCCGTGGCCAAGCTCGCCGGGCTGGCGCCCATCGCCAACGACAGCGGCCGGCGCGCCGGCAAGCGCCCGGTGCGCGGCGGCCGCGCGGGCGTGCGCGGCGTCCTGTTCGTCGTCGCCGAGATCGTGCGCCGGTACGAGCCTGACTTCGCCGACCTCCACCATCGGTTGAGCCAGGCCGGAAAGCCCAAAAAGCTCATCCGCGTCGCGCTCGCCCGCAAGCTGCTCGTGCGCCTCAACGCAAAGGCCCGCGATATCCGACGCGACCTCGCAATCGCCCCTTGACCCGACAGACAGTCGCTCTCCCGAGCGGGAGAGGGTTGGGGTGAGGGATGCGACCTCTCCGGAAAACCCTGGTCCCTCACCGTGTCCCTCTCCCGCACGGGACAGGGGACCCGCGCTTTCTGCGCCCACGGGTTGATCACGGTTCCGTTCGAAACCTGTGTAGCCCGTAGCCATGAGGGGGAGGAGAGCGCGTCACGCCTTGAATGGGCCGGGGCGTGAACGTTGCAGATTGTCTGGGCGGCGGTTCAGCCTTTGTCGGCGGCGTTGAGCCCGTAGCCGCGGAAGCGCTCCACGGTGCTGTTGATCTCATGGTCGGACAGGATGTTCGGGGCGCCGACCTGGAGCGCCACGGCGTATTGCCAGCACAAAGTCTCGAGCTCGACGGCGAGCCACAGCGCCTTTTCCAGGCTCTCCCCGGCGGCGATCATGCCGTGATTGGCGAGCAGGCAGACGTTCCGGTCCTTCAGCGCCACCAGAGCGAGTTCGGATAGCTCGGCCGTACCGTAGGGCGCGTAGGGCGCGCAGCGCACGTTCGGGCCGCCGAAGGCCGCGACCATGTAATGCACCGCCGGGATCTCCCGCCCGCACAGGGCGAAGGCGGTACTATGGATCGGGTGGGCGTGGACGACGGCGCCCATCTCGGGTCGCGCCGCCAGGATGTCCCGGTGGAAGCGCCATTCCGAGGACGGCTTGAGCCCTGCCGGGTGGGTCCCGTCGAAGGCCAGGGGCACGATGTCCTCCGGGCGCATGCGCGCCGTGGGCAGCCCCGAGGGCGTGATCAGGAGGCCGTCGCGGAACCGCACCGAGACGTTGCCCGAGGTCCCGCGGTTCAACCCCTGCGCGTCGAGATCCCGCGCCGCCGCCACCACGCTCGCGCGTGCGTTCCGCTCGTCCGTATCCATGCCCGATCCTCGGATGAACCCGGTACCGGGTACGCGCGAAGGCCCGGCGCCGTAAAGCCGGCGCCGGGCCTCCTGTCGATCGCTCGGATGCGCCTTACTGGGCGAGCACCGGCGCGAGGTTCGTCTGCGGCGCCTTGGTGTAGGCCGCCCGCATCGGCTTGAGCACGAACAGGGCCAGGAACGCCGCCAGGATGTTGAGCCCGGCCGCCACCAGGAACACCGTGTGCCAGCTGCCGGTCATGGTGGTGAGCACACTGGTATAGGGCACGATGAGCGCCGCGGTCCCCTTGGCCGTGTAGAGCAGGCCGGCATTGGTCGCCGCGTATTTCGAGCCGAACGTGTCGCCGCAGGTCGCCGGGAACAGCGAGTAGATCTCACCCCAGGCGAAGAACACCAGGCCGGTGAGCAGCACGAAGGCGATCGGGTTCTCGCCGAACTGGCTCAGCGCGTAGATGCCCAGGCCTTCGATGGCGAAGGAGATGAACATCGTGTTCTCGCGGCCGATATGGTCCGAGACCCAGCCGAAGAACGGCCGCGTCACGCCGTTGAGCACCCGGTCCAGCGTCGCCGCGAAGGTGAGCGCCGGCAGCGTGATCCCGAGCAGCGAGACCGGGACGTCGGCGATCTTGAAGTCCTTGGCGATCGGCCCGAGCTGCGCGGTCGCCATCAGGCCGCCGGCGGCCATCATGACGAACATGGCGTACATCACCCAGAAGATCGGGGTGCGCACCATCTCGCCCGGCTTGAAGTCGCGCTTGGACTGGCTGACCCGGGCGACATCCGGGACCTGGCCCTTGACCGGCGAGCGCAGGAACAGGGCGATCAGCATCACGATCAGGCCCTGGCCGATGCCGAAGTAGAAGAACGCGGCCTCGTAGCCCTGAGACTTGATCATCGCCTGGATCGGCACGACCGTGAGCGCCGAGCCGGCGCCGAAGCCCATCGCGGTGATGCCGGCCGCGAGACCGCGCCGATCCGGGAACCACTTGAGGGAGTTGCCGACGCAAGTGCCGTAGACCGCGCCCGCACCGGTGCCGCCGATGGCCGCGGCCACGTACAACATCGTGAGCGACTCCGCGTAGGAGTTCATCACCCAGGCGATGCCGCAGAGCAGGCCGCCGAACAGGGTGACGATCCGCGGGCCGTACTTATCGACGAACCAGCCCTCGATCGGCACCAGCCAGGTCTCGGTGACCACGAACAGCGTGAAGGCGACCTGGATCGCGGCGCGGTCCCAGCCGTGCCGCTCCTGCATTGGGTTCACGAAGAACGTCCAGCCGTACTGCATGTTGGCGATCATGCACATGCAGACGACGCCGAATGTCAGCTGGAGCCATCGGCCCCGCCCAACCGGTTTGGTGGTCTCGGACATACGCTTCCCTCCAGATTGGATTTATTATTTTCTCTCGAACGCCGGCTGTGTTTATGGCCCGGCGGAGCCGCCCTTGGCAGTACAAAGCGCGCGACGTGCTTTGAAAAATTCTTGTCTGGCGGACAAATGAAGTCTCGGCGGTTCCGCCCTTCACCGCCGAAAGGTCTCTCTTGCGCCCCGCTGGTCTACGGTATGCCAGCAGAATGGTGCTGAGGTCCGGCGAGTCTGTCAATCGATCCTGCACAAAAATACACGAATACGCCGCAGGATTACCGCGGCTTGTCAGACGTGGGCCGAATTTTCGGCATTACCGTTCCGGAAAGGGCCGATCATGGCCGGCGTGTCCGGGAACCTGCCGACGAGCGCTCTGTGGAGTCGCCGCGCATTTGGCTAGGATCGGGAAAAGGTTTGGGCTAGTTCGTTTTATGAGCGCACGACAGACAACACGTGCGAGAAATTATGGGCATGGGCCGACTGGACGAGGCATGTCGAACTCTGAACCGTTGAGCGTTAAACCGATCGTCGCCAGCTCGAGTTTACGGACCCTGGCTTATGAAGCGCTCAAGACTGCTATTACCAACATGGACATCTACGGGCGGCCCGATGAGGTCCGGCTCGACGAGCGGAAACTGTCGCAGGATCTCGGGGTCAGCCGCACGCCCGTGCGCGAGGCGCTCACCGTGTTGGAGCAGGAAGGGTTCGTCCGGTCGGAAGCGCGGCGCGGCGTCTTCGTCATCAAGAAGAACAAGCGCGAGATCGTCGGCATGATCCACGCCTGGACGGCGCTGGAGAGCATGGCGGCCCGCCTCGCCTGCACCCGCGCCACCGACGCGCAGCTGCGCGCCCTGCGCGAGTCGTTCCCCGAATTCTATGAAGGGCAGCCGGCCGAGCACATCGACGAGTATTCGGACGCCAATATCCGTTTCCATCAGCGGATCATCGCGCTGGGCCATTGCGAGCCGATCGCCGAGCTCACCAGCAACCTGCTGATGCATGTGCGGGGGATCCGCAGCACCGCGCTCCGCCAGGGCGATCGGGCCGAGCGGTCGATCCGCGAGCACGTGGCGATCATCGCGGCCCTGGAAGCGCGGGACGCCGACAAGGCCGAGCGGCTGGTGCGCGAACACGGCCTCGGCCTGGCTCAGCACGTGGACACCTACGGCGACTACTTGGACTGAGCGCCACGCCCGGCCGGAGCCTCCGTCGAACCCCGGATGCACCGCCGGCGACACCGATACGGCGCCTGCACGGCCGCGCTTGCAGCGCACCATAGGCCCGCCAAATCACTGATCGTTTGGTGCTGGCATCAAGCGGGTTTCGGGCCAGGGTCGGGCACCGAGGCCGGGCTTTCGCCCATGGTTCCCGTCGCTTATGCGTCCGAAACATGAGTGGCATTCGGCATCTGGTATACCAGTTTGCGGTGCGAGATGGCATCTCTGGCATCGCAACATCGCGTGGCCATTCGGGCCGCACCGGAGCCTCACCATGATCGCCAGCTTCCTCGTCGTGTTCGTCGCCCTCGCCGCCTGCCAGGCCCTGCTGGCCGTCAAGCTGGCCGACGTCCTGAGCCCGGCCTCCGATGCCGGCAAGGTCGCCACGCAGCAGACCCGTCAGGACGGCGCCGTCAGCCTCGCCTGAAGACTGCTATTCCGGCGTCTATACGCTGGCAAACTGCGTAGGGTTAACGCTTTCCTCAAAGGTTCCCGCTAAGGTCAACGGATCGTTGACCATGCGGGCGAGGGAGCAACCGCGTTGGCCCTCGGCACCTCTTCGCGGACCACGAATGGTCCGTTCGTCCTGCTGATCTCGGATCGCCCCACGGAACGGGCCGCCCTGGAACGGGCCATCGCTCTGGTGATGGATTGCCGGGCCGTCCCGGCAAATGCGGCGCTTCCACAGGGCCGGCCCCATCTCATCGTCCTGGATCTGCATCCGGCCCAAGCCGCGGCTCTCGAGCCGGCGCTGACCCATCGCGGGCTTCCGGTCCCGCGTCTCGTGCTCGTCCGCGGCGAGCCCGCCAAACCGGCCCCGCACCTGCGCCAGCTGCCCGCCGCGGCCCCGCGCCAGGTGGTGCTGGCCAACGTCTTCGCAATGATCGAGGCGGTCACCCGCTCGGCGGAGACGCGCCGGCAGAAACTCGTCGGGCAGGTCTCGGACGCCACCGCGATCGTGTCCGAGCTGTTCGACAGCGCGGCCCTCGGCGCCGGTTTGCAGCGCGCCGATATCGAGCGCGGAACCGATCTGGTGCTCGCCGCCGTCTCAGAAGCCGGGATCACGGCGTGGCTCGCCGAAGTCTGGCGCCACGATGTCGGGGTCTACCAGCACACGCTCGGGGTCGCCGGCCATGCCGCGAGTTTCGGTGCGCAGATCGGGCTGGGCCGGGTCGATCTCGGACGGGTGGTCCGCGCCGCCCTCCTCCACGATATCGGCAAGTGCCGCATCCCGAGCGAGATCCTGAACAAGCCCGGCCATCTCGATCCCGAGGAGTTGCGGCTCATGCAGCGCCATCCCGTCATCGGGGCCGACCTCCTTCGGGCGCAGGGCACGTTCGAGGACGAGGTCATCGACGTCGTCCTGCATCATCACGAGCGTCTCGACGGGACCGGATACCCGGATCGGCTCTCTGGCCGGACGATCTCCGATCTCGTGCGGATCGTGGCGATCTGCGACGTGTTCTCGGCTCTGACCGAGCGCCGCGCCTACCGGAAGCCCGCGAGCCCCGCCGAGGCCCTGGCGATCATGACTGACGGGGTGGGCCATCTCGACCCCGACCTCCTGCGGGTCTTCGCGCCGGTGATGCTCGGGGGCGACGCCCTGGCGGCGTGAGTGCCGTGGCCGCGGCGCCACGGTCCGGCGTCGCGGCACCGGAGCCACCACCGGCGCCGCGGTTTCGCCGCAACCGAGCCGGAGGGAGACCCATCCCCTCCGGAATCCCTGTCCCCGTGTCGAAAATCCTTCCCGCCTTCGCCGCCGCCCTGTCGCTATCGCTCGCCGGTTGCAGCGGCCTGTCCTTCACGCCCGAACCGACCGTGGAGAACGCGACCCATACCGCGATCCTCGACGAGGTCGCCGCCGCGGCTGCGATCTCGGCCTACCGGGTCCAGCACGGGCTGAGCCCGGTCATCGTCGACACCGGCCTGGTGAAGGCCGCCGCCTTCCAGGCCGGCAACAATGCCCGGCACGGACAGCTCAGCCACGATGTCGGCGGCAGCTTCACGTCACGCATGGCCTCGGCAGGCCTGGCGCGGTCCTACGCCGCCGAGAACCTCAGCGCCGGCTCCGAGACCTTCGAGCAGGTGCTTGCCCGCTGGAAGGCCAGCCCCGAGCACAACAAGAACATGCTGCTTCCGCAGATCCGGCGGATCGGCATCGCCCGCGTCGATGCCCCGAACACCCGCTACAAACGGTTCTGGGCGCTGGTGATGGCCGGCGGCTGAGCGGTCTCAGCCCTCGGCCGGCGCCAGATCGATGATCCGCAGCTGCGCCCGCTCGGCACCCCGCCAGCGGTCGCAGGACAGCGTGCCGGCCACATGCATCTCCTGGCCGATCCCTTTCAGCAGCGCCTGCCCGAGCGGCCGTTCGGCCGCCCGAAAGCAGATCGCGCCGACGGCCTGACCGTCGCGGCTCCGCAGCCGGGCGCGGACATGGCTCGACCCGACCACCGCGGCATCGACCAGCCGGTGCCGGCCCAGCGCGAAGACCGGCTCCGGCGCCCCCTGCCCGAACGGGCCGGCCCGCTGCAGCAGCCGGACGGTCTCGGCGGTGGCGCCGCCGGCGCTGAGGCCGCCGTCGATCATCAGGGCGTCGGCCGCACGCGAGACCGCGACGCTGGCGCCGAGCAAAGCGGCGAGATGCGTCTCGAAACGCGGGATGTCGTCCGCCCGCAGGGTGACGCCCGCCGCCATGGCGTGGCCGCCGCCCTTGCTGGCGAGCCCGGCCTCGACGCAGGCACGGACGGCCAGGCCGAGATCGGCGCCGGGGATCGAGCGTCCCGAGCCGGTGGCGGTGCCATCGGGCCGGATCGCGAAAGCGAAGGCCGGCCGGTTGAAACGCTCCTTGAGCCGCGCCGCGATCAGCCCGACGATGCCGGGATGCCATTCGGCATTGCCGGTCACCAGCACGGCCCGGGCGGGGTCGAGGGTCAGGGCGCGGTCCATCTCGGCCTCGGCCTCGGACACGGCATGGGCCTCGATCGCCTGGCGCTCGCGGTTGAGACGGTCGAGATCGGCCGCGATCCGGGTCGCCTCGACCGGATCCGCCGTGGTGAGCAGGCGCGCGCCGAGGGCCGAATCGCCGATCCGGCCTCCGGCGTTGATCCGCGGCCCGAGCACGAAGCCCAGATGCCACGCCTCGGGGGGCTCACTGAGCGAGGCGGCGTCGAGCAGGGCGGCCAGACCGGTGCGCCCGCGGTGGCGCATCACCGTCAGGCCCTGGGTCACGAAGGCGCGGTTCAGGCCGATCAACGGCACCACGTCGGCCACCGTCGCCAGGGCGACGAGGTCGAGGGCGTCGGTCAGGGGCGGCTCCGGGCGATCCGGCCCGAAAAAGCCCTCCCGGCGCAGGGCGCGGTTGAGGGCGGCCAGCGTGAGGAACACGACGCCCGCGGCGCAGAGATGGCCGAGCCCCGACAGGTCGTCGAGCCGATTGGGATTCACCACGGCCCGGGCCGGGGGTAGGAGCTCGGCGGCCGCGTGGTGATCCAGGACGATCACGTCGAGGCCCAGCTTCTCGGCCTCTTCCAGCGGTCCGTGGCCGCTGGTGCCGCAGTCGACGCAGACCAGCAGGGTCGCGCCCTCGGCCGCCAAAGCAGTGATCGCCGCGATGTTGGGGCCGTAGCCCTCGGTGATCCGATCCGGGATGTGGATCGGGGCCCGGAGGCCGAGCTGACGGAGATAGCCGGCGAGCATCGCGGCGCTGGCCGCGCCGTCGACGTCGTAATCGCCGAACACCGCGACCACCTCGCCGCGGCGGATCGCACGGACCAGTCGGCGCACCGCCGCATCCATGTCGAGCAGCGTGTCCGGATCCGGCATCAGATCGCGCAGGCGCGGCGCCAGATGGCGGGCCGCCTCGTCCGGCGCCACCTGCCGGCCGGCCAGCACGCGCGCCAGCAATTCCGGCAGGCCATGCGCCTGGACCATCTTGGCGATGTGATTCTGCACCGCCATGCCGGCGCAGCGCTCCTGCCAGCGCCGGCCGGTCACGGAGGCGGCGACACCGAGGAATGGCGGCGGATCGGCGAGCAACGAGGCGGCGGCGGCGGACACGGGCGGCACTCTACACCGGGTCGGCGTCAGAATCGCGGGCGCCACGGCAACAACGACGGCGCTCGACGCGGGGCCGGCAAAACAAAAGGGCGGGCATCGCTGCCCGCCCCCTGCCCCATCCGATTTTCGGCTGGTCTCAGAACGCCTTGAGGATGTTGTCGACAACCTTCTTGGCATCGCCGAACAGCATCATGGTGTTGTCGCGGAAGAACACCTCGTTCTCAACACCGGCATAGCCCGAGCCCATGCCGCGCTTGATGAACAGCACGGTCTTGGCCCGCTCCACGTCGAGGATCGGCATGCCGTAGATCGGCGAGGCCTTGTCGGTCTTGGCGGCCGGGTTGGTGACGTCGTTGGCGCCGATCACGAAGGCCACGTCGGCCTGCGGGAACTCGCCGTTGATGTCCTCCAGCTCGAACACCTCGTCGTAGGGCACGTTCGCTTCGGCGAGCAGGACGTTCATGTGGCCCGGCATGCGGCCCGCCACCGGATGAATGGCGTATTTCACGTCGACACCCTCCTTCTTCAGGAGGTCGGCCATCTCGCGCAGGCTGTGTTGCGCCTGCGCCACCGCCATGCCGTAGCCCGGGACGATGATCACGCGCTCGGCGTTCTTCATGATGTAGGCCGCGTCGTCGGCCGAGCCCTGCTTGACCGGGCGCGTCTCGACCTGGCCCGGGCCGGCCGCGGCGGCGTCGCCACCGAACCCGCCCAGGATCACCGATACGAACGACCGGTTCATCGCGTGGCACATGATGTAGGACAGGATCGCGCCCGAGGAGCCGACCAGGGCGCCGGTGATGATCAGCGCGAGGTTGCCCAGGGTGAAGCCGATGCCGGCCGCGGCCCAACCCGAATACGAGTTCAGCATCGACACGACGACGGGCATGTCGGCGCCGCCGATCGGGATGATCAGCAGGCCGCCCAGCGCGAAGGACAGCAGCACGATCAGCCAGAAGATCGCCTTGCTCTCGTTGCCGATGAACAGGACGAGCAGCAGAACCAGGGCGACCGCGAGGCCGATATTGATGAGGTGCCGCTGCGGCAGCATGATCGGCTTGCCGGACATCCGCCCGTCGAGCTTGGCGAAGGCGATGACCGAACCGGTGAAGGTGATCGCGCCGATGGCCGCGCCGAGCGCCATCTCGAACAGCGACTGCTTGTGGATGTGGCCGTTCTCGAGGATGCCCACCGCCTGCGGGGCGTAGAGCGTCGCCGCGGCGCCGGCCACGGCCGCCAGGCCGACCAGCGAGTGGAAGGCGGCCACGAGCTGCGGCATCGCCGTCATCGGCACGCGCTTAGCGATGACCGCACCGGCGCCGCCGCCGATCCCGATGCCGAGGATCACCAGGATCCAGGCGCCGAACCCGGCGGGCGGATGGCCGACCAGGGTGGTGAGCACGGCCAGAGCCATGCCGATCATGCCGTAAAGGTTGCCCTGGCGCGACGTGGTCGGGTGCGACAGCCCCCGCAGCGCCATGATGAACAGGACGCCGGCGACGATGTAGAGAAGGGCGGAGACGTTCTGGGACATCGTCTCAGGCCTTCTTCTTGTACATGCCGAGCATGCGCTGGGTGACGAGGAAGCCCCCGAAGATGTTCACGCTGGCGAGCACGATGCCGAGGAAGCCGAAGGCGCGGGCCCAGCCGGTGCCCTTCTCCAGCAGCGGAACGCCGGCCGCCAGGAGCGCGCCCACGATGATCACCGACGAGATCGCGTTGGTCACCGACATCAGCGGGGTATGCAGGGCCGGGGTGACCGACCAGACCACGTAGTAGCCGACGAAAATCGCCAGGACAAAGATCGCCAGCTGGAAGACGAACGGGTCGACGGCGCCGCCGGTGGCAGCGCTCAGCCCGTGGCCCATGCCGGCGGCGATCGCCTGGGCCTGGTCGGCGGCGTTGCGTGCGACCTCGGCCGCGGCACGCGCGGCATCGGCCAGCACGCGGGTCTGATCAGCCGCCTGATCGGGAGGGACGACGACGTTTGCCATTCTGCTTCTCCTCTCGACCGATCTTCAGTGCGCGCCCGACGGGGCCGGGGCGGCCTCGGCCTTGCCGGTCTCCGACTTCGCCAGGCCGACCGCTGCGGCCTCCGAGGCTGGGCCATCGGTCTTCGCCTGGAAGGAGGCGTGAACCACGGAGCCGTCGCGGGTCAGGTTGGTCGCCTTGACCAACTCGTCGTCCCAGCTGATCGCCAGCGCCTTAGTCTCCTTGTCGATCAGCGTCTCGACGAAGGCGTAGAGGTTGCGCGCGTAGAGGCTCGAAGCCGTGGCGGCCAGGCGCCCCGGGACGTTGGTGTGGCCGACGATCTTCACGCCGCGATCGGTCACCACGACCTCGCCCGGCTTGGCGCCGGCGACGTTGCCGCCGCGCTCGACCGCGAGATCGACCAGGACCGAGCCCGGCTTCATCGAGGCGACCATCTCCTCGGAGACGAGCTTGGGCGCCGGGCGGCCGGGGATCAGCGCCGTCGTGATGACGATGTCCTGCTTGGCGATGTGGCCCTTCACCAGCTCGGCCTGCTTGGCCTGATAGCCGGCGGACATCTCCTTGGCGTAGCCGCCCGCGGTCTCGGCCTGCTTAAACTCGTCATCCTCGACGGCGACGAACTTCGCGCCGAGCGATTCGACCTGTTCCTTGGTGGCGGGGCGCACGTCCGTGGCGGTCACGACCGCGCCGAGGCGCCGGGCGGTGGCGATGGCCTGGAGGCCGGCGACGCCGACGCCCATGATGAAGACGCGGGCGGCCGGCACGGTGCCGGCGGCGGTCATCATCATCGGCATGGCCCGTCCGTACTCGGCGGCACCGTCGACGACGGCTCGATAGCCGGCCAGGTTCGCCTGCGAGGACAGCACGTCCATCACCTGGGCGCGGGTGATGCGCGGCATCAGCTCCATGGCGAAACCCGAAACCCCGGCCTCGGCCATGGCCTTCAGCGCGGCCTCGTTGCCGTAGGGATCCATGATCGCGATCACGGTGGCGCCGCGCTTGAGCAGCGACAGCTCCTCGCCCGCCGGGCGGCGGACCTTGAGGACGAGATCGGCATCGCGCGCCGCATCGGCGGCGCTGCCGGCGATCTCGGCCCCGGCCGCTTCGTACTCGCTATCGAGGATCCCGGCCTTCAGCCCGGCGCCCGCCTGCACGGTGATGTCGGCGCCCAGCGCCTTGAACTTCTTGACGGTCTCCGGAACCGCAGCGACCCGCGATTCCGCAGAGTCCGTCTCGGACAGCACAGCAATGCGCATGCGAGGCTTCCCCTGAATAAGCTTGGCCTCTCGAATGCGCGAACCGGCACGGCTTTTCGAGACGCGAATGAAGGTTGCGCTGATGGAACCAGAGCGAATGTAACCCGTGGCATGTCGCTTGGACTGCCACGCTTCAATGCGTCATCGGACCGCTCGAGCCCCGGGCGCCGCATCGCGCCCTGAAAGCCGGCAACCGCCTTTCAGGAGGAGGGCCCGGGGCGAGCGGCCGGTCCCGCGGCCTCAGGCGAAGGCGAGATAGAGGAAGAGCAGGATCCCGACCACGAGGGGGCCGCGCCAGCCGATGGCCGGGGCCAGGGCGCCGACGGCGCCGGCCGCACCCGATACGATCACGCTGAGAATCGCGAGCAGCCAGGCTTCGCGGATACCGCCCACGGCCAGCGCCAGGACCCAGCAAATGACGACGCCCGTGCCGATCTCGACGAAGCGAACGAAGCCGCGGTAGGTCTGCTCGTGGGTGTTGGCGTCCATCGCCGGGCTGTAGGTGTGCCCGGCCACCGTCTCACTGTCGGCCATCGTGCGCTCGTTTCCCTTGGATGCGACTTCTTGTGGTCACCCCGGGATGTAGCTCAAGCGTTTTCCTGCCGCAATCGGACGCACGCAAGTTGATCGCCCTCTCGGTGGACTTCCGGGGGGCGATTACGCCGGTTTCGGCAATCCGGCCTGGGCCAGGATCTGGCTTTGCCGCTCGCCGAGAGTCTCCAGCGAAAAGTGCTCGATTTCGGCCTCGAACAGGCGGTGGTAGTTCAGCTCCGAGCGCAGGTGCAGGAACACGGCGCCGAGGCCGACGGCGGCGCGATCCATGAACACGAATTCCTGCGGCACGGTCACCGGGCCGCGCTCCTTGAGCGCCTGGTGCACCTGGAACGCCTGGCGCCGGCCATATTCACCGGGCTTGACCCCGTCCGCCACGGTGCGGGTGCGATCCTCCAGGAGCGGCCCGTAGATGAAGCGCGCCCAGATGTTCAGGATCTCGATCTTCTCCTTGTCGAGATTCTTGAAGCCCCAGACCTCGTAGGCATGGACGATTCGGGCCGCGTCTTCCTCCAGCAGGCCGCGATACAGGTCGACCACGCCGCCGACGAAGCGCGGATGGAAGATCCGCACGCAGCCGTAATCCAGCAGGTTGATGCCGGCCGCCTCGCCGCCCTCCGAGAAGACGGTGTAGTTGCCGAGATGCGGGTCGCCGTGGATGACGGCGGCGCGGCTGAACGGGTGCCACCACGCCTTGAACATCGCCTGCGCGATGCGGTTGCGCACCTCCACCGGCTCCTCGGCGAAGCCCAGGATCTTGTCGCCGTCGAGCCAGCCGAGGGTCAGCAGGCGCTTGGTCGACAGATCGGGAAAGACCCGCGGCACCCGCACCGCATCGATATCCTTGAGCACCTCGCCGTAGAGGCTCGCATGCTTGGCCTCGCGCTCGTAATCCAGCTCCTCGCGCACCCGCGCGCCGATCTCCTTGGCGATCTCACGGGTGTCGAGCCAGCTGTTCATCCGGCGATGAAGCGCGAAGGCGATCTCCAGCTGCTTGAGGTCGGCCTCCACGGCCGATTGCATGTCCGGGTACTGGAGCTTGCACGCCAGCCGCTCGCCCTCCTTGGTGGAGGCGCGATGGACCTGGCCGAGCGAGGCCGCGGCGGCGGGTTTCAGGTCGAAGCTGCCGAACCGGCCCTGCCAGCCCAGTCCCAACTCGGATTGCATCCGCCGCTTGACGAAGGCCGCGCCCATGGGCGGCGCATCGGCCTGCAGCTTCTGGAGCTCGGCGGCATATTCAGGCGGCAGCAGGTCCGGGATCGTGGCGAGCAGCTGCGCCACCTTCATGATCGGCCCTTTCAGCCCGCCGAGCGCCTGCGCCAGGGCGGCGGCGCTGGTCGTGCCCTCCTTGCCGAACAGCCGGGACATGGCCATGCGGGCGGCGACGCCGCCGACATTGGCGCCCACGCTGGCGTAGCGCCCCGCGCGCGCGGAGAAGCGATTGGCTTCGCGATCGGTCTCGGCCATTGTCCAGGATCTTCCTCGATGCTGGTCCGGACATAAGCGTCTGCGGTCGGCGTACCAGACCGCCGGGTCGCTGCGCCGCGGCGGCTCAGCCGGCGGGCCAGTTGTCCCGGACCCACCGGGTCAGGCCGGATTCGTCGATCTCGCCGGCGGCGAGGCCACCTATCATCACAACGGCTTCAGCCTCGTCGACCAAGAAATCGATATCGTTGAGCCCGAGAAACGTCACGAGCGCCAAGAGCGCAGCCCGTTTGTTACCGTCGATGAACGGATGGTTTTTGGCGATGCCGAAGGCATAGGCAGCCGCGAGTTCGGCAAGGTCAATATGAGCGCTGTCCTCGGCAGAGGCCGCGCGATTGACGAATCGGCCCAGCGCTGATTCGAGGGCGCCTTCGTCGGGTAGGCTGGCCGGGCCGCCGAATTGCTTCCACTGCAGCGCATGAATCGCCGTCACGAGATCGCTCGTGAGCCAGACGATCCGACGATCGGCTGTCATTTGGCGAGTTCCGACAGGGCGTTACGATAGGTCTTCATCGCCTTCTCGGCGACCTTCATCCCCTTCTCGAAGGTCGGGTCGTAGGGCGACAACCGCACGGACCCATCGGCATTCTCGGTGACGTAGAGCCAATCGCCTTGCGCGAGATTGAGCTTCGCCAGGAAATCCTTCGGTAGGATCAGACCGGTCGAATTGCCGACGCGTTTGACCTCGAGCTTCATGGTCGCCTCCGTGATGTTATACTTTGTGTATAACATCACGGAGGCCAGCTCGGAAGTCGGTCAGCCCTGGCCTTCCATCCCCTCCAGCTCGACGATCATCCCCTCGATCATCCCGAGGCCGATCTGCCAGAAGCCCGGGTCCTTCGCGTCGAGCCCGAACGGGGCGAGCAACTCCCCGTAGGGCTTCGAGCCGCCCGCCGCGAGCAGGGCGAAGTAGCGATCGACGAAGCCCGGCTCCGCCTGCGCGTAGACACCGTAGAGCGAGTTCACCAGGCAATCGCCGAACGCATAGGCGTAGACGTAGAACGGCGAGTGGATGAAGTGCGGGATATAGGCCCAGAACGGCTCGTAACCCGCATCCAGCGTGATGGCCGGCCCCAGGGATTCGGCCTGGACCGAGAGCCACAGGGCGTTGATCTGGTCGCTGGTCAACTCACCCTTGGCGCGGGCCAGGTGGACCTTCCGTTCGAACGAGTAGAACGCGATCTGGCGCACCACCGTGTTGATCATGTCCTCGACTTTGGCGGCGAGCATGGCCCGGCGCTGGGTCGTGTCCGTGGTCGCCGCGAGCAGCTTGCGGAAGGTCAGCATCTCGCCGAACACGCTGGCGGTCTCGGCCAGGGTCAGAGGCGTCGGCGCCATCAGGGCGCCGTTCGGTCCGGCCAGCACCTGGTGGACGCCGTGGCCCAGCTCGTGGGCGAGCGTCATCACGTCCCGCGGCTTGCCCTGGTAATTGACCAGCACGTAGGGATGGACCGACGGCACGGTCGGGTGCGCGAAGGCGCCCGGCGCCTTGCCGGGCCGGGTCGGCGCGTCGATCCAGCTCTCGTCGAAGAAGCGCTTCGCGATGCCGGCCATCTTCGGCGAGAAGGCATCGTAGGCCGACAGGACCGTATCGCGCGCCTCGGTCCAGGGAATGGTGCGCTGCTCGACCTTCGGCAGCGGCGCGTTCCTATCCCAGTAGGGCAGCGCGTCCTGCCCGAACCATTTCGCCTTCAGCCGGTAATAGCGGTGCGAGAGCCGCGGATAGGCCTCCCGCACGGCATCGACCAGGGCCGCCACCACCTCCGGCTCGACCCGGTTGGCGAGATGGCGCGCGTCGGCGACATCCTTGAAGCCGCGCCAGCGGTCCGAGATTTCCTTGTCCTTGGCCAGGGTGTTGGTGATCAGCGTGAACACGCGCAGATTGCTGCGTAGAACCTCGCTGATCGCCCCGGCCGCCTCCTTGCGGACGGCGCCGTCCGGGTCCTGCAGCTTGTTCAGGGTCGGCTCGAGGGGCATCTGCTCGCCCTGGACCGTGAAGCGTAAGCCCGCGATCGTCTCGTTGAACAGCCGGTCCCAGGCCGCGTTCGCGGTGACGGATTTTTCGAGGAACAGCTTCTCGGTGCGGTCGTCGAGCTGATGGGGCTTCTCGCGGCGCAGGTCCTCGATCCAGGGCGCGTAATGGGCAAGCGGTCCCTGGGCCATCGCCGCATCCATCACGGCGTCGTCGATCCGGTTCAGCTCGAGGGCGAAGAACAGCAGGTCGGCCGAGGCGTCGGTCAGGCGCTCGCGGGTGTCGCCGTAGAACTTGGCCCGGGCCTCGTCCGTGGTGTCCCCGGAATAGACCAGACCGGCGAACGACATCAGCTTGCCGAGCAGATCCTCGATCCCCTCATAGGCGCGGACCGCCTCGGCGAGACGCTCCGACGCGTCCGGCGCGGCGGCCAGCGCGGCGATGCGGCCGGCATAGGTCTCGGAGAAGCGCCGGCATTCCTCCTCGGCCCGGGTCATGTCGGCGGCAAATTCCGGCGCCTCGATGCCGGGATAGAGGTCGGACAGATCCCATTCCGGAAGATGGCCGAGGTCGACGGCCTTGGCTGCGGCGCGTGCGGCGCTCACGCCCTCCGGCAGACGGACGTTCACCGGCGAAGCGGTGGTGCTCGGCATCATGTCTCGCGATCCTTTTGGGGGGTGTCAGACCCGTACCCTGATATCGAGCGCGCGGCCACGCGTTCAACGTGGCCGGTCGCCCGGACGCATCCGGCGCGGTGACGAGACGGCGCAAACGTCGTTAAGCGCCACTTTACGTCTCTGGGTCACCCTACGGTTCGAAACGAAACACTCGCCGACTCAGGCGGTGCGGCGCGGGCCGGTCCCGGGCCGTATCCGGGCCTGACGCGCCGTTCAGGGAGCCGCCATGTCCACCACAATCCTCATCGTGGACGACGATCCGGTTCAGCGTCGCCTCGCCGAGGCGGCGGTGCGCCGGTTCGGCTTCAACGCGCGGGTTGTGGAGACCGGGGCGGAGGCCCTGACGGTGCTGAAGACCGAGGGCGCGGACGTGGTGCTTCTCGATCTCGTGATGCCGGGGCTCGACGGGCTCGGGGTGCTGGCCGAGATGCGCAGCGGCGGCCTCGACACCCCGGTGATCGTCCAGACCTCGAACGGCTCGATCGACGCCGTGGTCACCGCCATGCGGGCGGGAGCCGTCGATTTCGTGGTCAAGCCGGCCGGCGCCGAGCGCCTGCAGGTCTCGATCAAGAACGCGCTGCGGGTCGACGTGCTGGAGGAGGAGGTGCGCCGCATGCGCCGCCGCGCCTCCGGGGCGCTGACCTTCAAGGACCTGACCTCCAAGAGCCCGGACATGGAGCGGGTCATCCGCCTCGCCGAGCGGGCGGCCAAATCCAACATCCCGGTGCTGATCGAGGGCGAGTCCGGCGTCGGCAAGGAGGTGCTGGCGCGCGCGATCCAGGGCTCGGGCGACCGGCGCGGCAAGCCGTTCGTCACGGTCAATTGCGGGGCGATCCCTGAGAACCTCGTCGAGTCGACCCTGTTCGGCCACGAGAAGGGGGCGTTCACCGGCGCCACCGAGAAACACGCGGGCAAGTTCGTCGAGGCCTCGGGCGGCACCCTGTTCCTCGACGAGATCGGCGAGCTGCCCCTCGACGCCCAGGTGAAGCTGCTGCGCGCGCTCCAGGAGGGCGAGGTCGATCCGGTCGGCGGCAAGCGCTCGGTCCGGGTCGATATCCGGCTGATCTCGGCCACGAACCGCTCGCTCCTCGACCTCGTGAAGGAAGGCAAGTTCCGCGAGGACCTATATTATCGTCTCAACGTCTTCCCCATGACCCTGCCGCCCCTGCGCGCCCGCCGGGAGGACATCCCGGATCTGGTGCGCTCCTTCTGCGCCCGGTTCTCCGCCGAGGAAGGCAAGCGGGTGCGGGCGATCGCCCCGGAGGCGATGGCCCTGCTGACGCGCTATCCCTGGCCGGGCAATGTCCGCCAGCTGGAGAACGCGCTGTTCCGCGCCGTCGTGCTCGCCGATTGCGACGAGCTGACCGTGGCCGAGTTTCCGCAGATCGCCGCCCAGGTCGAAGGCTTCGATGTCCGCATTCCGGCGGCGCCCACCCAACCGCAGATGCCGGCCTACGCACCGGAGCCGGTGCGCGAGATCGTCCGCGTCGAGGTTCGCGATCCCCACGCCATGTCGCTGGTCACCGAGGAGACCGGCGAGATGAAGACCATGGATGTGCTGGAAGCGGAGATCATCCGCTTCGCGCTGCAATTCTACCGGCAACGCATGTCGGAGGTGTCGCGCCGCCTCGGAATCGGCCGATCCACCCTCTACCGCAAGCTGAAGGACCTCGGTCTGGAGGGCGACGAGAAGACCGAGGACGCCGCCTGAGCGGCCGGGTGTGCTAGCGCACCGTGCCGTTCGGGACGCGATGGCGTTCGGAACACCTGTGCGGATCTGCGGATCTCGCGGACACGACCAATCCATTACGCTTCGTGTGGCATTTCCATGAGATGTCACATCATCAGAACTGAATTTTACCTGACGAAGACTGCAGTTGCTCAACGCCACGCTTGAGCGGATAATCACAATCTGAGCGTGCGGCTCTGCCGCCGCGTCCCGGGAGATCACGATGCGCGTCCCGCGCTCCAGCCTCGTCGCGCTGGCCGCCCTTATGACCGGAACGCTGGCCTCGGCAGGCGCGCTCAGCGCCGAAACGGCGGCGCTCGATCCGGCGACCCTCGGCACCCCGGCGAGCCCGCCCGAGCCGGCGCCTGTACCGGCCTCGCAGCCGGCTCCGCACCCGGAGCCGGCCGGGGCCGATCCGGTCTCGACCGCGCTGCCCGACTACAAGCCCGAGGCGCCGAAGGCCGAGCCGGCCCCGGCCCCGGTGGCGACGACACCGGTCGTTCCCACCGATCCCCTGGCCGCGGCCGTCTTGGCGCGGTTCGGCGAATCCGCGCCGCTGCTGCTGCGGCTCACCGGCAAGGACCGCGACGGGATCCGGGCCTTCTATGAGGCCCGCGCCTACAAGCCGCTCTGGATCGCCGACGGGGCTTGGACGGAAGCCGCCAAATCGGTTTCGGCGCGCCTGGCCGCCGCCGGCGAGGATGGGCTCGACGCCCGGGCCTATGCGGTCCCGAACCTCGCCGAGAAACCCGACGAGAAGGCGGTGGCCGATGCCGATCTCCGCTTCTCGGCGGCGGCCCTGGTCTACGCCCGGGACGCCCGCGGCGGCCGGATCAACCTCGCGTCGATCTCCCGTCTCATCACCCCGCAGCTCGACCTGCCGACCGCCGACGCGGTTCTGAGCAAGCTCTCCGATGCCGGCGCGAAGGCGGGCGACGCCTTGCAGGGCTACAACCCGGCCACGGCCGGCTATCTGGCCCTCAAGGCGCGGCTCGCGAGCTTGCGCGGGCCGGCGCCTGCCGCCGCCGTGAAGCCCCTGCGCCTGCCCCCGGGTCCCGCGCTGCGGGTGGGCATGCGCGATCCGCGCGTGCCGCTGCTGCGCGCGCATTTCGGCCTCGAGACGCGCCCGGCCGGCACCTTCGACCGCCCGCCGGGCGAGCCGGAGGAATACGATTCCGTCGTCTCCGACGCGATCGCCAAGTTCCAGCGCGGCCGCGGTCTGCCCGGAAACGGCGTGCTCAACGTCCAGACCGTCCTGGCCCTCGCCGATGCCGGCCGCCCGGCGCGGGCGAGCGGCAGCGAGGCCGAGCTGATCGTCAACATGGAACGCTGGCGCTGGCTGCCGGGAGACCTCGGATCGGACTACATCCTGGTCAACGTCCCGGAATACCGCCTGCGCGCCTATCGCGGCGGCAGCCTGCGCGACGAGGCCCGGGTGATCGTCGGCAAGCCGGAATCGCGCACGCCGCTCTTCTCGGGGCTGATGGAATACGCGGTGGTCAACCCGTCCTGGTACGTGCCGCCCTCCATCCTCAAGACCATGGCGCCGAAGCTCGCGGGCTACGGCGGCAAGACCTGGGGCGGCTACGAGGTGGTGCGTCGCGGCGGCCATGTCTCTCTGCGCCAGCCGCCGGGGGAGCGCAACGCGCTCGGCTTCATCAAGTTCATGTTCCCGAACCAGCACGCGGTGTACCTGCACGATACGCCGAACCGCTCGCTGTTCTCGGCGGCCAAGCGGGACTTCAGCCATGGCTGCGTCCGCGTCGACGATCCGTTCCGTCTGGCCGACGCGGTCCTGCCGGACTGGTCCGAGGCGCGCCTGAAGAAGCTGATCGGCAAGG
Source organism: Methylobacterium sp. GXF4 (assembly GCF_000272495.1). NCBI lineage: Bacteria > Pseudomonadati > Pseudomonadota > Alphaproteobacteria > Hyphomicrobiales > Methylobacteriaceae > Methylobacterium > Methylobacterium sp. GXF4. The sequence continues at coordinate 47,377 of NZ_AKFK01000061.1, read as the reverse complement.
GCGAGCGCACGATCCGGCTGCCGGCCAAGCTGCCGGTGCACCTCGCTTATTTCACCGCCTACGTGGACGATGGCGGCACGTTCCGCACCCTGCCGGACCTCTACGGCTACGACGCCCCGATGCGCGCCGCGCTCGGCCTGCCCGGCGGTGGCGGACCGGCGATCGCCAAGCTCCCGGAGGAGAAGGCACGCCGCAAGCCCGAGGCCGCGCCGGTGGCCCAGGCTCGTCCGGCGCCCCGCCGCGAGGCCGCACGTCCCCGCCGCTACGCCGAGCCGGAGCCGAGCGCGCGCTACGACGATTACGACTCGCCGGGTCGTCACGTCCGCCGGGCGGCCCGCGCCGACAGCGCGCCGGAATACGGCGAGCCCGGCCTGTGGACGCCCGCGCCGGCGCCGGTCTCGCGGGGCTGGTGGTAGGTTCACTCCAAGCCTCCGCCCTCAACTCTCGGGTGCGCAGGCGCACAGCCGGGCACGATTTTGCCACGGTCCAGCCTTAGCCGTTTCCCTCGCACATTCGGCGAAGGGACATGGCTTCGGCCCCGCGGGCCGACCGCCTCGACCGCATATCCGCCGCATGCCCTTCGCGGGTTCGGGAGAGGATCAGGACCATCGTGCCGAGCCTGCGCAGAACCGCCCGACACCTCGTCCTCGCCCTGTGCGGCGCGACGCTCGGCCTGATCGCCGGCGCGGCCGAGACCGAAAACGCGGTGGCCAACGGCGATACCCGCTCGCTCACGATCTTCCACACGCACACCAAGGAGAGCGCGACCATCACGTTCAAGCGCGATGGTCGCTACGACCGTGCGGCGCTCGAGCAGCTGAACTGGCTGCTGCGCGATTGGCGGGTGAACGAGCCGATCAAGATGGATCCGCGCCTGTTCGACACGGTCTGGGAAGCCTACCGGCAGGTCGGCGCGACCCAGCCGATCCACGTGGTCTCGGCCTATCGCTCGCCCGGCACCAACGCGATGCTGCGGCGGCGGTCGCGGATGGTCGCCGAGTTCAGCCAGCACATGCTCGGCAAGGCGATGGACTTCTATCTGCCTGAGGTCTCGATCGACCGGATCCGCGAGGTCGGGCTCCAGATGCAGCGCGGCGGCGTGGGCTGGTACCCGCATGCCGGCACGCCCTTCGTCCATCTCGACGTCGGCTCGGTGCGGATGTGGCCGCGCATGACCCACGACCAGCTCGCCCGCCTGTTCCCGGACGGAAAGACGGTCCACCTGGCGAGCGACAACCGCCCCTTCCCTCGCTACGAAGAGGCGAAGGCCGAGATCCTGGCCCGGGGCGGCACCGTGGCCGGCCTCACCACCCAGATGGCGAGCGGCGAGGAGGAGGACGGGCCCGGCCTGTTCGGGTTCCTGGCGAGCCTGTTCGGCGGCGGCTCCTCGGCGCCCGAGCCGGCCGCGGCACCGCCGCCAGCGCCGGTGGCGAAGCGCGGCCGGCAGGCCCCCGTGGTCGCCGTGGCGAGCGCCGATCCGCAGGATCCGGTCGGCACCCGCGCCGCCCTGGCCTACGCGGCGCCGACCGCCGACGACACGCTGCGCAACACCCTCGCCCGCCCCGATCAGGCCAATGCCGGAGCGAGCCAGCCGGTCGACGCGCGCGCCCTGCTCACCGTCGAGAAGCCCGCCGCGGACGAGGTCGCGTCCGCCGTCCTGGCGCCCCTGCCGCCCCGTCGGCCCTCCGATTTCAGCGCGGTCGCGGCCGCCGCCATCACCATGCCGCTGCCGCCGCCGCGTCCGGTCCAGTTCGCCGCGCTCGATGGCGGGATGGCCAACCTGGCCGCGCCGGGCGCAGGCCGCGCGCTCATCCGCGACGTGCCTGCCGAGCCGGCGCCGCGGCGGCCACTGGTGGCGGCCGACGCCGACGCGAAAGCGCAATTGCGCTCGCTGTTCGAGGCCGCCTCCGCCGGCCCTGTGGCGGCTCCGGCCGGCCGGGGCGTGCCGGTACGGGTCGCGGCCACCCGCATCCGCGAAGCGGCCCCGGACGCGGTCGTGGCGGCGAAGCCCGGACCGGTCGCGACCCGGTTCAGCGCGAAGAGCCCCGGCGACGAGCTCACCGCTGCGCGCTTCACCGGCTCGGCGACGCGCGGGACGCGCTGAAGCGTCGACGGTGGGACGGGGCGGCGCTTACCGAAGCGGCTTGGACAGGTTGATCGCCAGGGCGGAGACCAGGGTCGCGGCGTAGCCGTCATCCTGCGTGTCGGCGATGCGCTCGGCCTCGCCACCGCTATTGGCCGCCACCGACATCATCAGCATCACGGCGGTCACCATCGCGCCGAGGCCCGCGACCGTCGCGAGATAGGCCCGCACGGCGGCGCGCGGAACGGGGGCCGCGTTGGCGGTGCCGGCATAGAGCGGAGCGGAGCTGCGTGGAATCATGGCCGGTGATTCTGGCGCCTGACGCTGGGCCCGGGACGGAGCGATGGGCACCGCACGCCGCCTGTCGGCTCGATCAATAAACGTGCAGCTGTGGACCGAGTTCAACCGTCGACAGCAATTATCAACGGCCTTTCGTCTGGGCTTGGTTGATCGCCGGTATCGGGGGCGGGAAACCGCCCCCGATACCCGTGCATCCGGTCGGCTCAGCCTTCCTTGCCGAGCACCTTGCCGAGCGCGGCCTGGGCCGCGGCGAGGCGGGCGATCGGCACGCGGTAGGGCGAGCAGGAGACGTAATCGAGCCCGACCTCCTGGCAGAACCCGATCGAGGCCGGGTCGCCGCCATGCTCACCGCAGATGCCGAGCTTGATGTCCGGACGCGTGGCGCGGCCGCGCTCGACGCCGATGCGGACCAGCTCACCCACGCCCTCCTGATCGATGGTGATGAACGGGTCGGCCGCCAGGATGCCCTTCTGGGTGTAGGGACCCAGGAAGGTCGCCGCGTCGTCACGGGAGATGCCGAGCGCCGTCTGTGTGAGGTCGTTGGTGCCGAACGAGAAGAACTCGGCGGTCTGCGCGATCTCGCCGGCCTTCAGCGCCGCCCGCGGCAGCTCGATCATGGTGCCGACCTGGTAATTCAGGGTGGCGCCCTTCTCCTCGGACACCGCCTTGGCCATGGCGTCGATCCGCGCCTTCACGATGTCGAACTCGGTGCGGGTGAAGACCAGCGGCACCATCACCTCGGGGGTGACCGGGCTGCCGGTATCGGCGGCGGCCTGGACGGCGGCCTCGAAGATCGCCCGGGCCTGCATCTCGGCGATCTCCGGGAAGGCGATCGCCAGGCGGCAGCCGCGGAAGCCGAGCATCGGGTTGTGCTCGGACAATTCCCGCATCCGGTGGCGGATCTTGTCCTCCGAGACGCCGGTGGCCTTCACGACCTCGGCCACCTCGGCATCGGTGTGCGGCAGGAACTCGTGCAGCGGCGGATCGAGCAGGCGGATCGTCACCGGAAGGCCGGACATGATCGTGAACAGCTCGACGAAGTCCTGCCGCTGATAGGGCAGGATCTTCGCCAGCGCCGCGCGGCGGCCCTCGGCGTCGTCGGCCAGGATCATCTCGCGGACCGCGATGATGCGGTCACCCTCGAAGAACATGTGCTCGGTGCGGCACAGGCCGATGCCCTCGGCGCCGAAATTCCGCGCGGTGCGGGCGTCGGTCGGGGTGTCGGCGTTGGCCCGCACCTTCATGCCGCGGAACTGGTCGGCCCATTCCATCAGCGTCGCGAAGTCGCCCGACAGCTCGGGCTCGAGCATCTTCACCTCGCCCTGAATCACCTGGCCCGTCGAGCCGTCGATGGTGATCCGGTCGCCCGCCTTCAGGGTGGCGTCGCCGACCTTAAGGGTCTGCGCCTTGTAGTCGATCCGGATCGAGCCGACGCCGGAGACGCAGGGCTTGCCCATGCCGCGGGCGACCACGGCCGCGTGGCTGGTCATGCCGCCGCGGGTGGTCAGGATGCCCTCGGCGGCGTGCATGCCGTGGATGTCTTCGGGCGAGGTCTCGATCCGCACCAGGATGCACTTGCGCTCGGCCTTGCGCAGCGCCTCGGCATCCTCGGAGTTGAACACGATCTCGCCGGTCGCCGCCCCCGGGGAGGCCGGGAGTCCGGAGGCGATGACCTTGCGGTCTGCCTTCGGGTCGATCGTCGGGTGCAGGAGCTGGTCGAGAGCCGAGGGCTCGACCCGGCCGATCGCCTCCTCGCGGGAGATCAGCCCCTCGCCGGCCAGATCCACGGCGATGCGCAGGGCCGCCTTGGCCGTGCGCTTGCCGTTGCGGGTCTGGAGCATCCAGAGCTTACCCTTCTCGATGGTGAACTCCATGTCCTGCATGTCGCGGTAATGCGCTTCCAGGATCCCGTAGATCCGGGTCAGCTCCGCGTAGCTCTCGGGCATGGCCTTCTCCATGGAAGGCTTGTCGCTCTCGGCCTCGATCCGGGCCTTTTCCGTGATGTTCTGCGGCGTGCGGATACCCGCCACCACGTCCTCGCCCTGGGCGTTGATCAGGAACTCGCCGTAGAGCGCCTTCTCGCCGGTGGAGGGGTTGCGGGTGAAGGCGACGCCGGTCGCCGACGTGTCGCCCATATTGCCGAACACCATGGCCTGGACGTTGACGGCCGTGCCCCAGCTTTCCGGGATGCTGTTCAACTCGCGGTACTTTTTGGCCCGCGGGATCATCCAGGAATTGAACACGGCGCTGATCGCGCCCCAGAGCTGGTCTTCGGCCCCTTGCGGGAAGTCCGAGCCGTGCTCGTCGCGGACGATCTTCTTGTAGGTCTGGATCAGGGTCTTCCAATCCTCGGCCCCGAGCTCGGTGTCGAGGTCGTAGCCCTTGCCTTCCTTGTAGTGCTCCAGCGCCTCCTCGAAGGCGTGGTGCTCAACGCCCAGCACCACGTTCGAGTACATGGTGATGAAGCGGCGGTAGGAATCGTAGGCGAAGCGCTCGTCGTCGGCCTCCTTGGCCAGCGCCAGAACCGTCTGGTCGTTGAGGCCGAGGTTCAGCACCGTATCCATCATGCCCGGCATCGACGCCCGGGCGCCCGAGCGGACCGAGACCAGCAGCGGATTCGACGCGTCGCCGAACTTGCGGCCAGTGAGGTTGCCGATCTGGGTCAGCGCGGCGGCGACCTGGTCCTTCAGCTCCGGCGGGTAGGCCTTGCCGTGATCGTAATAGTAGGTGCAGACCTCGGTGGTGATGGTGAAGCCGGGCGGCACCGGAAGGCCGAGGTTGCACATCTCGGCCAGGTTGGCCCCCTTGCCGCCGAGGAGGTCGCGCATCTGCGACTTGCCCTCCGCTTTGCCGTCGCCGAAGGCATAGACCCACTTCGCGCTGCCGGTCGCCATATCGAACCCGTCCGTATCTGATGCCCGGCACAGGCCGAGCTGATGGGCGCGGGTTGGACCATCCCGCAACGCAACGCAAGATGAACGCATTGCGGGCTTGTGCGCACGCGGCTGACGCGCAGCGCAGTCTGTCAGGATTCGCGCCGGTGAAACGACTTTAGGTAAGGCCGCGCAGCAGCCCGAGACCGATCACGCCGACCACGATCAGGTAGATCGCCACGATGTAGTTGAGCAGACGGGGCGCGATCAGGATCAGGATCCCGGCCAGGATCGCGATGAGCGGCTGCAGGTTCGAGATGGTGATGGTCACGGGCGCCTCCAGGGCCGAGCTCGGCCGTTGACGGTCGACGCCCGTATCGTATCGCGGTTCCCTGTAGCTGGCGCATGACGAAGCGCCGGATCACTCCGGCGCTTCGCAGAATCACCTTACGGCTTCGATGGCTTCGACGGCTTGAGGGCCGGCATGGTGGTGCCGGGGATCGGATCCTTCGCCTCGCCGGTGGGCAGGCTCGCCTCGATGGTCGGGTTTGCGAGCTCCGGATAGGGGCCGATCACGTTCGCGCCGTTGAGCGGCTTGTTCGCGCCGTTGTGGCAGGTGGCGCAGTTGATTTTCGGCACGTCGCCCATCGCCCCGAGCCGGTTGCGCGGGAAGGTCGAGGTGAGCGGCTCCATGAAGTCCTGGTTCAGGTCCCGCACCATGCGGATGCCGTACCAGGCATGGACCCGGTTGGGCGTGCTGGTATCCCATTGCGCCACCGACCGGGTGTTGTGGCAGAAGGTGCAGTTCACCCCGAGCGATTGCGACATGCTGATCATGATCGCGAAGGTCTTCTCCGCATCCTGGATCGGCTTGCCCTTGGTCTCGGGCAGCACCGTGGTCGCGTTGACCCGCACCGCGTCCTCCGGCGTGTCCTTGTGCTGGTAGAAGGCCTGGTAGACGTCGTAGGGCAGCGAGGTGTTGCCGACCTCCGCGGACGCCACGTTCTGGCTGTTGTTGCGCGGGATGAACCGGCCCTCACCCTGGATGGGCCGGTCGAACCAGATGTTGGCCGGCACCGGATTGCCCCGGTGGCAGGTGTAGCAGGTCACGCCCGCCTCGTGGACGTGGTTCTCCTTCCAGGACGCGTTGATCGTCTGGGTCATCTGCAGCATCCGCCGGGCGACCCGCTTCTGGTACAGCTCGTCGGAGGCCATGTTCTCGGTGCTGTGGCAGTAGGTGCAGCCCTGCTGGGGCGCCACCCACTCGGTGATCGACACCATCAGCCGGTTGAACTGCTCGGCCGAGAGGTCTCCCAGAACCTGCACGTTCTCGTAGACCGCCGAGGCCTTCTCGCCGCCGGCCTCGGCCGGGTCGGCGGGGGCCGGGGCAACGTTGGCCGCCGCCAGCGCCGCGTTGCCGGACCGGGTCCGGATCAGGTCCATGCCGGTGCCGCGGAAGCCGGTCTGCTTGGCCGCCATGGGGGGATGGGTCCAGCCCGCGCCCCCGAACATCGCGATGGTGAGGAACAGGGCGAGCGCCCCGCCGACCACCGCCAGAATCGTCTTCATGACGGCCTCCTCACGGCTTCATGCCGGGTGCGAGATGGGCGGGGTCGACGATCGGGCCGTAGACCTGCGGATAGGACGGGGCGACGCCGTGCTTGACCGCCCAGAGGTACCAGTTGTCGACCACGGTGCCGGTGAGCAGGATGCCGATGCCGCCGGTCAGCGTCGTGAGCACCGCGAACCACCAGGCCCAGCGGTGGATGGATTCCATCGTGGCGTTGAAGCCCATGGTCCAGCGCCAGAACAGGGCGGCGCGCTCGGTGGCGGTGCCGCGGTCGACGATCTGGTCGATCTCGCGGTCGGCGCCGTAGCGCGAGCAGGCCAGGATGGTGCCCCCGTGCATCGCGAACAGCAGCGTCGATCCGTACAGGAACGTGATCGAGAGCATGTGGAACGGGTTGTAGAACAGGTTGCCGTAGCGGAGGGAGAACGCCGCGGTCCAATCGAGATGCGGGAAGATGCCGAACGGCACGGCCTCCGACCACGAGCCCATCATCAGCGGCCGGATGAAGCCGAGGACGAGGTAGAGCCAGATCGCCGACGCGAAGGCCCATGGCACGTGGGTGCCCAGCCCGAGCGCCCGGGCCCGGCGGTAGAGGTGGACCCACCAGAGCAGGATCGAGGCCGTCAGGAAGAAGCCGGCGATCAGCCACCAACCGCCCTCGTTGAGCGGCGGCAGGACCTTTAGCCCGTATTTCGGCAGGGGCGGCTCCAGGGCGAGCCAGGGCAATTGCCGGGCGAACTGCACCGGATCCCAGTTCACCGAGGCCCACATATTCAGCCCGATGATCTCGAAGGCAATCAGGCCGCAGACCATCGACAGGGCGGCGACGTAGCCGATGTAGATCGGGCCGACTTGGCTGTTGCCCAGCAGGCCGAACAGGTAGCTGTTGAACGGCCGGCCGACCCGGTCGTTCGAGCTCACCGGGATGCCGTGCTCCGGCTCCAGCGGGCGAACCTGAACCTGGGTGAAGATGTTCTGGTAATAGGCCATCGCCCGCCCTCCCCGCGGCGTGCCGCACGCGTCGTGCGGCGCCGGCTTGGATCATTGGTGTCGCTTCGCCCGATTCTCGGCGGGCGACGGGTGTCTCAGCGCCAGACCGGCAGGTTCAGCCACCAGCCCCACCATTGCGGCCAGCCCTGCGTCCAGAACGGCCCGCTGATCACGATGCAGACGGCGCTCCAGAAGCCCGCCGACAGGGCTAGGAACAGGCCGAGCCGGTGGATGCCGAGCGTGCCGATCGAGTAGCCGATCGTGTCGCGGAAGAAAGTGTCCTCGTGCTCGGGGGTCTTCACCGTCTCGCCCGGCTTCGGGTTGGTCGCCGAGAGGATCAGGCCGCCGTGCATCGCCAGCGCCAGAGTCGTCGTAAAGAAGAACGTCACGGCCAGCATGTGCGCCGGATTGTAGTGGAAGTGGAGGTATTGGTATCCGGTGTTCGACACCCAATCGAGGTGGCTGAGGATGCCGTACGGGAACCCGTAACCCCAGGCGCCCATCAGGAACGGCCGGATCACCACCAGGGTGAAATAGGCGAAGATCGCCACCCCGAAGGCGAAGGGCACATGGTAGCCGATGCCGAGCTTCCGGCAGATCTCGACCTCGCGCATCATCCACGACAGGAACGAGCCGAGCGCGCACATCGTGATGATCTGCCAGAGGCCGCCCTCCTTGAGCGGCGCGAGCTTCAGCCCGTAGGTGATGTCGGGGGGCGCGATATTGATCTGCCAGATGTTCCAGGTCGGCCCGATCGCGGCCCCGTAGATCACCAGCGCGGTGCCGAGCACGGTGAAGAACAGCCCGGTGACGCCGAAGAATCCGACGAAGAACGGTCCGACCCAGAAGTCGAACAGGTCGCCGCCGAGCAGCGTGCCGCCGCGGATCCTGTACTTTCGCTCGAAGCTCAGCATCGCCATGGCGGACACTCCTCAGCCCGGCCGGAACGGTTTGTGGTTTTGGGACCGCGGCCGTCGCGTGCCGCGGTCCCGGCCAGCCTGGATCAGGCGGGCATGCTCGGCAGCGCGAGCGTGATGTTGCTCGCGGCCTTGTTCTGCCGCGGACCTTCCAGCCAGTTGAACCGGTCGGTCGAGAGCAGGATGAAGTGGATCAGCAGCGCCAGGATGAAGAGGAAGGTGAACAGAGCCACCAGGGTGCGCCGCGGATCGAACAGTAACCAGACCTTGTGCATCCGATCCTCCTCAGCCGATCAGCGTGACGATGGCGCGGGCCGCATCGCCGACGCCCTCGAGGGAGGCGTAGCCCTGCGGTCCGGGAAGCCACGGACGCCACAGCCAGACGAGGATGTGGGCGACCACGGCGATCGCCGTGAAGATCAGGAAGCTCGTCAGGAAGATCGCGTGGAACTCCTTGGCTTCCGGTTCCGTCAGCCCGGACAGGCTGCTCGGTCTTTCTGTTGCAACGGGTCCACCGGCCATCGTTCAGACCTCCGTGTGTTGGCCGCGCCCCCGAAGGAAGCGCGACGGGTTCTGCCGTGGCGCGCGCGGCGGTCACGGCTTGACTTCCCCCGCGTCACCGGACGGAAGCGTCTCGATCAGGGCGTTCAGCCCATGAAGGCGAAGGGGATCGCCTGGACCGCCATGGCCCGGGCCTCGCCGAACACCGAGCGGCGCGGCGGCGCGAGGCCGGAGCGGGACGCATCCCGGGCCGGCTTGAACCGGGCGAAGGCGGCGGCGGCCAGGAAGCACGGGTAGGTCGCAGCCAGGATCAGCCGGAACTGAAGGGCTTCCTGGTGCAGGCGGGCGGTCGGGACCATCGTGCGCATCGGCAGGTCTCCTCTGGGGGGAACGGAAAGGCGGCTCATGCGGGGATCCCCCCGGCGAGATCGGCGCGGGCGCGGGCCACATGGGCGGTGGCCACGGCGGCGGCTTCGGCTGAGCGAGCGGCGCGCTCGGCGGCGTCGCGCAGGCGCTTGGCGGCGGAGATCCGGGCCAGCACCGGCTGCGCCTCGACCAGGTCGTCGAGGGCCGCGCGCGCGGCCTCGTCCCAGGGCAGCTCGCGGTGGTGGCGCGCCGGGGTCGCTTCGACCGCGTCCATGTCGCGGGCGAGCGGCAGGATGTGGAAGAGCGTGTCGAACAGGGCGTTGCAGACTTCCTGAACCAGGTAGGTCGCGCCCGCGAACCCCATGAACGGCGTGCCGGTGTGGCGCCGGATGATCGCACCGGGGAACGAGGCCGGGATGTAGGTCGCCCGCGCCCCGCACTCGGCGAGGTACATCCGCTCGTTGAACGAGCCGAACAGGACCAGCGGCGGCTTCTCGGCGACGGCCCTGCGGACGGCGTCGTTGTCGGGCTTTTGCCCGGCCGACCGGCTGAACGCGAAGGTGCAGGGCAGGCCCATCTCGTCTTCGAGGAAGTGCCGGACGCCCCGGGCGTAGGTCTCGGTCGCGACGATCCCGAAGCTGGCGGTCCCGAAGAAATCCTGCGTGACCGAGCGCCAGAGGTCCCAGACCGGCTTGATCGTGGTGTGGCGCTCGCGCTCGATGAACGGCTCCGGGTCGAGGCCCAGGATCTCGCCGAGGGAGCGCAGGAACTTCGTGGTCGAGAGGACGCCGATCGGCGCCTGCAGGTAGGGCCGCTCCAGCGCCTCGCAGAGCAGGCGCCCGAACTCCCGGTAGAGGCAGATATTGGCGTCGGCGTTGACGAGCTTGGGCACGTCCGCCAAGTGCGAGCCCAGCGGGAAGGTCAGGTTAACCTCGGCGCCGATCCCCTCGACCAGCCGCCGGATTTCGGCGAGGTCCGAGGGCATGTTGAAGGTGCCGTAGGCCGGCCCGATGATGTTCACCCGCGGCTTCTCGCCGGGCTTCTTCTCGGGCCGGGCCGGAATGCCCGTCTTGGCGAACTTTCGCGCCCCGTATTCCTGCCAGAGCCAGCGCATCGCGCGGTCGGCCGCCTGCCACTGATCCTCGTCGATGGTGCGCGGCAGGAAGCGCTGCAGGCCGGTGCCCTCGGGCGTCACGCCGCCGCCGATCATCTCGGCGATCGAGCCGGTCACCACCACGCTGGGCAGGCCCGGATCGAGGGTGGCATGGGCGCGCTTCATTGCGCCCTCGGTGCCGTGGCGGCCGAGTTCCTCCTCGGCCAGCCCGGTGACGACGATCGGCAGCTCGTGCGGCGGCAACGCGTCGGTGTAGTGCAGCACCGAGGTGACCGGCAGGTTCTCGCAGCCGACCGGACCGTCGATGACAACCTGCAGCCCCTTGATCGCCGTGAAGACGTAGACCGCGCCCCAGTAGCCCCCGGCCCTGTCGTGATCGAGGATCAGCATCACGCCATCTCCCCGATCGGCTTCTTCGGGCCCTCGATCTTCGGGCCCTGCCGCCGCTGCGGCGTGTCCTGCCAGACGCCGGCGGCGTGGCCGGTGCCGACACCTTCGAAGAAGTCGCGCATCGCGTCGAAGCGGGGCTTGTTGGCCAGCGCGCCGTTGATCACCCGCGCCAGGGAGCCGGCGCCGACCGAGCCCATAAGCGGGCGCGCCGAGATCAGGTTGGTGAAGTAGAGGGCGGGCGTGCCGCGCTCCTTGGCCCGCTGCACCACCGGCGTGGTGCCGATAGTGAGGTCGGGCTTCAGAGAATCCAGCGCGTAGAGGTCGTCCTCCAGCGAGGCGCGGTACTGCACCTGCGTCCCGCGGGCCTCGAGCCAGTCGCGGTCCGCCTCGGACCACGGCGTGCGCGGGCAGGCGGTGCCGACATAGGGCACCTCGGCGCCGCTCTCGACCAGCAGGCGGGCCACCAGCAATTCCGAACCCTCGTAGCCCGAGAGCGTGATCCGGCCCTTGATCGGCATGGCGGCGAGCGCGCCCTGAATACCCGGCAGCAACCGGTTCTTGGCCGCCTCGACGGTCGCCCGGGCGACGCCGCAGGCCTCGCCGATCCGGTCGAGCCAATCCGCTGTGCCGTCGACGCCCACCGGGGCGGAGCCCACCACGGGACGGCCCGCCGCCTCGAACTCACGGATCGACGCCGTGTAGAACGGGTGGATCGCCGCCACCGCGGCGCAATCCAGGGCGGCGTAGAGCTCGCGCCATTCGCGGGTCGGCACAACCGGCCCGGCAGCGAGGCCCAACGGCTCCAGCAGCGCACCGATCACCACCGGGTCGGCCGGGAAGATCTCGCCGAGCAGCGCCACGCTCGGCCGTTCCGACCGGCCGCCGCGCGGGGTCGCGACCGGGCCCTGCTCGGCCTCGGTGCGGGCGACCTTGAGCATCGCCCCGGCCAGCACGTCCTTGGCCTCGGCATGGGTCGGCACGCCGAAGCCGGGAACATCGATGCCGATCACCCGGACGCCGTCGATCTCCTTCGGCAACAGGCGGAGCGGGACGCCCGAAGCGGTCGGTACGCAGAGGTTGATGACGACGACGGCGTCGTAATCCTCCGGCTTCGCGGTGGCGTGGACCGCCTCGCGGATGTCCTCGAACAGCTTGCCGGTGACCAGCGTCTCCGAGTTGAACGGCACGTAGCCGACGCTGCGCCTTGCGCCGTAGAAATGCGAGGTGAAGGTCAGGCCGTAGACACAGCAGGCGCTGCCCGAGAGGATCGTGGCGGTCCGGCGCATGCGCAGGCCAACCCGCAGCGAGCCGAAGGCCGGGCACATGCTCTGCGGCTGGTCGTGCGGGCCCTGCGGGTAGTCGCTGCGCAGCTGCGCCAGGGTCTCCGACATGCCGGCCGCCTCGGCGGCCGCCCGCATCGCGTCCTTGCCGGCGTGACAGCCGTGCCCGTCGCCCTTGGTGGCGGCGAGGTCGACGGGCGTGGCCGCCTGGCGGGCGCGCAGATCGGCGATGTCGAGGGAGACGGCCATGCCCTAGACCTCGTCGTAGACGACTTCGAGGGACGGCTTGGCCACGTGGGCGACGCCGCACATGTCCTCGTGAGTCGCCGGGACCAGGACCACGTCGCGGCCGGTCACGTCGCTGGAGAACAGGCCGAGCAGCCCGTCCTGCGTCAGCGGCGTCGGCCGGTGCGGGGCCGCCTCGGCGACGTTGGCCGCCAGGTCCGAGAACAGGCTGCCCCAGCGGCTCTCTGGCCGGCCGATGATCTCGTAATTGGCGCTCTTGCGGCGGATGTCGTCGTCGGCCGGGATCGAGGCCAGGACCGGGATACCGGCGGCGTCCGCGAAGGCCTGCGCCTCCCCGGTGCCGTCATCCTTGTTGATCACCAGGCCGCCGACGCCGACATTGCCGCCGAGCTTGCGGAAATACTCCACCGCCGAGCAGACGTTGTTGGCGACGTAGAGCGATTGCAGGTCGTTCGAGCCGACGACGATGACCTTCTGGCACATGTCCCGGGCGATCGGCAGGCCGAAGCCGCCGCAGACCACGTCGCCCAGGAAATCGAGCAGGACGAAGTCGAAGCCCCATTCGTGGAAGCCGAGCTTCTCCAGCAGCTCGAAGCCGTGAATGATGCCTCGCCCGCCGCAGCCGCGCCCGACCTCGGGCCCGCCGAGCTCCATGGCGTAGACGCCGTCGCGCTTGAAGCAGACATCGCCGATCGCCACCGGCTCGCCGGCGAGCTTCTTGCGGGTCGAGGTCTCGATGATGGTCGGGCAGGCCTTGCCGCCAAACAGCAGCGAGGTCGTGTCGCTCTTCGGGTCGCAGCCGATCAGCAGGACCTTCTTGCCCTGCTGGGCCATCATGTAGCTGAGATTGGCCAGCGTAAACGACTTGCCGATGCCGCCCTTGCCGTAGATCGCGATGATCTGCGTCTCTTTCTTCACCGGGGCGGTCGGGACCGCATCCGGCTCGATCGCCGCCTCCGCGCGGAGCTGGGTGGCCTGGTCGAGGGCGGCCTTGCTGAGCTGAACGTTCACGCAGCGTCCCTCCAATCGAGAATCATCTTCAGGCAGGCGGGATCGGCGAAGGCGGTGCGGTAGGCGTCCTGGGCTTGCGCCGCCGGGACGCGATGAGTGATCAGCCCGTCGAGGGAGAGCCGGCCGCCCTCGATCAGAGCCGTGACGGCGGCGAGATCGTCGGGGCGGAACTCGGCCGAGATCCGGATTCGCGCCTCGCGCATGAAGGCGGGCGGGAAGGCGAAGGACAGGGGCGCCTCGTAGAAGCCGGCGAGCACGATCTCGCCGCCGGGCGCCAGGCGGGCGATCAGGCCGTCGAGACCGGAGGCGTCGCCGCTGACATCGGTGATGACCGCATAGTCGCGCCGGGCATCCTCCTCGGGCGCCAGGACCATGTAGCCGGGGCTACCCTCCCGCCGGGCGGGGTCCCGCTCCCAGACGGTCGGCTCGGCGCCGGCCGCCACGGTGAGACGCGCGAGGAGCCGCCCGAGCACCCCGTGCCCGACGATGAGCGGCGTCGCCCCGGGACGAAGGCCTCCGAGCGCCCGGTAGGCAGTCGCGGCGAGCGCGATCAGGCAGGCGCGGTCGCCGAGCGCGGCATCCACGGGCACGAGGCGGGCCGCCGGGGCGACGAGGTGCGAGGCGGCACCGCCGAACAGGCCGCGGACGGCGCCGAAGCAGCGCGCGCCGGGGACGAAGACAGTGTGGCCGACCCGAACCGCAGCATCGGCGCCGGCCTCGATCACCGTACCGACGGACTCGTAGCCGGGGACCAACGGGTAGCCCATTCCGGGAAAGGGCGGCATGCGGCCGGACCAGAGGAGGCGCTCGGTGCCGGTGCTGATCCCGCTCCAGGCAATCGCCACGACGGCGTCGTCGGCGGCGGGCGGCGTCAAGGGCAGGCGGTTGAGCGCCAAGCTTTCCGGACGTTCGAGGATGACGGCAAGAGCGTCCATGACTGGAATGTTCCGCCCTGTGTCTCGCGACTCTCGCCGCTCTGGGGCCGCCTTGTGTCATCCTAGATAGACACAAACCTGCGTCAAGTTATTCTTACACTAGCCGGCGTCTTTCTGCGCGACGATCAGGCGGGTCAGAAGCGGTCTGCGCGTCGGCCGCTCCTTGGATGCGGCGAAACCGGCCTGGCGCAGCATCCCGTGCAGCTCCTCGGCGCGACGCGGCCGGCCCGATCCCATGGCCAGGAGGTAGAATCCGAAATACGCATCGCCGACCGGCTCGGCGCCGGGCGTGCCGGCCATCGGCTCGGCGAGGATCAGCGTGCCGCCGGGGGGCAGTGCCGCGTGCGCAGCCGCGAGGAGGGCCTGGGCCGGGGCGTCGTCGTGATCGTGCAGGATGCGGATCAGCGTGATCGTGTCGGCGCCTGTGGGCAGGCCATCGTGGAAGCTTCCGCCGCGGCAGGCGATCCGCTCGGCCAGCCCGATCTGCGCGAGTCGCTCGGCGGCGCGGTCCGCGACCGCCGGGAGATCGAAGAGCGTGAGGCCCAACGCGCCGTGACGGGCCGCGACGGCCTGCAGGAACGCGCCCTCGCCGCCGCCGACATCCATGAGGTGCCGGCTGCGGGACAGGTCGCAGGCATCGAGCACGTCATCGGCGATCAGCGCCTGCGAGGCGCCCATCAGGCCGCCATAGGGGGCGACCGACGCCGCATCGCCGATCGCGCCGGACGCATAGGGCCAGTAGCCCGCGAGCCGGGTCGGTCCCGCCGCGCCGCGCAGCAGCGCGACCGGATCGGCGAGATCGGCATAGAGCAGCGCGTGGTGCTCGACCATCGCGGCGATCCCGGGATTGCCGGTGAGCGCGGCGCCGAGATCGGCGAGGCCGAAGCGGTCGCCGGGCAGCGCGCGGACGAGATCCAGCGAAGCCGCGGCGCGCAGCAGGCAGCGCGCGTTCTCGAGCGGGAGATCGAGCCGGCGCGCCAGCACCTCGAGGGGCAACGGCCCCTCGGTGAGGATCCGGAACAGGTCGAGCCGGACGCAGGCCGTCAGCACCTGGGCGTAGACGAAGCCGGCGCAGAGATCGAACAAAGCCCGCGTGTTCTTCCAGGCGATGCCCCGGGTCAGCGGGAAACCCGCCGCCCAGCGCTGGAAGCGCGGGCTCGCCACGAGGCGGTTGCGCCAGCCGAGCCAGCGGTCGCGCAGCGAGGCCGGCGCGGCCAAGGTCGCGCCGGAGCGGGGAACCGAGCCGGCGGTCAGACCGCCACCGCGCGCAGGCTCGCCGGCAGGAACAGCCGCGCCTGCGCCTCGATCTCGGCCTTGAGCTGCGCCAAGCCCGGGCAGGCCGGGATCGCCGCCACCGCGTCGCGGGTGAGCCGGGCCAGGCGGTCGAGGGCGCCGTCGGTGCCGAGCAGGGCGGCGGCGTTGGGGCGCCCGAGAGTTGCGTCGCGGCCGGCGGGCTTGCCGATCTCCTCCTGGCGGCAGGCGACGTCACGCAGGTCGTCGGCGACCTGATAGGCCTCGCCCAGGCACTCACCGAGGCGGCGCCAGGGCTCCGGATCGGATCCGGCGGCGGCGGCCCCCAACACGGTCGCGGCCGCGAACAGGGCGCCGGTCTTGGCCTGCTGGTAGTCGCTGAGGCTGATATGGGCCTCCGATTCCCAGGCCTGCCCGGCCGCGATGCCGCTGGGCGAGCCGGCGGCCCGGCCGAGGAGGCCGACGAGCCGGCCCAGCCTGACCGGATAGGGTCCGGCGGCGCGGGCCAGGGTCTCGAAGGCCAGGACGATCAGGGCATCGCCGGCGAGCACCGCGATCGGCTCGCCGTAGGCGACGTGGACCGTCGGCTTCTGGCGGCGCAGGGGGGCGTCGTCGAAGCAGGGCAGGTCGTCGTGGACCAGGGACGCGCAGTGCAGCAGCTCGATCGCGGCGGCGGCGGCCTCGGAGGAGGCCGGATCGTCGTCGCCGCAGGCCCGGGCGACCGACAGGCAGAGGCGGGGCCGGATACGGTGCCCGCCGGGGAAGACGGCGTAGCGCAGGGCTTCGGCCAGCAGGGGCGGCGCGCCCGGCGCCTCGGCATAGGCCACGGCGCGGTCCAGCGCCTGTTCGATCCGCCGGCCCGACTCCATGACGCGCCTCCCGTGTTATCATCGGTTGTCAGCGACAAGTGTCATTTCTTATTGACACTTGTCGGGCCGCAGATCAATCCCGATGGTGCGGTTGGAGGCGGGGTTCAGCGTGGCGCAGGAACGCGTCGTCGTGATCGGGGCCGGGATCGGCGGTCTGGCCGCCGCCTTACGGTTGGCCCATGCCGGGCTGGACGTAACGGTGGTTGAGCGAGCCGCGCGGCCGGGCGGCAAGATGGCGAGCGTCCGGGTGGGCGATTCCCGCGTCGAAACCGGTCCGACCGTATTCACGATGCGCTGGGTCTTCGAGGAATTGTTCGCCGAATCCGGCGCTGCCTTCGAGGAGCAAGCGACGCTAGCGCCCGCCGGACTCCTGGCCCGCCACGCCTGGACGCGCGACGAGCGTCTCGACCTGTCCGCCGATCTCGACACCTCGGCGGCCGCGATCGCGGCCTTTGCCGGTCCCCGGGAGGCCGAGGGGTACCGCCGGTTCTGCGCCCGCTCCGCCGAGGTCTACCGGACCCTGGAGGGGCCGTTCATCCGCGAGGGTCGCACCAGTCCCACCGGGCTGGCCCAGCGAGTCGGGATCTCGGGGCTGGGCGATTTGTGGCGGATCCAGCCCTTCGCCACCCTGTGGTCGGCGTTGGGTACGTTCTTCCGCGATCCCCGGTTGCTGCAGCTGTTCGGACGTTACGCCACCTATTGCGGCGCCTCGCCGTTCACCGCGCCGGCGACCCTGATGCTGGTGGCCCATGTCGAGCAGGCCGGAATCTGGACGGTGGCGGGCGGCATGAGCGCCCTCGCCAAGGCGGTGGCCGACCTGGCGGCGCAGCGCGGGGCGACGTTCCGCTACGGCGCCCATGTGGACCGGATCGTCACCGCGGGCGGTCGGGTCTCCGGCGTGATCCTGGCGGATGGCGAGACGATCCCCGCCAACTGCGTCGTCTGCAACGCCGATGCATCGGCTTTGGGCGCCGGTCTGTTCGGCCAGGAAGCGGCGCCGATGGGCGAGCGCCTGACGCCGGCCGAGCGCTCGCTCTCCGCGCTGACCCTCGCGGCCGTCGCGGAGCCCGACGGCTTTCCGCTGGCCCACCACAACGTGTTCTTCTCGGGCGATTACCGGGCCGAGTTCGACACGATCCTGCGCCGGCGCCGCCTGCCCGACGACCCCACGGTCTACATCTGCGCCCAGGACCGGACCGAGTCCGGTGCGGAGCCTACCGGGCCGGAGCGCCTGCTCCTGCTCGTCAACGCCCCGGCCGACTGCCGGGACCGCCCGCCGACGCCCTCGGAGATCGAGACATGCGCGACGAATCTGAGCCGCCGCCTGGAAGCCTGCGGTCTGACCTTGGCCATGGCCTCGCCCCCGGCCCTGACCGATCCGGCGGGGTTCGAGAGCCGGTTTCCCGGGAGCGCGGGGGCGCTTTACGGGAGGGCGCCGCAGGGCTGGGCCTCGACCTTCAAGCGCGCGGGGGCCCGGACCGCCCTGCCGGGGCTGTACCTGGCGGGGGGCTCGATCCATCCCGGCCCGGGCGTGCCGATGGCGGCGCAATCGGGCCGGCTGGCGGCGGTGGCGATCCTGCAGGACCGCGATTCGACGGCCCGGTCGCGCAGAACGGCTACGCGTGGTGGTACGTCGATGCGGTGAGCGACGACGGCCGCCAGGGGCTGACGATCATCGCCTTCATCGGCAGCGTGTTCTCGCCCTATTACGGCTGGAGCGCCGACAAGGACCCGTTCGCGCATTGCGCGATGAACGTCGTGCTCTACGGCGACCGGACACGCTTCGCCATGACCGAGCGCGGCGCCGCCAGCCTGTCCCAAAGCCGGCATTCCATCGCCATCGGTCCGAGTGCCATGGCGTGGGACGGCACGACGCTGACGATCCAGATCGACGAGCGCGGCGCCCCCCTCCCCCGGCGGGTGCGCGGCACGGTGCGGCTCACCCCGCGCGGCTTCACCTCCGGGCCGTTCCAGCTCGACCCGAACGGCCGGCACCGCTGGTGGCCGATGGCGCCGTCCTCCCGCGTCGAAGTCGAGCTCGACCAGCCGAACCTGCGCTGGACCGGCAGCGGCTATTTCGACACCAATGACGGCGACGAGCCCCTGGCCTCGGCCTTCATCCGCTGGACCTGGTGCCGGGCCGACCTGCCGGACGGCGCTGCGATCCTGTACGACGTGCGCCACCGCGACGGCGGCGGCCAGAACCTGTCGCTGCGCTTCTGTCACGACGGCAACCGCCGGGAGATCCGCCCACCGCTGGCCGCCCCCCTGCCGTCCACGTCGTTCTGGCGCATGCCCCGGGAGACCCGCAGCGACGACGGCCGCGCCCGGGTGCTCACCACCTTCGAGGACACGCCGTTCTATTCCCGCTCCCTGCTCGCCTCGTCGCTCTGCGGCGAGCCGGTGCGGGCGGTGCATGAGAGCCTGTCGCTCGATCGCTTCCGCAACCCGCTGGTGCAGCTGATGCTGCCGTTCCGCATGCCGCGGCCCTATGCGGGGTGAGGTTTTGGGTTTGGAACAGCGTGTCGCCGTCCCCGCGTTGTCCGGGTTCGTCGTCGATCAGACGCAGCCCATCTGCTTCGAACCCCCCACCCTTCACCTCATCCTCAGGTGCCGCGGCGACGCGAAGGCCTCGGGATGAGGGCGTGGGTTGGACTCTGCGTTGAATTTCCGAGCAAGTTCGAAAATACAGCGGCTTACGATACTAACATCAGGCGCATCAAAAATTCATCGTAGTACCGGTCCGCGACTTTCATCGCTCGCTCTTCCAGTCCATATTCTTCAAAGCCGGCACGCCTGTAGAGACTAACTGCCTGGTCGTTAGACGTTCCGACCGCCAAGGTCAGTTCCTCCACCACACCGCCGGCGTGCTCGATCACCCGGGCCACAAGCGCCGACCCGAGGCCCAAGCCGCCAACTTCGGGCCGGACATACATGCCCCAGAGCACACCCTTGTGCCGGCTTTTGAGCCCCTCCGGAATGAACAGCCCGGCGATGCCATCGAGAGCGGGCAAGTTATTTTGGCGCGCGCCGAAGACGATGCCGCTCTCCAAGCGGCGCCGCGAATCGTCGAGCGTTTGACGCACCTCCTCCTCGTAAGACGCACCGAAGGATTCGGGATGCCTGCGCAGACCGTCCAGCCGAAGCTCACGAAATTCGGTAGCGTCTGCACCGCTCAGGCGCAGCACGGCGAAAGGCGCGCCGGTCATGCCGCCAACGTGCGCCCCCGCGCCGCCGCCAGCACCGTGTCGGCCGGGACGTTCACCCAGATGTCCCCATCGGGCGCCGGACCCGCCGCGAGCCAATCCCCGACGATCCGGTATCCGAGCGTGTAGCCGAGCCAGCGCGGGTAGCGCCCGCCTGTCCCGTAGAACCACGCGGCATGATCGTAATCCGTCGCCGCCAGCGCAGCGGCATCGGGACGGTTGGCCGCCAGCACGGCGTCGGAGACGGCGCATTCCCACGGTTCGGGCGGCGTGCCGAATAGGTGGCTGGCGAACCGGCCGGCCAGGCCCTCGCTGACCAGGGTTTCGCCGAGCGTCGTGCCGTAACCCGGCCCGGTCATGCGCAGGCAGTGATGCACCTCGTGCACCATCGTCCGGCGAATATCTCCCGTGCGCAGGGACGTCGCGAAGTTGGCATTGTCGGGATCCAGGGTCAGCCAGACGAGGGTCGGACGATGGGCCTGGGCCGTCGTGCCGAGCTCCGGGATGACCGCGTCGGCATTGCGATCCACCACGATGTCCAGGGCCGGCGGGGGCAGGACGCGGGCGATGGCGATCTCCGCCGCAATCGTCTCGCGTGAGGGCCGCAGATCGCCCGAGGCCTCAAGCCAATGCACCTGCCAGGACATCGCCACACACCGCTCGGCGTCGTCGCCTCATCCCAATCCCGTCACAAGTGACCCAGGACCTTCGCCTGCGGCTCGTGGAGGCTCTTCCACAGGGAGACGCCCTTCGACCAGGACGGCATGTCCTCCACGCGGATCGATGCGCCATCCTGGGCGTAGCGCTTCGCCTTCTCGGCCTCGCCGTAGGCTTTGACGAAGTGGTTGACGACGGGATTGTCGGTCTCGACGCTCACGGCCGCCCGCCCCTGGTGCCGCTCCTTGGCGAGGCCCTGATACTGGACCTGCGCGGCAGCGCGTTTCTGTGCCCAATCCAGGGAGGCTTTCTCCTCCGGGCCGGCGCCGTCCAGCACGGTGATCGTCGCCTTGGCCGCCCCCGCCGCATCGGTGCCGCGCGGGTTGGCGGCCCGGGACGCGCGCGCCTCGATCGACGCCACCTCGGCCTTGGCCGCCTTGACCTCGGTCGCCGAGAACAGGCCACCGTGATTGGTGGTGATGGCGTAGAGCGCCCGGCGGTCCAGCGTCTGGATCCGGATGGCGCCGTGCCATTCCTGGTCGGAGGTGCCGGCATCGGCGACCTTTCCGAGCTTCTGGTAGCCGGCATCCAGGAACTTCCGGGTGTCGACCGCCACCTGGGAGAACGACTTCTTGTCCGCATCCGCGGTGGCGGCCGACCCCGTGGATGTCGCCCGGCCGGACCGATCCGAGATCGACGCGGCCGCCGATTTCGTCGCCTCCGCGTGGGAATGATAGGATCTGCCGACGTATTTCACGAATCCTGAGAACATGCCGATTCCCCATCGATGATGTTTGGACTAAAAATATGCCGGCGCCGAGATTATTTTGCAATCGTATTCAACCAGTAATCTAAGATAAAATTTTCGATTGAAACGGATGTACGCCGATCTGGCCGCGTAAACTTGCTGACATCCGTCCATGACGTGGCGTCGGTGTCAAGCAAAGCGCCCCTCAGGGCTTCACCGTGCTTGCTACGGGCGAAACAGGTCGGACCCTTCATCGCTCCCGGTCGCGGGGGGCCAACGCTTTGTCTGGAAGCGAAGGCAAGACCGATACGGGCACGCCCTGGTATCCCTGGATCCGCGCAGCGGCGCCCGGGACCCAGAGCCGCCGACGCGACTGGCTCGTCCACCGACGGCGTTTCCGGATTGCCGCCTCTGGCGGCCTCTTCGGGTCCGGGCTCAGCTGCGGCGCTCCGGAATGGCGGGGGCGTTCTGTGAGGCTCAGCCTCAGGCCAGGGCCGATGGCCGCCGGCGAGAAAACCTCAGGGGTTGGATCCGGTCGGCGATGCAGGCCAGTGTGGCGAGGCCCAGCATCAGCCCGAACGGGAAACCCGTGAGGCCGGCGCCCTCGCGCAGGAGTGCGAACAGGGGCGTCGCCAGCAGCAGCGCGCGCTCGTGGC
The DNA here is from genome assembly GCF_000272495.1 of Methylobacterium sp. GXF4. Lineage (NCBI taxonomy): Bacteria > Pseudomonadati > Pseudomonadota > Alphaproteobacteria > Hyphomicrobiales > Methylobacteriaceae > Methylobacterium > Methylobacterium sp. GXF4. The sequence goes on along the minus strand of NZ_AKFK01000061.1, from coordinate 25,414 downwards.
GGCGCAGGCCGCCGGCGCTTTGGGCCGTAAGCACCAGCAGCAGCGTCGCCGGGACGAGCGGGACGAGATCGTAGACCGGCAGGTAGGGCGAGAGCAGCGGCGCGGCGGTCAGCAGGGCTGCGGCGCGCAGGGCGGGCGCGGCGGGCCGCGTCCAGGCGCGGATGGCGACGGCGAGGGCCAGGGCGGCGACGAGGGCCTGAAGCGCCCAGGCCGCAGCGATCAGGCCGCCGAGCAGGCGCACGGCCCCGAAGGCGCTGGCATTGAGTTCGAGCCCGGCCGCGGCGTTCTCCAGGATGATCCGGTTGGTCTCGCCCAATGTGCCGAGGAAGCCGAGCCAGGGCGCGGTGCCGAATAGGGCCAGCGAGGCCCCGCACAGGCCAAGCACGGTCGCGAGGCAGGAGGCCAGGCAGGCTCTCCGGCCGGTGATCAGCAGGAGGAGCGGCGCCAGGGCGGCGAAATGCGGCTTGTAGGCGAGCAGGCCGAAGCACAGGCCGGCGAGCCAGGGCCGGCGCTCGACCAGGAGCGCCCCGAACGTCAGGAGCGCGGCGGTGAAGAGGCCGTTCTGGCCGTAGGTCAGGTTGCAGAACACCAGCGGATGGGCGAGCGCGATCCAGGCCGCGTCGCCCCGGCCGGCGGCGAAGCGCATCGCCCCGGCGAAGACCGCGAGCGACAGGGCGGTCCAGAGCCAGAAGGCCGGCTGCGGCTCCAGGCTCGCGAAGGCGGCGGCCGGCATCAGGAAGACCGGCGGGTAGTGCCAGGCGAAGCGGCAATCCGGCCCGAAGGCGGCCTTGAGGTTCGCGAGATGGACGGGGAGATCGTAGGGCTCGCCGCCGCGCCCTTCGAGCGCCGCCCGGCCAGCCACCCAGATCTGGCTGAAATCGTTGCCGAGCATGTCGCCGTACCAGTTCCGGCGCGGCTCCGGGCCGGTGCCGAACACCACCGCGACGACGGCGAGGGTCAGCGGCACCAGCACCCAGGCGGCCAGCTTGGCGAAGGCGAACAGGCGGGCATCGCTGCCGGCGAGGTCCTTCAGATCCGCCCAGAGCGCGGCGGGGCGGGAGGCCGGCGCTTCGATCGTGATGGGCGCGGACATGGCGGCTTTCGGCGATGCGGTGCCGTTTCAGCCTAGGCGAGGCCGGTTCCGGCGCCGTTAACGTGGGGTTTGCCCAACGGCGCGGCTTGTGCGAGAGGGGCGCGGCTGCGACATTCGCGCCGTCAACGGGGGCGGCGATGACGATGCGAGCGGACGAGGCCTCCCCCGCGCCCCGTATCCTGATCTACAGCCACGACACGTTCGGGCTCGGCCATCTGCGCCGCTCGCGGGCGATCGCCAACGCGATCGTGGCCTGCAACCGCGGCGCGCGGGCGATGATCATCTCCGGTTCGCCGGTGATCGACCGCTACGCATTCGCGCCCGGGGTCTACACTGTGCGGTTGCCGCCGGTGACCAAGTTCGCCGACGGCAATTATGCCAGCCTCGACGGCACCACGCCGCTGGCCCGCACGGTGGAGCGCCGGGCCGCGATCATCGCCCGGACCGATGCCAGCTTCGCCCCCGACCTGATCCTGGTCGACAAGGAGCCGGCGGGCTTCCACGGCGAGCTGATGCCGGTGCTCGAATCCGCCTCGGCCCGGGGCACGCGCCTGGTGCTCGGCCTGCGCGACGTGCTCGACGATGCCGACCGGCTCGTGCCCGAATGGGAGCGCAAGGGCGCGGCCGAGACCATGGCGCGGTTCTACGACGAGATCTGGGTCTACGGCCTCAGCCGCATCCACGAGCCGCTCGCGGCCCTGCCGATGGAGCCCGAGATGGCGGCGCGGATCGCCGGGCGGCTGATCTACACCGGCTATCTCCGCCGGGAGGTGCCGGAGATGTGCGCCGGCCGCGAGGAGCCGGCCATCGCCCGGGGGCCGTTCGTGCTGGTCACGCCCGGCGGCGGTGGCGACGGCGCCGCCCTGATCGACTGGGTGATCGCCGCCTACGAGACCGATCCGGGCATTCCCCTGCCCTCCCTGATCGCCTTCGGGCCGTTCCTCGACGGGGCAACCCGGGACCGCTTCGCCGCGCGGATCGACCGGCTCGGCGGCAGGATCGCGGCGATCACCTTCGACAGCCAGATCGAGTTCCTGATGCGCAAGGCGGCCGGGGTCGTGGCAATGGGCGGCTACAACACCTTCTGCGAGATCCTGTCCTTCGACCTGCGGGCGATCCTGGTGCCGCGCACCGAGCCGCGCCGGGAGCAGGCGATCCGGGCCCTGGCGGCCGAGCAGCTGGGCCTCGCCCGGGTCCTGCTGGAGGCCGACGGGCGCGCGCCCGAGCGCATGGCGGCGGCGCTCCGCGCCCTGCCGGACCAGAGCGAGCCGTCCCGGGTGCTGGTGCCGGGCCTCCTCGACGGGCTCGACGCGGTCGGCCGCCGGGTGCGGGCGCTGTCCGCCGCGGGGACGATGGGCGCCCGCGCCCGGGCCTTCTCGTGACGGACATGCCCGTGACGGGCAAGTGGATCGCGGTGGTGCTGAAGGGCTACCCGCGCCTGTCCGAGACCTTCATCGCCCAGGAGCTGCTGGCGCTCGAGCGGTGCGGCCTGCCCCTGGAGATCTGGTCCCTGCGCCGGCCCACCGACCGCGCCCGACACCCGATGCACGCGGCGATCCGGGCGCCGGCCGCCTATCTGCCCGAATACCTGCACGAGGCGCCGCTGCGGGTGCTGCGCGGCCTCGCCGCCGCCCTGACGCGGCCGCGCCTGCCGGCGCTGCTCGCCCTGTTCGCCCGCGACCTCTGGCGCGATCCCACGGCCTCGCGCCTGCGCCGGCTGGGCCAGGCGCTGGTCCTCGCGCGCGAGCTGCCGGCCGAGGTCGCCCATATCCACGTGCATTTCCTGCACACGCCGGCCAGCGTCGCCCGCTACGCCGCGCTGCTGACCCGGCGGCGCTGGAGTTTCTCCGCCCACGCCAAGGACATCTGGACCACGCCCGCCTGGGAGCTCACCGAGAAGCTGCGCGACGCGGCCTGGGGGGTGACCTGCACCCGCGACGGGCTCGCCCGGCTCGAATCCCTGGCGCCGGGCCGGACGCGGCTCGCCTATCACGGCCTCGACCTCGCCCGTTTCCCGGCTCCGCCCCCGCCGCGCGAGCCCCGGGACGGGACCGATCCGAACGCGCCGCTGCGGCTCGTCTGCGTCGGCCGGCTGGTCGCCAAGAAGGGCCATGACGACCTGATCGACGCCCTCGCCGCCCTGCCCCCGGGCCTGCACTGGCGCCTCGAGCTGATCGGCGGCGGCGAGCTGCGCGGTGCCCTCGAAGCCCGGATCCGCGAGCGGGGCCTGTCTGAGCGCGTAGCGTTCCGGGGCGCCCTGGCGCAGCCAGCCGTGATCGTGGCGATGCGCGCGTCCGACCTGTTCGTGCTGCCGACCAAGCCCGCCCCGGGGGGCGACCGCGACGGGCTGCCCAACGTGCTGATGGAGGCCGCGAGCCAGGCCCTGCCGATCCTGGCCACCGCCTTCGCGGGCACGCCGGAATTCATCACCGACGGCACCCACGGCATCCTCGTCGCCCCGGGCGACCCGGCCGCGCTCGCGGCTGCGCTGGCCCGCCTCGCCGCCGATCCGGCCCTGCGCCTGCGCCTCGGCGCGGCGGCGCGGGTGCGGCTGGTCGAGGATTTTTCCGAAGCCGCCGCCGTCGCGCTGATCGCGGAGGCCTTGCGCGCCTCGGCCGGCCTTCCCCTGCCGGCCCTGGTCACGGAACCGGAGCTGGCCGCGTGCGCGTCCTGATCGCGGTCACGCATCTCCTTGGAGCCGGCCATCTCACCCGCGCCGCCGCCCTGGCACGAGCTTTCGCGGCCGCGGGCCACGAGGCTCTGCTGGCCTCGGGCGGAAGGCCGGCCCCGATGGTGCGGGCGGAGGGCCTGCGCTGGGTGCAGCTGCCGCCGCTCCACGTCGCCGGCACCGATTTCGCGCGGCCGCTGGGACCGGATGGCGGCCCCGCCGATGCGGCCCTGTTCGCGCAGCGCCGCGCCCTGCTTCTGGACGCCCTGGCGGATTTCGCCCCCGACGCCGTGATCACCGAGCTGTTCCCGTTCGGCCGCCGGGCGCTGGCCACCGAGTTCCTGGCCCTCGTCGAGGCGGCGCAGGCACGCGGGCCACGCCCGCTGGTCCTGGCCTCCGTGCGCGACATCCTGGTCGCGTCCGCCAAGCCGGAGCGGATCGCGCAGGCGCATGCGCGGGTGGCGCAGCTCTACGATGCCGTGCTCGTCCACGGCGACCCGGCCCTGGTGCCGCTGGACGCCTCCTGGCCCCTCGATGCCGGAACCGCGCAAAAGCTCCGCTACACCGGCTATGTCGACGAGGGCATGGCGGCCGTTCCTGAGACGGCGCGAAGCGGCGTGCTGGTCGCGGCCGGGTCCGGGCCGGCGGGGCTCGGGCTGCTGCGGGCCGCAGCGGAGGCGGCCCGGCTCCAGCCGGCGCTCGGCTGGCGGATCCTGGCAGGGCACGGCGTGCCCGAGGCTGACCTGGCCGCCATCGGCCACGACCTGCCGGACGGCACGATCGAGCGGGCCCGCCCCGATTACCGCGCCCTGCTCGCCGGCGCGGCCCTGTCAGTGAGCCAATGCGGCTACAACACCGCCATCGATCTCCTGGCGAGCGCGACTCCGGCCGTGCTCGTGCCGTTCGAGGCCGGCGGCGAGACCGAGCAGCGGCTGCGCGCGGAGTGCCTCGCCGGACGCGGCCTCGCCCGGGTGCTTCCGGAGGCGGAGCTGACCGCGGCATCACTCCTGCAAGCGGTGGACGCCCAGCTCCAGGCCGCGCCGCCGGCGCCGCACGGGATCGATCTGGGCGGGGCAGCGCGGACGGTCGCGATCGTCGAGGATCTTTCCTTGCAGAGCCGCATGCCGCCGGATCGGGCGCGGGTGCCCTCTCCGGTGCGGGAGCGTGCGCATCCCGCTTTCACCCTCCTTCGCAACGCCCTCGACGAAGCCGGCACCCGCTTCCAGCGCGTGCGGTTCTGGTGGCGGGACGACGATGCCGTCGCGGCGTCCCCTGCCCTCGACCGGCTGATCGGTCTCGCCGAGGCCCATCGCGTGCCGATCCTGCTCGCGGCGATCCCGGCCGGGATCGAGCCGTCCCTCGGCGCCCGCCTGGCGTCCGCAAAACCCGTGCGCGTCGCCGTCCACGGCCTGGCCCACCACAACCACGCCCCGCCGGGCGAGAAACAGGCGGAGTTCGGCCCGCATCGCCCGCTCGACGCGCTGCGCGACGATGCCGCCGCGGGCCTGCGGATCGCCCGGGAGCGCCTGCCCGGATCAGCGCTGCTGCCGGTCTTCGTGCCGCCCTGGAACCGGCTCGCCCCGGATCTCGCCGCCGCCCTGCCGGGCCTCGGCTATCGCGGCCTGTCGTCGGTGCCCGGACCGGCGATCCCCGGCCTCGCGCGCGCCGACGCGACCCTCGACCCGATCGACTGGCGCGGCACCCGGTCGCTCCGCGATCCCGAGGTGCTGCTCCGGGACGTCGCCGCCGGCCTCGCGTCCGACCCCGCGCGCCCGATCGGGCTGCTGACCCACCACCGCGTCCACGACGACGCGATCTGGTCCTTCGTCGCCGATCTGCTGTCGATCCTCGTCGCCCATCCGGCCGTGACGCTTGTCGATCCGCAAACTCTATTTTCCGCTGCCGCAGTGGACTCCGGCGCGGCGGCATCTACTCTTCCGGGCTCATCCGCTGTGAGGAATGGTTGAGTTCCCTCCTGTCCATCCGCGACCTCGCGGTCGCGTTCCGCACGGAGACCGGACCGTTCGAGGCTTTGCACGGGTTGTCGCTCGACGTGATGCGCGGGCGGACCCTGGCGCTGGTCGGCGAATCCGGCTCGGGCAAGTCGGTCACCGCCCAGGCGATCATGGGCATCCTGCCGAAATCCGCGGCGATCACCCGCGGGCAGATCCTGTTCCGCGACGGCCCTGCCGAGACCGACATCGCCCGGCTGGACACCGAGGGCGCGGCCATGCGGGCGATCCGCGGCCAGCGGATCGCGATGATCTTCCAGGAGCCGATGACCTGCCTGTCGCCGCTCCACACGGTCGGCGACCAGATCGGCGAGGCCCTGCGGATCCATACCGGCGCCGACAGGAAGGAAGCCGATGCGCGCACCCAGGAGGCCCTGGCCCGGGTCGGGTTCCCCGATCCGAAGCGCGCCCTGAAGACCTACCCGTTCGAGCTGTCCGGCGGCCTGCGCCAGCGCGCCATGATCGCCATGGCGCTGATCCTGAAGCCGGCCCTGCTGGTCGCCGACGAGCCGACCACGGCGCTCGACGTGACCACCCAGGCGCAGATCCTCGCCCTGCTGGCCCGGCTCCAGGACGAGACCGGCATGGCGATCCTGCTGATCACCCACGATCTGGGCGTCGTCGCCAACATCGCCCACGACGTCGCCGTGCTCTACCGGGGCCGGCTGGTCGAGGCCGGGCCCCGCGATACGGTGATGCGCGCGCCGGGCCACGCCTATCTTCGGGCGCTGCTGCACGCGGTGCCGCGGTTCGACATGGCGCCGGGCGAGCGCCTGACGCCGATCCGCCCGGCCCGGGCCGAGATCCCGCCGGTCCAGCCCCAGGCGAAGCCCGCCGGGCCGCTGCTGCGGGTCGAGGGCGTCAGCAAGAGCTACACGCTCCGGTCCGGCCGCTTCTGGCAGAAGCCGCGGATCGTCCAGGCCGTCTCCGACGTGTCCCTGAGCCTCGCGGCCGGGGAAACGCTCGGCCTCGTCGGGGAATCGGGCTCGGGCAAGACCACGGTCTCGAAGATGGTGATGCGGGCGCTGGAGCCCGATTCCGGCCGGATCCTGTTCGACGACGGCAGCGGCCCGCGGGACGTCCACGGGCTCTCGGGCGACGCCCTGTTCGCCTACCGGCGCACCGTGCAGTTCGTGTTCCAGGACCCTTACGCGTCGCTCGATCCGCGCATGACCGTGCGCCAGATCCTGTCCGAGCCCATGGAGATCCACGGCCTGCCGGCGGCCGAGCGGCGCGCCCGCTGCCGGGAGCTGATGGCGATGGTCGGGCTCGAGGCCAGCGGGCTGGGGCGCTACCCGCACGCCTTCTCGGGCGGCCAGCGCCAGCGGATCGGGATCGCCCGGGCCCTGGCGCCGCGGCCGCGGCTGCTGGTGCTGGACGAGCCGGTCTCGGCTCTGGACGTCTCGGTGCAGGCGCAGATCCTGAACCTGCTCAAGGATTTGCAAGCGGCCCTCGGCCTGTCCTACCTGATCGTCTCCCACAACCTGGCAGTGATCGACTACATGGCGGATACGATCAGCGTGATGTGCCGGGGCCGGATCGTCGAGGAGGCGCCCCGCGCCGCCCTGTTCCGCCGCCCGGTCCATCCCTACACGCGCGCCCTGCTCGCCGCCGTGCCGGATCCGAGCCTCGACCATCCGCTCGATTTCGCCGCGATCACCGGCGACCAGAACGATCCGACCCGCTGGGCGGCACCCTACCGGCTCGGTCCCGACGAGGCCGGCGTCATGCGGGCGATCGAGCCGGGCCACCGGGTCCGGTTCTCCGCCGCCCAGGACGCGGAGGCCGCCTGATGCAGCCGCGCCCCCCCCCCGTGATGCTGGAACGCCTGCGCCGCAAGGTGCTGTCGCCCCTGTTCGACCGCCTCGGCTACGACCTCGTGCCGGCCGCGCCCGACTGGAGCCACCGCCCGACCTCGCCGCGGGAGGTCGCCACCCTGCTGGAATCCGCCGCCGCGATCCTGGAGCGGGATTTCGCCGCGTCCGGCATCGTGCCGGATAACGATCTCCTCGACAGCGTCCGGGCCTTCTGGGATTTGATCCCCACCGCCCCGGTCCGGCAGCGACGGGGCGGCAGCGGCTTCAACGGCGCGCTGCAGCTCTACGTGGCGATGCGGGCGCTGAAGCCGGATTTCGTGATCGAATCCGGTGTGTTCCGCGGGCTCACCACCTGGGTGATCCGCATGGCGCGGCCCGCAGCACAAATCTTCTGCCACGATCCGGACCTGTCCGGCCTGCACTACCGCGACCCCCAGGCCCGCTACAGCACCGCCGACTGGTCCACGGCCGACTGGTCCGGGATCGACCCGGCCCGAACCGTGGCGTTCTTCGACGACCACGTCGCGCAGGGGGGCCGGGTCGTGGAGGCCCATGCCCGCGGCCTGACCCGGCTGCTGTTCGACGACGACGCCGCCGGCCATCGGATCCACGCCCATGGCGGCCCGGCGCATCCGACCATCGCGATGATCACCGGCCCCGCGCACAGCCCGGAGCCGATCCGCTGGACCCGCAACGGCCGTCACTTCGAGCAGCCGGGCGACGACGCGCTGGTGCGGCAGGCCGCCGGGCTGATCGCCCGCGCCCACGCCTTCGACGATCTCCACCGGGCCACCGGGTATTCGCCGGCGCGGCTGACCTATGTGGCGCTGCATCCGATGGGGGGCGGGTCGTGAGCGAATTCGAGACCCGCGGCGACTTGCCTTTGTTTCTGAGGCCGGGATCGCCCGAAAACCTCGACGAACGAGGCGCGGGTCCCCTCTCCCGTGCGGGAGAGGGACAGGGTGAGGGGTACGACTTTTCCGGAAGACCCTGGTCCCTCACCCCAACCCTCTCCCGCACGGGAGAGGGAGCCCGTCGCGGTCAGCTTCACCCGAATTGCGATCCCGATGTGGGGCGGGAAACCGGCATCTCCCGCCGCGCCCTGATCGCCGGCCTCGGCGCCGCCGCGCTGCTCTCCCGCCCGCGCCATGCCCGCGCCGACACGCCGCCCGCGGACGCCGCCGCCCCGCCCGAAAAACCCTTCGTGATCGACCTCGCCGCCCGGGGCCGCCGCACCGGCACCGCCGGCGGGACAATCCGGACGCTGATCGCGAAGGCCCGGGATGTCCGCTACCTCTCGGTCTACGGCTACACGCGGCTGGTCGGCTACGATGCCGACCTGCAATTGCGGCCGGACCTGCTCGAGCGGGTCGATGTCGAGGGCGGGCGCTTCACCTTCACGCTGCGCCAGGGCCACCGCTGGTCGGACGGGCACCCGTTCACGAGCGAGGATTTCCGCTACTACTGGGAGGACGTCGCCAACGAGAAGGCGCTGAGCCCCGAGGGGCCGCCGGCCTTCTTCCTGGTGGATGGCAAGCCCCCCCAGGTCGAGTTCCTCGACCCAATGACGATCCGCTACAGCTGGAACCGGCCGAACCCGATGTTCCTGCCGGCGCTGGCCGCGCCGCGCGATCCGCTGATCTACCGGCCGGCGCATTACCTGAAGACCGTCCACGCCCGCTATCTCGGCAAGGAGGCGGCGGACGCCAAGGCCAAGGCGCTGAAGCTGCGCGGCTGGGCGGCGCTGCACAACCGGCTCGACGACAATTACGAGTTGAACAACCCGGATTGCCCGACCCTGCAGGGCTGGGTGCCGCGCACCCGCTCGCCGGCGACGCGGTTCCGGTTCGAGCGCAACCGCAGCTACCACCGGGTCGACACCGCCGGCACGCAGCTGCCCTATGTCGATACGATCGTGATGGATGTCGCCTCGCAGGGCCTGCTGGTCGCCAAGACCAATGCCGGCGAGGCCGACCTGATGTTCCGCGGCCTGTCGATGCCCGACATCCCGAGCCTCAAGGAGGGTGAGAAGGCCCACCAGTACCGCACCAACCTGTGGCCCGTGGCCCGCGGCTCCGAGATCGCCCTCTACCCGAACCTGACCACGCAGGATTCCGGTTGGCGGGCGCTGAACCGGGACGTGCGCTACCGCCACGCCCTGTCGCTCGCCATCGACCGGCGCACGCTCAACAACACGCTGCTCTTCGGCCTGGGCACCGAGGGCAACGACACGATCGTGTCCGACAGCCCGCTCTACGCGCCGGAGCTGCGCACGCTCAATGCCGGCTACGATCCGGCCAGGGCCTCGCATCTGCTGGACGAGATCGGCCTGACCGGCCGCGACGGCTCCGGCATCCGCCTGATGCGCGACGGTCGCGCCATGGAGCTGGTGGTCGACAGCGACGGCGAGGCCGAGATGGTGCTCGACGCCCTGCTCCTGATCACCGAGTTCTGGCGCGAGATCGGCATCCGCCTGGTGACCAAGCCGCAGGAGCGGACCAACCTGCACCGCCGCTCGGTGGGTGGCATGACCGTGATGGTCGCCGCGCAAGGCCTCGACCTCGCGGTGCCGACCGCGATCATGCCGCCGACCGAGCTGAGCCCCGCCCAGCCCGAGCACTACGCCTGGCCGCTCTGGAGCGCCAACGTCGAGAGCCGGGGCAAGTCCGGCGAACGCTGCGACATCCCGGAGGTCCAGCGCCTGCTCGACCTCGACCGTCAATGGCGCGACACCGACGATGCGGAGAAACAGGCCGCGATCTGGCGCGAGATGCTGATGAACCATGCGCAGAACACCTGGGTGATCGGCACGGTGGCGGGCGCGCTCCAGCCGGTGGTCGGAGCCGACCGCCTCGTCAACCTCCCCAAGCGCGCCCTGTATTCCTGGGATCCCACGGCGTTGATCGGCGTGCAGCGCCTCGACGAGGTGTTCTGGGACAAGGCCGCCGACACGCGCGCGGAGGTCCGGTGATCGTTCAGATCCTCCGGCGCGTCGTCACCATGGCGCTGACGCTGCTCGTCATCTCGGCCTTGGTGTTCTTCATCATTAAGCTGCCGCCGGGCGACTACCTGACCAACCGGATCATGGAGCTGCGCGCCAGCGGCGAGGCGGGCTCGGTGGCGAAGGCCGAGCTGCTCATCCGCCAATACGGCCTCGACCGGCCGGTCTGGCAGCAATACCTGATGTGGATCGGCCTGATGCCCGGCCCGGTCGGGTTCTCGGGGCTTCTCCAGGGCGATTGGGGCTGGTCCTTCGAGTACGACAAGCCGGTGGCCGACGTGGTCGGCGACGCCCTGTGGCTGACCCTGCTGATCAACCTCACGGCCGTGGTCTTCGTCCACGTGGTGGCGATCCCGGCGGCGATCTATTCGGCGACGCACCGGCACACGTTCGGGGACGCGGTGGTGACCCTGCTGGGCTATGTCGGCCTTGCCGTGCCCGGCTTCCTGCTGGCGCTGATCCTGCTGTTCTACGCCAACCGCTGGTTCGGCCTGTCGATCGGGGGCCTCTACGATTCGGCGCTCACCAACCAGCCCTGGGACTGGACCAAGATCCGCTCGCTGCTGGCGCATCTCGTGGTGCCGACCGTGGTGATCGGGCTCGGCGGCACCGCCGCCATGATCCGTCGGATGCGGGCGAACCTCCTCGACGAGCTGGCCAAGCCCTACACGGTCACTGCCCGGGCCAAGGGCCTGCCGCCGATGCGGGCACTGCTGAAGTACCCGTTCCGGATGTCGTTGAACCCGTTCGTGGCCGATATCGGCAACCTGCTGCCGCACCTCGTCTCGGGCTCGGTTCTGGTCTCGCTCGTGCTCAGCCTGCCGACGGTCGGCCCGCTGCTGCTCGAGGCCCTGCGCAGCCAGGATCAGTTCATGGCCGGGTTCATCCTGATGTTCGTCGCGGGCCTCACGCTAGTCGGCATGCTGATCTCCGACCTGATCCTGGTCTGGCTCGATCCGCGCATCCGCATGGGCGCCCGGTGACGGGACCGATCATGCCAGAGACGGCCCGCGGCCACTTCGTCGATCCGGCGCCGTTCGAGCCGCAGGCGCTCGGCGAGAACCCCGCCGGCAGCGCCTCGGCGTGGCGGCTCATCGTTCGGAAATTCCTGCGCCACCGGATCGCCGTGGCCTCGGCGCTGATCCTGCTCGCGCTCTACGCCACGGTGCCGTTCGTCGAGATGCTCGCACCCTACGGGCAGGCGCGGCGCAACGGCGACTTCCTGCACGCACCGCCCCAGGGCGTGCACCTGTTCCACGATGGGCGCTTCCTCGGGCCTTTCGTCTATCCCTACCGGGCGCAGCTCGACCTCGACACGTTCCGGCGCGACTACGTGGTCGATGCCGGCAAGCCGCAGCCCCTGCGCTTCCTCTGCCGCGGCGACGGCTATGTCTGGCTCGGCCTGATCCCCACCGACCTGCACCTCGTCTGCCCGCCGAAGGACGGCACCCTGTTCCTGCTCGGCACCGACCGGCTCGGGCGCGACCTGTTCTCCCGGATGATCTACGGGGCGCGGGTCTCCCTCACCATCGGTCTGGTCGGCGTGGCGATCTCATTCACGCTGGGCATGCTGTTCGGCGGGATCGCCGGCTATTTCGGCGGGATCGTCGATGCCGGCGTCCAGCGCCTGATCGAGGTGGTGCGCTCCCTGCCCGAGCTGCCGCTCTGGCTCGCGCTGTCGGCGGCCCTGCCGCCGAACTGGAGCCCGCTGCTGGTCTTCCTCGGCATCACCGTGATCCTCGGCCTGCTCGACTGGCCGGGCCTCGCCCGGGCGGTGCGCGGCAAGCTGCTGGCCCTGCGGGAGGAGGATTTCGTCCAGGCGGCCGAGCTGATGGGCGCCTCGCCGGCTCGGGTGATCGGCCGCCACCTGATCCCGAACTTCATGAGCCACCTGATCGCCTCGGCGACCCTGTCGATCCCGACGATGATCCTGGGCGAGACCGCCCTCTCCTTCCTGGGCCTGGGCCTACGCCCACCGGTGACGAGCTGGGGCGTGCTGCTCAACGAGGCGCAGAACCTGGCGGCGGTGCAGCTCTATCCCTGGCTGCTGCTGCCGGTCCTGCCGGTGCTGGTGACGGTGCTCGCCTTCAATTTCATGGGCGACGGCCTGCGGGACGCGGCGGATCCGTATCACTAGCGGGCGGTATCGGGTTTGGAACGCCGATCCCATCCACGCCCTCCTCCTGACGGGCCCGGTGATTGAAAATCCCTGGGCCGCGAATCGTCCTCCCGGTTATTCCGGACCGGCAGGTCATCGCCCGTACAACGGTTGCCGCAGAGAAAGACTGAACCCGACAAACATACGATCCGTCAGATCCCATTCATGTTGCGGAGCCTTAAATCAATTCGAACGGCTGGGCATATCCGAGACGGCCGAGCAGCATCTTAAGAACCTTTTGCCGTTCGACATTCCCAGTGATTTCAGATTGATGAAGATTATTATAGAACGGGGGATTATTTTATGCGAGCTTTAATCTTTGCGGCTCTTGCGGCCGTGTCGGGAACAGTTCCAGCGCTGGCATATGATTCTGACAGAGAGCGTGAGTTGAATGTCTTGAAAGACATTGCGTCGAGCCAGCGGGAGCAGGTTGCGTTGGCGCGCGAGCAAGCACAGCGCGATCGCGAACGGGCGTGGCGCGATGGCAATGCCCGTGTGAATGCCAGTCAAGCGGCGCAAAGCTCCCCCTGCGGCGATCGGCACTGATCGCCCCCCCTCCGCGCATCCTGCTTCGGTTCGGTACGCCGCCTATGCGCAGCCGGAGGATGTCTTCCCATCGCGGCGCGCCGGATCAGGACGGGCTTCCCTCCGAAGCGAGCGAAGGGATTCGCGCCGCGCCGGCGGCGTGGTCGCGGGCCTACCCAGCCAGCGGCAGCGGCGCGATCCGGGCCGGCGCCGCGGCGCTCTTGCGCTCCAGCAGGCCCGGCGGCGGGACGGGCGCATCGATCGTGCAGATCACGCCGGTCTCCTCGTAGGTCAGGGTCACCTCGCCGGCCAGCTCGCGGGCGAGGCTGCGCTCGATCAGGCGTGAGCCGAAGCCCGTGCGGGTCGGCTTCTTGACCGGCGGGCCGCCGCGCTCGGCCCAGCGTAGGTACAAGCGGATCTCGGCTTCGCGCCGCACGGTCCAGGAGATCTCCACCGTCCCGCCCTCGATCGACAGGGCGCCGTATTTCACCGCGTTGGTGCCGAGCTCATGCAGCGCCATGGCGATCGACAGAGCGAGCCGCGGCGGGAGTCGCAGGGCCGGGCCGACGACCGAGAAGCGCGATTCGTGGCCGTCGCCGGATTCGAGCGGCCGGATCGCGTCCGCCACCACGGCCGACAGCTCCGCCCCCTCCCAGCTCTCCCGGGTGAGCACGTCGTGGACCCGGGCGAGTGCCAGGAGCCGCGCCTCGAACGCCGCCCGGGCGGCGTCGGCCTCCGGGCCTTCGAGGTTGCGCAGGGACTGGCCGGCGATCGACTGGACCGTGGCCAGGGTGTTCTTCACCCGGTGGTTCAGCTCGTGGATCAGGAGCAGCAGGTGCTCCTCGGCGAACTTCGCGTCGGTGATGTCGATGTTGCAGCCGGTATAGCCGAGGAAGTTCTGATCATCGTCGAGGCGCGGCACGCCCTCGCAGCGGAGCCAGCGCACGGCCCCGCCCCGGTCGATCACCCGGACCTCGGTGCGGAACGGCGCCCGTGCCTCGAACGCCTCGGCGAAGGCCGCGCGGAAGCTCTCGAGGTCGTCCGCATGGACGATCCGCTCCCAGCCCTCGTTGGTGAGATCCGCCGCCGGGATCCCGAACATGTGCTCGAAATGGAGGTTGGCGAAGCTGACGCCGCCGCTCTCGTCGGTCATCCAGATCAGTGCCGGCGCGGAATCGGCCATGTGCCGGAACCGGGCCTCGCTCTCGCTGAGCGCCGTGAGCCCGCGCCGGGTGTCGGCGAGCGCCCGGTCGCGCTCCGCCTCGCGGGTGCGCAGCCGCAGCGACGCGTCCGACAGCACCGCCCCGAGCCGCTGGATCTCGTGGACCGGCGACGGCACCCGGGGGATCGCCTCGCCCCGCGACAGCGCCGGCCCGGAGGCCGCCAGCAGCCGCAGCGGGCGCGAGACCCGGGACCAGAGGTTCACCGCCAGCACCGACGAGGTGGCGAGCACCAGCAGGCCGAAACCCGCGAAGGCCCAGACCCACCGTCGCACCCGGGCGTCGACCAGCGCCTGCGGGATGCTGGTGGCGACCATCCAGCCGGTCAGCCGCGAGCGCGCCTCGATCACCACCACCGGCTTGTGCTGGCGGTCCTGTCCCTCCCAGACCCCCGGCGTCGCCGTCTGGACCTGGCGCAGGCTCGCCAGCCGGGGCTTGCCGACCACGGAATCCGGGTCCGGCAAGCGGGCGAGGACGATCCCGTTCCGGTCCGAGATGCCGGTGGTCCAGCCGGGCACCACCTCCCGGGACAGGATGCCCTGGAGCCGCGACAGCGGCACGGTGAAGCTCAGGATGTAGGCGACCTCGCCCTCGACCATCACGGGCACGCCGACCGCGTAGGTCGCCTCGGCCGGGGTCGGGCCCGGGATGTAGCCGCTGACCATGGCGCGCTGGGCACCCTTGGACAGGTCGGTGTCGAACGGCAGCGGCATCATCGGCATCGGCGCGCCGCGGGGCACGCCGGTATTGACCACCTCCTGCCCGTTCGGCCGCCGCAGCAGCACGTCGAGGTCGATCGACTCGCGCACCAGGCGGGCCTGCGCGTCGAACGCCTCGAAATCGCCCTGGCGGATCCGCGGCGAGGTCGCCAGCGTCTGCAGCACCGAGACCAGGCCGGCGGTGTCGCGATCCAGAGACAGGCCGATGCCGCGGACATTCTCGCGGGCATCCTGCTCGAAGCGGGCGCGCTCGGCCGAGGCGTAGCGCATCAGCAGGATGCCGGTGAACAGCAGGCCCGGCCCGATCAGGGCGATCACCAGGGCGATCAGGTAGACCTGGGTCGAGAAGCCGTTGCGGCCGAACCGGTAGAGCCGGCGTGCCAGCCATGATCGGCGTGCGGGTTGGATCGCCGGGACGTTCACACCCTCGGCCTCCTGCTCCGGGCTCAAGCGGCGCCCGTCCCCGGCACGCGGTGCCCCGCGGGCTCCTCGCCGTTCCCTCGCTTCATGACCGGTCGATATGGCCGAGATCGCGCTCCGGGTCGAGGTGGTCGCGCACCCTCTGCTTGAGGGCCTTCACATCCGGAAACCCGCCGTCGCGGACCCGCTCCCACAGCAGCACGCCCGCGATCTCGATGCGGAACGCGCCGCCGGTGGCGGGCACGAGGGCGACTTCGCCGAGGTCGTCGCGGAAGGTCGAGAGCAGCTCCTGCGCCATCCAGGCGGAGCGCAGCAGCCAGTTGCACTGGGTGCAGTAGGTGATCGCGACGCGCGGCCGTGCCGTGCGCGCCGCGCCCTCCCCCGTCACGTCGCTGTCGGGCCGCACGGCCGCGTGCTCCTCGTGCATGCGGCCACAGCGCATTGCGGCGTGGTTCTTGTCAACCTTGCAAGCAGTGCTTGACGTTTCGGGTCGGCACGCCCTAGAAGGCCCGGCATCCGGTCGCCGCCTGCTCCAGGCGTCGCCGACCGCGTTGGTTCCGCCCCCGGGTCTCGACCCTTGGCGGCACGGACGGTTAGCACAGCGGTAGTGCGTTCCCTTCACACGGGAAAGGTCGCAGGTTCGATCCCTGCACCGTCCACCATTCTCCTCCCTCCCCCCGAAGGTCCGACGCGCGAGACATTTGCGTCGGTTTGCCACCCGAAACGCCCGTGCTAAGGCCGCGTGATCGGTGAACGCACAAGCTTCGACCCGGCATCAACCGGGCTAGGGCGGCACGAGCAGGGTAAGGGCGGGAACAGCCATGAAGGACATCCTCGACAAGCTCGCGGAGCGACGGGCCCAGGCGCGCCTGGGCGGCGGCGAGAAGCGCGTCGAGGCCCAGCACAAGCGCGGCAAGCTCACGGCGCGCGAGCGGATCGAACTCCTCCTCGACCACGGGTCGTTCGAGGAATTCGACATGTTCGTGCAGCACCGCTCCACCGATTTCGGCATGGAGAAGCAGAAGATCCCCGGCGACGGCGTGGTCACCGGCTGGGGCACGATTAACGGCCGCACGGTCTTCCTGTTCTCGAAGGACTTCACGGTGTTCGGCGGCTCCCTGTCGGAGGCCCACGCTCAGAAGATCGTGAAGGTCCAGGACATGGCGCTGAAGATGCGCGCCCCGATCATCGGCATCTTCGATGCCGGCGGCGCGCGCATCCAGGAGGGCGTCGCGGCGCTCGGCGGCTACGGCGAGGTCTTCCGCCGGAACGTGATGGCCTCGGGCGTGATCCCGCAGATCTCGGTGATCATGGGCCCCTGCGCGGGCGGCGACGTCTACTCGCCGGCCATGACCGACTTCATCTTCATGGTCCGGGACACGAGCTACATGTTCGTGACCGGCCCGGACGTGGTGAAGACCGTGACCAACGAGGTCGTGACCGCGGAGGAGCTCGGCGGCGCTAAGGTCCACACCACGAAATCCTCCATCGCCGACGGCTCGTTCGAGAACGACGTCGAGGCGATCCTCCAGATCCGTCGCCTGCTCGACTTCCTCCCGGCCAACAACATCGAGGGCGTGCCCGAGATCGAGAGCTTCGACGATGTCGACCGGCTCGACATGTCGCTCGACACCCTGATCCCCGACAACCCGAACAAGCCCTACGACATGGGCGAGCTGATCCGCCGGGTGGTCGACGAGGGCGATTTCTTCGAGATCCAGGCGGCCTATGCCCGCAACATCATGACCGGGTTCGGCCGGATCGAGGGCCGCACCGTCGGGTTCGTCGCCAACCAGCCGATGGTGCTGGCCGGCGTCCTCGATTCGGACGCCTCCCGCAAGGCCGCGCGGTTCGTGCGCTTCTGCGACGCCTTCGCGATCCCGATCGTCACCTTCGTGGACGTGCCGGGCTTCCTGCCGGGCACCGCGCAGGAATATGGCGGCCTGATCAAGCACGGCGCCAAGCTGCTCTTTGCCTATTCGCAGGCGACGGTGCCGCTGGTGACGATCATCACCCGTAAGGCCTTCGGCGGCGCCTACGACGTGATGGCCTCGAAGCATGTCGGCGCCGACCTCAACTACGCCTGGCCCACCGCCCAGATTGCCGTGATGGGCGCCAAGGGCGCGGTGGAGATCATCTTCCGCAGCGAGCTCGGCGACCCGGAGAAGATCGCGGCGCGGACCGGCGAGTACGAGGACCGGTTCCTGTCCCCCTTCGTGGCGGCCGAGCGCGGCTACATCGACGAGGTGATCATGCCGCACTCGACCCGCCGCCGGATCGCCCGGGCGCTCGGCATGCTCCGCACCAAGGAGATGGAGCAGCCCTGGAAGAAGCACGACAACATCCCGCTCTGAGGCGGGGATACGGGCGGACCTCAACGGGTCCGCGCGTGTCTCGACCGTGCGCGCGCCCCCTCCCGTGCACGAGAGGGCGCGCGTCGCGTCTGAGCCAGCCTTTGGGAAACCTGTCGCGCCTCAGCTCCGGTCGCTGTGCTCGATCACCGCGCAGAGGGTCAGCGGCCCCTTGTCGGGCGAGACCATCGCCGAGCAGGTGATCCGGGCGCCGCCGAGATCGACGTTGCTGTGCCGCAGCCGGACGGCCGCGGCCTGGGCCTTGCGCGCCGCCTCCGTGATGGTCGCCGCATCGATGCCGGTCACGGCGTGCCCGGCCCGGCCGAAGGTCTCATAGTAGACGTCCGGCGGGCTGGCGCCGCGATACTGGGCCCCCACCGAGGACAGGTCCGGCGCGCCGCAGGCGAGGCTCAGGGTCATGTCGGGGCCGACGGTGAAGTTCGCGTAATCGCTGCGCCGCTCGGTCGCCTTGGCGGCCGTCTCCGCGGTGACCTTGTCGATCAACGTGTCGCAGGATTGCGCCCAGGCGGAATGTGATCCGGCGCTGAGGACGACCAGGGCGAGGACGGGGAGGAGTGCACGCATCCCGGCGAGGTAGCGCCGGGCGACGCGAAAACGAGCGGCGCGGCGTTCAGGCGCGGGGCGGCTCGGAGGAAGTGCCCAATTCCAACAGAACGATCTCTGGCGGCACGCCGAACCGGACCGGGATCCGGCTCATGCCGAAGCCTCCGGACACGATCAGGTGTCGCCCATCCTGGATGACGTGGCCGTAGGCGTAATCGTGGCCGCGGACCCGCCGGATCGCGGGCGAGTGCCCGAACAGGCGGACTTGCCCGCCATGGGTATGGCCGGCGAGCGTCAGGGAGACCCGGTCGGGCACGTCGGCGAAGATGTCGGGCTCGTGGGCCATGAGGATCACCGGCGCCTCGTCGGTGATCGTGCCGAGGGTCGCGGGCAGGTCGTCGAGCCCCTGGTCCCAGCTGTTGAAATAGGGCTGCTGGTCGGCGAGCCCGGCGAGCCAGAAGGGCCGCCCGTCCTTCACCAGCCGCACCGCCTCGTTCTCCATCACCGGGATGCCCCGGGCCTCCAGCAGGTGCTTGACCGCCGGCGAGCCCCGGCGGGAGCGCTGGACGGCATGGTCGTCCCACCAATCGTGATTGCCCAGGATCGCGTGGGTGCCGAGCGGCGCCTTCAGGCCCTCGACCATCCGGGCGAACTGCTCGAGGGGCAGCTTGCGCCAGGCGATCTTGCCGGCCGGGTAATCGCCGAGCATCAGCACGAGGTCGGGCTTCAAGGCGTTGGTGGCGTCGATGATCTCGGCCACCCGGTCGAACGGCATGTACGGTTCGCAGATGTGGAAATCGGCGAGCACCGCCACGCGCAGCCGCAGGGCCGGGTCCCAGCGCGGCAGCGTCGGCGCGTAATGCGTCACCACCAGCCGGTGCAGCGGCTCGACATCGACCGCGTAGACCCCCGTCGCCGCCACGAGGCCGGCGCCGG
The DNA here is from genome assembly GCF_000272495.1 of Methylobacterium sp. GXF4. Classification (NCBI taxonomy): domain Bacteria; kingdom Pseudomonadati; phylum Pseudomonadota; class Alphaproteobacteria; order Hyphomicrobiales; family Methylobacteriaceae; genus Methylobacterium; species Methylobacterium sp. GXF4. The sequence goes on along the minus strand of NZ_AKFK01000061.1, from coordinate 5,930 downwards.
CCCCGAGTCCGGTGAGGAACTGCCGTCGGCTCGGCACGATCAGCATGGGGCGTCCAGAAGCTCTCGAAGTGACCTGCACGCCGCTAAGCGCGCAGTCCGGCGAAACCGGGGCGGCATCAGCCTGACACGCGGACGCTTCAGCGAGTCTGAATCCCGCACCCGGCGATGGCCTGCGGCCGCGGGCGGGCTATAACGCTCGGACAACGCCGCAAGAAACGTCCGGACCCCCATGTTGAACCGCCCCCTGCGCATCGGCACCCGCGGCAGCCCGATGGCGCTCGCCCAGACCGGGATGGTGCGCGACAAGATCGTGGCGGCCAATCCGGGGCTCGAGACCGAGCTGGTGGTGGTGACCACGGTGGCCGACAAGATCCTCGATCGCCCGCTCTCGGAGATCGGCGGCAAGGGCCTGTTCACCAAGGAACTCGAGCAGGCGTTGTTTTCCGACGAGGTCGATGTCGCGGTCCATTCCATGAAGGACGTGGAGACCTGGCTGCCGGACGGGTTGGCCATCGCCTGCATCCTGGAGCGCGACGACCCGCGCGACGCCTTCCTGTCGCCGCACGCGGACGGGCTCGCGGGCCTGCCGGAAGGTGCCCGGGTCGGGACCTCGTCTCTCCGGCGCGGGGCGCAGGTGCTGATGCACCGGCCGGACCTGAAGGTCGTGCCCCTGCGCGGCAACGCCAACACGCGGATGCGCAAGCTCGAATCCGGCGAATGCGACGCGACCCTGCTGGCGCTCGCCGGGCTGCAGCGCCTTGGCCTGCAGGACATGGCCCGCAGCATCCTGTCGGTGGACGAGATGCTGCCCGCGGTGGCGCAGGGCGCACTCGGGATCGAGTGCCGGGCCGACGACGCCGCGATCCGCGACCTGCTGGCGCCGATCGCCTGCGCCCGCACCACCACTGCGATCGCTGCGGAACGCGCGCTGCTCGCCGAACTCGACGGCTCCTGCCGGACGCCGATCGCAGCCCTGGCGCAGATCGACGGCGACCAGCTCAAGCTCGACGGGCTGCTGTTCCTGCCCGACGGCAGCCGGCACTGGGCCGTCTCCCGGCAGGGCCCGGCGGCGGAGGCCGAGCGCATCGGCCGCGAGGCCGGCGCCGTGCTGAAGGAGGCGGCCGGAGAGACCTACACGCGCCATCTGCAGTGAGGAGCGGCTGATGCCGGCGGTGACCCTGGTCGACGTGTTCACGCATGACGGACGGGGCGGGAATCCCTGCCCGGTGATCGCGGATGCGCGGGATCTCGATGCCGACGCCATGCGGGCGGTGGCCGGGCGCTACGGCCACGAATCCGGCTTCGCGCTCCCGGCGGAGGATGCCGCGCACGATCTGCGCTTGCGCTTCTTCGTACCGAACCACGAGATGGAGATGTGTGCGCACGCGACGATCGGCGCGCTCTGGGTGCTGGCCCGGGAGGGCCGCTTATCGGGCGAGACCGTGCGGATCGCCACCGGCAGCGGCTCGGTTACCGGCTTCGTCGCGCCGCGCGCGGACGGCCAGTGGACGGTGGAGATTACCCAGCCGGCGGGGCGGGTGACCCCGCTCGCGCCCGAGCCGGAAGCGGCGGTGCTGGCGGCGTTTGGCCTGAACCGGAACGCCCTCGCCGACCGGCCGATCCACAACGCCGTGACATCCCGGGTGAAGACCCTGGTGCCGATGCGCGATCAAACCGCGCTGAACGCCCTGGCACCGGACCAAGCCGCGGTGGAGGCCGCGTGCACGCGGATCGGATCCACCGGCCTCTACCCCTACGCAGTGCTCGACCGCGATGCCCGAACGTTCGAGGCGCGGCAATTCCCTCGTTCCTCCGGCTACCCCGAGGATGCCGCAACCGGCATCGCGGCGGCCGCCCTGGCTTTCGGGCTGCTGCAGGATGGGCTGATTGCACCGGACGACCGGCCGATCCGGATCTTCCAGGGCCGAGCCATGGGCCGCCTGTCCGAGATCCGGGTGCGCCTGGGCTTCGCGGACGGCCGCGCTATTGGGTGCCTGCTCGCCGGCGACGTGGCGCTTGCTGAGGTGCATCAGGCCCAGGCCTGAATGCGTGGGCCAATCGCGACCGTCTCGCTATCGCGACGAGATCACTCCCGATCGTCACCCTGAGCGCGATCCCGGCGGATGCTGCGTCGGACGGCGATGAGCTGCCAGAGGCCGATCCCGAGGGCCAGGGCGAAGACCAGCCCGATATCGAAAGCCGCGAACAGGCCGTCGCTCACGTGCCGGCCTCAGGACGGTGCGGAGCGGCCGAAGGCCTCGCGCTCGCGCATCCGCTCGATCAGGTCCAGCACGTGCACCACCCGGCCGCCCACGTCCCACCAGGGCCGGAGCGCCGTCCGCCTGCGGTCGGGAACCGGCACATGCGCCATCACCGCGTCGATCAGGAACGCCACTTCCGGCAGGGGCGGTGCCGCGAGGCCCGGCGTCGCAGCACCGGAGCGCAGGGCGCGGGCGATCAGGGCGAGCTTGCGGGTGGTCCGGACCCGGGCGCGGTTCGAGACGGAATCGTGGTCCTGCCGGGCCACGACCCGGCCGATCTCGGCATAGATCAGCGCCGCCGCGCGGATCGCCGGGCGGCAGGGCGCCGGCAGCGCCGCGATGCCGGCCTCCGCTCGCCGGTAGAGCCCATCCGCCTCGGCAAGCAGCCGGGCGACGACGCCCGCCAGCGCCGGGCTCGGCCGCGGATCGGCGAGGAATGCGTCGGGGTCGAGCCCGGCCGCGACCATCCAGTCGAGGGGCAGGTAGAGCCGGCCCATCCTTGCATCCTCGCCGACATCGCGGGCGATGTTGGTGAGCTGCATGGCGGCGCCGAGATCGCAGGCGCGGGCGAGCGCATCCGGGGCGCGCGCGCCCATGATCAGCGCCATCATGGCCCCGACCGAGCCCGCGACCCGGGCGGCGTAGCCGTGCAGCGCGGCCAGGTCCGCGTAGCGCCGCCCCTCCGCGTCCCAGGCGAACCCCTCGATCAGGGCGCAGGGCAGCGCTTCCGGGATCGCATATTGGCCGACGATCTCCGAGAAGGCCCGGTCGGCCGGCGTATCGGCGGGTGCGCCCGCATAGGCCAGTGCGACTCGGCGGCCGAGGCGCGCGACCGCGTCGCGTCGGTCGGAGGCGTTGGGCGCCTCGTCGACGAGATCGTCGGAGAGGCGGCAGAAGGCGTAGAGCCCGTAGGCCGCCTCGCGCACCTCGCCGGGCAGCAGCTTCCCGGCAGCGAAGAAACTCTTCGAGCCGGCGCGGATCGCAACCCGACAGGCGGTGCGATCCGCGGCTCTGGCGAATTCAGGCGGAAACGCGGGCATCCGGAACCACCAGATCGAGGATTCGGGCGGAGGAGAGCACGCCGGGCAGACCGGCCCCGGGATGCGTGCCGGCCCCGACGAGGTACAGGTTGCGCACGTCGCTCGACCGGTTGTGCGGCCGGAACCACGCGGATTGGGTCAGCACCGGCTCGAGGCCGAAGCCCGACCCGCGATAGCTCTGGAAATCGTCCTGGAATTCCCGGGGCGTCGTCACCTTCGAGGTGACGATGGCGTCCGACAGGCCGGGGAGGACGCTCGATTCGAGCATCTCGGCGATCCGGCGCCGGTACGGCTCGGCGAGGGCGCGCCAATCCTGGCCGCCGGCCAGGTTCGGCACCGGGGCCAGCACGTAGAAGGCGTCGCAGCCGGGCGGCGCCAAGCTCGGATCCGTGGCGGTGGGCCGGTGCAGGTAGAGGCTCGCATCCTCGGCCAGGACCTTACGGTCGAAGATATCGGCGAGCAGCCCGCGATAGCGCGGCCCGAGCAGGATCATGTGGTGGGCGACATCCGGGTAGCGCCGCTTCGTGCCGAAATACCAGACGAACAAGCCCATGGAGGAGCGCGCCCGCCGGAGCCGCCCGGGGCTCCAGCGCCGGGGCTTCGACAGCAGCCGCGCATGGGTCACCGCCGAATCGGCGTTCGAGACCACGAGGTCGGCCGCGATCGTCTCGCCGCCCGCGAGCTCGACCCCGGTCGCGGTCCCGTCCTCGACCCGAATGCAAGCGACGTCGACGCCGAGCCGGACCCGTCCGTTCTGGCTGCGGATCAGCCGGACCAGCCCGTCCACCAGTTTCCCGGTCCCGCCCATGGCGAAATGGACGCCCCAGCGCCGCTCCAGATCCGCGATCAGGCAGTAGATCGCGCTCGCCCGGAACGGGTTGCCGCCGATCAGGAGCGGGTGGAAGCTGAATACGGTGCGCAGCCGCTCGTCGCGGATGAAGCGCGCCACCACGGCATGGACCGAGCGGTGGCCGGACAGGCGCAACAGGTCCGGGGCGATCTTCAGCATCGAGCCGACGCTGCCGAACGGGACGTGGCCGAGCTGCTCGAAGCCGATCCGGCAGACCGCGCGGCTATGCGCCATGAACCGGTCGTAGCCGGCGACGTCGTCAGGGGCGAAGCGCGCCACCTCGGCGCGCATCCGTTCGGGATCGCCGCTATACTCGAAGGTTGCGCCGTCGGCGAAGCGGATCCGGTAGAAGGGATCGATCGGGACCAGCGTGACGTCGTCGGACAGGCGGCGGCCGGCGAGCTGCCACAGCTCCTCGAAGAGCTGCGGCGCCGTCACGATGGTCGGGCCGGCGTCAAAAGTGAAGCCGTCCTGGCGGTGCACCCGGGCCCGGCCGCCCGGCTGCTCGAGGCGTTCCAGTACGGTGACCCGGTAGCCCCGGGCCCCGAGCCGCACGGCAGCGGCCAAGCCGCCGAAGCCGGAGCCGACGACGACCGCGTGGGGCCGCCGATCCGTCTCCTGCCGTTCCGACGGCTCGACCGCGAGTGTCAACATAACTTGACACTATGCCGGGGATTTCTCCGTAAGCAAGGGCGAAACGTCGATCTGCCCCCGCCGATGTCTCGGTCTCAGAACTCGCCGGCCAGACCGGCCCGGACACCGACATTGCTCTCGCCGGCATAGGCGACACCGGCGGTCACGGCGATCGGGACACAGCAGGTCGGCAGCCGGTGCGCGACGGCGACACCGCCGGCCCATTCCCCGCGATAGGTTGCGCCGTTGGTCGCCCAGGTGGTCTTGCCGGGGGCTGACGGCATCGGCGCGGTCGCCATCGCGATCGCCATGGCCACACCCTGACGGGCTTCCTTGCGGGTCTGAACTGCGTAGCGCTGCATCGTGTCGGTCTTGGCCTCCAAGTTGTTCACCTGGGACTGGACCGAATCGATCCGGTTGCCGAGGCCCGCGATGGTGGAGGGACCATAGGCCGAGGCGGCGAGATTGCCGGCGGCGTCGGTGGTAACGAAGTTGGTCGCGCCGCTTTGGGCCGCGGCGCTCGCCTGTGATGCGACGCCCGCCAGGGTGTAGGTGTTGGCGGCATTGCCGATCGCCACCTGGTTGGCCTGGGTCGTCTTGACGTTGGCGCCGATGGCGATGGTGTTCGCCTGATTGGCCGCCGCGCCATTGCCGAGCGCCACGCTGTTGTTGCCGGCGGCCGAGGCCGCCGCACCGATCGCCGTGGATCCCGTGCCCGTGGCGCCGGCGACGAAGCCGAGCGCCGTGCTGCCGGCCCCCGACGCCGCCGAGGCCGTACCGACCGCCGTGCCGCCGAGCCCCTGGGCGCTCGCCGCGTAGCCGACGGCGACGCTGCCGGTATTGACCGCGGCCGCCCCGGTGCCGACGGCAGTCGAAGCCGTCCCGGCCGCGCTCGATCCGAAGCCCACCGCGAGGGCGTCGGCGCCCACGGCGCTCGGTGCGGCCTGACCGCTGGTGTTGTTGGCAGCGACACCCGTGGCGCTGGAGAGCTGGGAAAGACGAAGATCGGCGACGATGGTCTGGCCCTGGGACTGCGTGACGTTGCCGGTGACGATGTAGATGCCCGGACCGGAACCACCGACGATCGAAGTGCCGCCCGTACCACCGGTCCCACCGCCCGTAGCGCTACCGCCGCCGCCGGTGCCG
>NZ_AKFK01000060.1:0-36600 GCF_000272495.1 Methylobacterium sp. GXF4 | reverse complement strand
GCGGTCATCGCCTGGGCGGTGGTTTGCAACTCGGTCGCCGAGGACGACACCTGACCGATGATGCCGCCGACCGCCTGCTGGAAGCTTTCCGCCAGCCGGCGCAGGCCGGTCTTGCGCTGCTCCTCGGCGGCCAGCCGCGCCCGGGCGGTCTCCTCTTCCAGCGCATGGGCGCGGATCAAATTGTCCTTGAACACTTGGACGGCCGCGGCCATTTCGCCGATCTCGTTGCGACGGTCGCGGAAGGGCACTTCCACGGATGTATCGCCGTCAGCGAGCACCTGCATCGTGGTCGTGATCCGCCGGATCGGCCTCAGGACGCCGCGGAACACCGCGAGCAGGCCCAGGCCGACGAGCAGCACGGCGGCCAGCAGGACCACGGCATTCCGCGCCAGCGCGGCGTTCGCCGCGTGCACGAGGTTGTCGGCGCGCCCGATCATCTCGTCGAGGGCGGCCGTGCCGACATCCACGATCGTCTGCTGATCGGCCGTGTTGCGGGTCCGCGATTCCAGAAGCGTGATGCCCGGCGGCTTCTGCTGGCTGAACGCGTCGTACAGGCTCGTCCGGCGGGCCAGGCCGGTCCCCTCGAAATTGCTGGCCCCGGCCCTCCAGATCGCCGCGCGGACCGTATCCGAGGCCCCGGGGGCCGCTTCGCTCAGGCGCGCCCAGGCCGCTTCCATCCGGCCGAGCTCCGCGGATGCCACCATGGATTCGGCCAGGGGCCAGGACCGCCCCGCCGCCAGCGTCGACTGGATGCGCAGCCCGACGGCCCCGCTCGCCATGCGCATCGCCCAGGCCGCGCGCTTGATCTCGAGGTTGCGGCGCAGGACCGGATCCGACAGGGGAATCGCGGCGTCCACGGCATCGGCCGTGGCGGAAAGCGCATCCAGCATCTCCTGCCAGATCCGCTTCGTCTCCTCCGTCAGACCGGCCTCGCGCTCCGTCTTGGCCAGCCGGATGCCCTTGCCGAGGCGGGGCCGGAGGGTCGTCACCGCGTCCTGCGCGGCCTGAAGCCGCCCGAGCGTCGCCCCGACCGCCGGCAGATCCTGATCCCGCAGGCGGGTCACGATCTCCGTCGTGGCGTCACGGACAAGCCGATCGTTCGTGTCGAGCGTGTCCAGGGTCGGCCCGTCCGCGGGACTGTCGCCGGACATGCCCTGCAAGGCGACGCCCCGTGCCAGGCGCGTGGCCAGCAGGCCGTTGAGCGACGCCCGGCTCACCTGGGCGAGGGTCGCGACCTGGGCCGATTGCACCGCCTGCCTGCGCACCTCGATCAGCGTACTCGTGGCGTAGCTCAGGATGATCAGCCCCATCGCCGACAGGACGAGACAGATCGTCGTGCGGATCGAGAAACCGGTTAGGCGCGGCATCTTCAGTCTCTGAACTCTGAATATAAAACGGGACGGGATATGCGTGCCGCCGTTTTTAATATTTCAAACTGAGTGATCGACAAAATTTTTGCTCACTCGTAAAATTGATGTTTAAAATTCAATCCCCGGAAGGACAGGCTGTCGCTTGGGATAGATAATATGTTGAAATCTCAAGATCGTAAAGCGGAGATGCGAAATTTGTTCAATGATCTGTACTGACATATGCGCTGCTCAAGCGCCATTATTCCATAAATATCCAACAGGATGTGCCTGATTCAAACAAGAGAGATATAATATCGGTTCGGTTTCCGGTGTCGCGACTGATCTGCGCACCATAACAATCGGCGACCCGTGTCCGGGTGCCGGTCCCGTTCGCCGAGCATGCGTCAGGGCTGGGTCTCGCGCGATACGCCGGATCAGTGCAGCCGCAGGAGCCGATGGCCGCGATGGGGCGGCCCGGCGCGTGATCCCTACAGCCCGCGCTCGTAGCGCCAGGCCTCCATCCCGTCCTCATAATAGGCGGGCTGCACGGCGAATCGGGTGTAGCCGCGACGCTCGTAGAGGCGGATGCCGGCGCCGTTGTCGGCGCGGACCTCGAGGCGCAGGCGGTCGCAGCCATGGGCGCGGGCCTCGGCCTCCGCGGCGTCGAGGAGTTTCCCGCCGAGCCCGAGGCCGCCGCGATTGGGCGCCACCGCGATCGAGGCGAGGCGGGCGATCCGGCTGCCGCGTCGGCGCTCCAGCACCGCCGCGCCGACCAGGACCGGCTCCCGATCCCCGTCCGGCCCCGGGATCAGTGCCGCCAGCACATCCATGCTGGGCGACCGGATCGCGTGACGGATCGCCCGGCGCTCCGCCCGGTCGGTGGCGAAGGCGGCGTGCTCCAGGGCGACCAGGGCGTCGAGATCGGCGAGATCGGCGGTGCGGATCAGCGGTTCCGGGAGCGCGTCACCGCGGGGCGCGGGCACCGGCATGCCGGCGGCGGCATTCACGGGGGCGCTCACGCCCGGGCCGTCGCGCCGGCGCCGAAGCCGGAACGGTCCAGGCCGATAGGGAAGGGCGAGGCGCCGGAGCCGGGCGCGATGGCGAGGCGATCGGGCACCGCTCTCGATCTGTTCGGCCCGGCCATCATACGCTCGTCTGAGGACATCGCTCCGGCGGTCAGATGCCCGCTTCCGGACCGCTTGGGAAGCCCGCGCGGCCAGGCGGCGGCACCCGGACTGCGCCGTTTTTGCAACGCCGGGGCCGCGGTGCGGATTTGGCGGGGAAATACGGGTCGATCGGGCCGCAATCCCCTTGTTGTCAGGGGTCGATCTCCGTATATGCGCCCTGCCCAATTTCGCACGTGCCTGTGGCCGCGTGCCGGTTGGTGGGCATCCGGTCAACTGCCGGACAGCCGCCAGGGGTCTTAAAGGATCGATGGTCGCAAGGGTGGATCCCTACGGCCGGCATCCAGGTGGCAACACCGGACCCCGACAACAACCGGCAGCCGGAGGCGAAACCGGCGAACCCCGCTCTCCACGGGGGACGCAGCTTAAAGCAACGACGAACGGGCTTTTTTGGTCTCGTCGGCCCTCCAAAGGCCGGCACCGAAGAGGCTTGTTTCTCTTTGCCCGGCGTGCGGTGGGGGTCATCCCTTCCAATCCACGGCAGCTTCCGGGTGCTCTGCGCCCGCCTGGATCGACGCGTCTCCAAAGCGCGTGGGTCCGCGCGACGCATCGCCCCCTGACGCCGGCGACCCGTGGGGTCGTCACATCGACAGCGCGCCCGCGAGACGGGCGCTCGCGAACCCGTGCCGGGAGACGACCATGACCGATCGCATCCGTGATTTCCTGCGCGTGCGCCGTGACCTCGGTCAGGACGAGGGACCCGTGATGGTCCTCGACCTCGACGTCGTGCGCGACAACTACACCGCCTTCGCGCGCTCCCTGCCGGACACCCGCGTGTTCTACGCGGTGAAGGCCAACCCGGCCCCCGAGGTGCTGCGTCTGCTCGCCGAGATGGGCTCCTGCTTCGACACCGCCTCGGTAGCCGAGATGGAGATGGCGCTGGCCGCCGGCGCCACCCCGGACCGGATCTCCTTCGGCAACACCATCAAGAAGGAGCGCTGCATCGGCCGCGCGCTCAAGCTCGGCATCCGCCTGTTCGCGGTGGATTGCCAGGCCGAGGTCGACAAGATCGCCCGGGCCGCCGAGGCCGCGGCGGTCGCGGCCTCCGACGTGCGCGTGTTCTGCCGCATCCTGTGCGACGGCGCCGGCGCCGACTGGCCGCTGTCGCGCAAGTTCGGCTGCGTGCCCGAGATGGCGACCGACGTGCTCGAGCACGCCCACCGCCAGGGGCTGGAGGCCTACGGCATCTCGTTCCATGTCGGCTCGCAGCAGGGCAACACCGAGGCCTGGGACGGCGCGCTGGGCTCCGCGGCGGCGATCTTCCGCGAATGCGCCGAGCGCGGCATCTTCCTGTCGATGGTTAATCTCGGCGGCGGCTTCCCGACCAAGTACCTCAAGGCGGTGCCGGGCGTGGAGAGCTACGGCGAGGCGATCTTCCGCGGCCTGACCAAGCATTTCGGCAACCAGATCCCGGAGACGATCATCGAGCCGGGCCGCGGCATGGTCGGCAATGCCGGCCTGATCGAGGCCGAGGTCGTGCTGGTCTCGAAGAAGTCCGCCGACGCCGACGAGGTGCGCTGGGTCTATCTCGACATCGGCAAGTTCGGCGGGCTGGCCGAGACGATGGACGAGTCGATCCGCTACCCGATCCGCACCACCCGGGACGGGGACCGGACCGAGCCCTGCGTCATCGCCGGGCCGACCTGCGACTCGGTGGACGTGCTCTACGAGCGGCAGCTCTACCCGCTGCCGGTCTCGCTCTCGATCGGCGACAAGGTCCTGATCGAGGGCACGGGCGCCTACACCACGACCTACGCGGCGGTGGCCTTCAACGGCTTCCCGCCCCTTCAGCAGATCGTCATCTGAATCTGCGTAGGACATGTCCGGCGGCCCCGAGCCGCCGGACGTCGATCTCCAGCCTCCACCTTGGCGAAGGGCGTTCGGCCCTCCGGCAAACGTCTGCTTCTCCCGCTTGTCGGCCCGGGGAGGGCACAGTCATGATCGAGATCCGCGCGGAGCGCATCCATGACGTCCCGGCGCGCGAGCGCCTGCTCGACGCCTGTTTTGCCGGCAACCGACGCGCTCGGACCTCGGAGCGCCTGCGCGAGGGACGGCTGCCCGCCCGCGGCCTCGCCTTCGCGGCGACCCGGCGCGGCCGCCTCGTCGGCACCCTGCGCCTGTGGCACGTCGAGGCCGGCCTAGCCCGCCCGGCGCTGCTGCTCGGGCCGCTCGCGGTCGATCCGGAAATCCAGGGCCAGGGCCTCGGCTCGGTGATGATGCAGGCCGCCCTCGGCCGGGCGGAATCGCTCGGCCACGGCGGCGTGCTGCTCGTGGGCGATGCGCCGTACTACACCCGCTTCGGCTTCGCCCCCGCGCTGGCGGAGGGCCTGACCCTGCCGGGCCCGTTCGAGCGGGCGCGCTTCCTCGGCCTGGAACTGCGCCCGGGCGCGCTCGCCGGCGCCGAGGGCATGGTCCGGGCCACCGGCCGCGTCGCGCCGGCCGAGACGGTGGCGGACGAGGCCGCGGTGGCGCGACGACGGGCCGCCTGATCGCGCCCGCCGCGATCGGTCCCGGTGAGCGCCGGGACCGGCGTCAGTGAAGCGTGTCGCCGTTCTCGAGCGTCGACGAGATCGGCGACACCGTCATCTTCTGCGCGATCTCCTGGCCGACCCGGAACAGGGCCTCGCGCAGGGGCGCCAGCGCCGACTTGCCGCCATCGACCTCGATCAGGCCGTGGGCCATCAGCAGGTGGTCGGCCACCAGGTCGAGGGTGGAGGCCGGCGCCGTCGAGGGGCGCGGCGGCGGCGGGACGAAGCGGCCGAGGCCGCCCTGCGCGGACAGCGCCTCGCTGCCGGGGACGAGCTCGGTAATCGAGCCGAGGAAACCCAGAAACGTATGGTCGGGCGGCCCGTAGGAGGGCACCGCGCCGGCCGCCGCCCAGATCGAGCCGCCGCCGTCGCGGGACAGGCGAAACCGGACGATGAACTCCGCCTTGGCCTGCGCCGCCTCCTTGATGACCGCCCGCAAGACCGCGCCGTCCTCGGTGTTCAGCCGCTCGAACCACCCCTGGCCCACGGCGTCGCGCTGATTCTGTCCGGTCAGGCCGTGCCATTCGGGGCTGACATAGGTCAGGGCCCCCGCGGCGTCGGTCATGAAGATCATCGGAGGGCCTCCGGTTGCGGATGGCGGCTCGATCGGCACAAGTCGCAAATCGGGAGCGCGGGGTGCAACGGCAATCGTGCTCGCGGGCGGCCCGTTCCGGTCGCGGCCGGTCGAAAGTGCGAAACGCGCGGATAAATCCGGCGCCGCGGCTGACGGGGTAGGCCGGCGACGCGCCGGGCGGAGGCGGCGTCCACCGCCCTGGCCGCCATCGTGCATTGCGCCGGGCAGCCGCGATCCCGCATAGACGGGGCGCCGGTTTCCCCAGAAGGTTTCCCGACCGATGCAGATCGCCACGCCCTATCTGATGTTCCTGGGCGACGTGCCCGACACGCTGGCGGCCAAGACCGCCTACGGCATCAAGGATTGGCGCCCGGACTGGTGCGTCGGCCAGATGCGGCTCCCGGGCTGCGCCGCCGATCTCGGCATCCCCGACATGACCCTGCCCGAGGCCCTGGCCAAGGGCTGCCGGACCCTGGTGATCGGCGTCGTCAATGCCGGCGGGGTGCTGCCGGACCATTGGGTCAAGGAGATCGTGGCGGCAATCGAGGCCGGGCTCGACGTCGCGAGCGGCCTGCACGTCAAGCTCGGTGCGGTCCCGGCCATCGCCGAGGCCGCCGCGCGCCGCGGCCGGCAGCTCCACGACGTGCGCCACACCGACGAGCGCTTCCCCACCGGCAAGGGCACCAAGCGCGCGGGCCGGCGCCTGCTCACCGTCGGCACCGATTGCTCGGTCGGCAAGAAGTACACCGTGCTGGCCCTGGAGCGCGGCATGCGCGAGCGCGGCCTCGACGCGGATTTCTGCGCCACCGGCCAGACCGGCGTGTTCATCTCCGGCCGGGGCGTCGCCATCGACGCCGTGGTAGCCGACTTCATCTCCGGCGCCGTCGAGACGATCTCCCCCGAGGCCGCCCCGAATCACTGGGACCTGATCGAGGGCCAGGGCTCGCTGTTCCACCCCTCCTTCGCGGGCGTCAGCCTCGGTCTGCTGCACGGCGCCCAGGCGGATGCCTTCGTGGTCTGCCACGAGCCCACCCGGAGCACGATGCGCGGCGTGAAGCACCCGCTGCCGACCCTCCAGCAGGTGATCGACCTCACCGTGCAGCTCGGCAGCCTGACCAACCCGGCGATCAAGCCGGTGGGGATCTCCGTGAACACGCAGGCGCTCGGCGAGAGCGAGGCGAAGGCGCTGCTCGACAAGCTCGCCGCGGAGCACAGCCTGCCCGCCACCGATCCGGTGCGCTTCGGCGTCGCCGGGCTGGTCGACCGGATCGTCGCCGATTTCCCGGAGGTCTGACATGGCCCGCCGCCTGACCCTGTCCGTCGAGCGCTTCCCGATCGCCGGCGCCTTCACGATCTCCCGCGGCAGCCGCACCGAGATCGCCGTGGTGGTGGCGACCCTCACGGACGCGAACGGGGTCGGGCGCGGCGAATGCGTGCCGTATCCGCGCTACGGCGAGAGCGTCGAGAGCGTCGTCGCCCTGATCGAGGGACAGGCGGATGCGATCGGCGCCGGGATCGGGCGGGACGAACTCGCGACGCGGATGAAGGCGGGCGCCGCCCGCAACGCCCTCGACAGCGCCCTGTTCGACCTGGAGGCCAAGCTCCAGGGCCGCCGGGCCTGGGAGATCGCCGGGCTGGCCGCCCCCGCCCCGGCGGTGACCGCCTACACGCTGAGCCTCGGCACCCCCGAGAGCATGGGCGAGGCCGCCCGGGCGGCCTCCCACCGTCCGCTGCTCAAGGTCAAGCTCGGCGGGGCCGGCGACCCCGAGCGCATCGCCGCCGTGCGGGCGGGCGCGCCACAAGCGCGGCTGATCGTCGACGCCAACGAGGCGTGGCGGCCCGAGACCGTCGAGGCCAACCTCGCGGCCTGCCTGGAGGCCGGCGTCGCCCTGATCGAGCAGCCCCTGCCGGCCGATGCCGACGCCCTGCTCGCCGAGATCCCGCACCCGGTCCCGGTCTGCGCCGACGAGAGCCTGCACGACCGCGCCGGCCTCGACGCGCTGGCCGGCCGCTACGACGCGATCAACATCAAGCTCGACAAGACCGGCGGCCTCACCGAGGCCATCCTGCTCGCCCGCGAGGCCCGGGCCCGGGGCCTCTCCGTCATGGTCGGCTGCATGCTCGGCACCTCGCTCGGCATGGCGCCCGCCACGCTGCTGGCGTCCCAGGCCGACTTCGTCGACCTCGACGGCCCGCTGCTCCTCGCCCGCGACCGCGACCCGCCGCTGCGCTACGACGGCAGCATCGTGCACCCGCCGGAGGCGGATCTGTGGGGGTAGAGGCGCGCGCCAGCCTCCAATGGTCGGTCACCCGAAGCGGCGTTGGATCGGTTCTCGTCCATCCCGGGCTTTGCGGCGGGCCCATGAAGGCGGCCCGCCTCGAAGCCGTAACCGTCCCGGTTCAGGCCGCCCGGACGGTGGAGAGGAACCGGAGGACCTCGCCGTTCAGGTGCTCGGATTGGCGTGACAGCTCGGAGGCCGCCGACAGCACCTGATTGGCCGCCGATCCCGTCGCCTCCGAGGCGCGCGCGACGCCCGTGATGTTGCTCGTCACCTCGCTGGTGCCGGCGGACGCCTGAGCGACGTTGCGGACGATTTCCTGCGTGGCGGCACCCTGCTGTTCGACGGCGGCGGCGATCGAGGTTGCCACGCCGTTGATCTCGCGGATGCGGGTGGTGATCGAGCCGATCGCCGCCACCGCTTGGCCGGCCACGCCCTGGATCTGGCTGATCTGGCCGCTGATCTCCTCCGTCGCCCGTGCCGTCTGCGTGGCCAGTTCCTTGACCTCGGTGGCGACCACCGCGAAGCCCCGGCCGGCCTCGCCGGCGCGCGCCGCCTCGATGGTGGCGTTGAGCGCGAGAAGGTTGGTCTGGCTCGCGATGTTGGAGATCAGCCCGACCATGTCGCCGATCCGGGAGGAGGCTTGGCTGAGGGCCTGGACGAGCTGCATGGTCTGGTCGGCCTCGCCCACCGCCGTCTGGGCCAGATCGGACGAGCCCGAAACCTGGCGCCCGATCTCCTGCACGGACGATCCGAGTTCCTCGGCCGCCGCAGCGACCGTGTTGACGTTGGCGGCGGCTTGTTCGGCCGCCGCGGCGACCGAGCCGGACTGGTTGGCGGTTTCCCCCGCCGTGACCGTCATGGTCTGTGCGGTCGTCTGAAGCTCCGTGGCGGCCGAGGAGACCATGCCGACGATACCGCCAACCGCGTCCTCGAAAGCATCGGCCATCTGGCGCATTCCGGCCTTGCGCTGCTCCTCGGCGGAAGCCCGGGCCAGCACCGTTTCCTCTTCCAGTTGCCGCGTCCGCACCAGGTTCTCCCGAGACGCCTCAACGGCGGCGGCAATGGAGCCGATCTCATTGGTGCGGTCCGTGTAGGGCACCGAGGCCTCGACATCGCCGGACGCCAAATTCCGCATGCGCAGGATCAGGCGGTTGATCGGGCGCGTCACGCCGACGAGCACATAGACGATGCCGGCGAGCCCAAAGGCAAAGGATGTGCAGCAGAGCAGGCCGATCATCCAGAGGGCATGCTCGTAGGACGCTTCGGCCTTGGCCTTGGCGTCATCGCCCCCCGAGACATTCAAGGCCGTGCTGCGGTCGAGGGATTGGATCACTTCGTCGAAGGTCTTACGCGACGTCTGGAAGAGCGTGTTCAAGATGCCCTGGTCTTTCGCTTGGGCGGCGGCCATGATCTTCGCACGAAAGCCGAGATACGCGGTCCAGTTCTGTTGATAGACCTGCCACGCGGCCCGTTCATCCGCGCTTGCGATGAGCGGCTCGTAGCGCGTGGCGACGGTTTCGACCTCCTTGAGGCGGCGCGCGGATACCGAGTCCAGTTCGGAAACGGGCTCGAGCGCGGTCACATAGCGGGCATCGGCGAGCCGGAGCCGTGTAATCCTATATTTCAGGTCGCCCAGTGCCTGCACGCTGGGCATCCAGTTGTCCGAGAGATCTCGGGCATTGGCGTTGACGGCGCGCAGCTGCAGCACACTCATGACGCCTTGCGCGAGGAAGCCTATCGCGAGCAGCCCGATCAGACCTCTCAGAACGAACGATATCTTCATGTCCATCACCAGATCCCCGTCAGGCTGGGCGTACAAACACTCCATAAACTGACAGTTAAATTCGGAACATGGGTTTCCGAGTGAAATAAGCGTAAGCTGGCTATTCTATTCGCTGAAGCCTGGCTATTTGCATATTCGTCAGACAAGCGCGGGGATGAACCGGTCGTTACTCGGGCGAATATCGGAAATATATATTTGAATACGCCGGAAAGACCGATGTGCTGCGGTCCGGATGATATGAAAACGGCCGAGAAGGTATCGTCTCGAAGACGGAAGCTTACTCAGCCAGCTCCAAGAAATGCCGCCCCTGCCGATCGTCGATCTCGATGATCCAGAGGTCGGAATCGAACCGGATCTCCTTGGTCAACCGCTCCTCGACGTCGAGCGGCGTGCCGCCCGTGATCAGGGCGGTGAAGCGGCGGTCGCCGCTGTCCTCGGCCTCGAACAGGGCCTGGGGGGCGGGGCCGTAGAGGTCGGCGGTGCCGTCGAGGCGGTCGACCTTCACGAAGATCGCCCCGGCCTCGGGAGAGCCGCGCCGGCGCAGCACGGCCGGGATGCCATCGACCCCGAGGCGGCGCAGATGGGCGGAGACCCAGAAATCGGAGCGCAGGCGCATGCGTGTCGGGCCTCCCGGAAGCGCTCCCGGGATGCGCGAAAGCGCCGACCGGTGCAACCGGACGATCGGCTCGGAGCGCCTCGTCGCTGCGGTATTCGCCGATACGATGGAGGGCGCGAAATATTCCCGAAAGAATTTCTGAGATGTTCGGGATTAAAACCAAATCTATCGATGTGTGTTTCCGCACATATACTCTGTAATCTGATGATTAACTGAGCATAAGCCGCTCAAAACTGCAGGAGGCGGCGCGGAAAGGAGCATCTGCATGCCGAGATTCGCTTGGATTGCTGCACTGGTCATGACGTCGGTGTTCACCGTGAGCGCGCCGGCCAGCGCCGGGGCGGACACGCTGATGGATCTGCTGGGCAATCGCGAGTCGCGGTCGTGCCCCCGCTACCAGCGGACGCCGAGCGATGCCTGCAACATCGTGGTCCATCGCCCGGGCGGAAATCCGACGCAGGATATGACCGGGTCGATCGGTCACGCGAAGTCGTGGCAGGGCAATGGCGGCCCACGCTGCAAGACGATCTGCCGCTTCACCGGCACGCAATATTGAGCGCATCGCGCCGGCGGGGCCTCGTCGGGCGTCGTTGTCACCACGCGCCGGCCGCCGGATCGGTCTTCGCCCCGGCGGCGGGCGCTC
Source organism: Methylobacterium sp. GXF4 (assembly GCF_000272495.1). Lineage (NCBI taxonomy): Bacteria > Pseudomonadati > Pseudomonadota > Alphaproteobacteria > Hyphomicrobiales > Methylobacteriaceae > Methylobacterium > Methylobacterium sp. GXF4. Next base: position 25,641 of record NZ_AKFK01000060.1, on the reverse strand, counting down.
TACCCCTGGCTGCCGGCGCGGGACATCAGCGCGCGCAGCGTCTGCCCCGACGCCTCGCCGGTCACCGGCAGCTTGGCGCTGCGCTCGAACTTCTCGATCGCAGCGCGCGTGCCCGGCCCCATGGCGCCGTCGGGCTTGACCGGATAACCGAGCTTCGAGAGCGCCTTCTGCGCCCGCAGCACCGGATCCGCGTCCTTCTCGGACTTCGCCGGTTTCGAAGCCTCCTTGGGCGCATCCTTCTGCACCGGCTTGGCCGTGCTCCGAGCCGGGACGGCCCGGGGCGTCACCGAGGCGGTGGTCTCGTCGGAGCGGATCAGCTCGGCGATCGGGTCGCGGGCGGCCTGCTTGGCGGGGGCGGCCCGGTCGGGCTGCGTCGGTTCCTTGGCGACATCCCGGATCGCCTCCTTCGGGGGTGCCGCCGCCTCGCGCGGGGGCGGGGCCTTCTGCGCGGCGACCTTCGGCAGGATCGGCGCCGGATGGCGGCCGGACTGGTGCCCCAGCGCGTTGAAGCAGATGAAGCCCGCCGCGCCCACGGCGACGAGGCTGCTCAGCACCGTGCCGGGGCTGTTCCGGCACGAGGCGCCCGTGGCCTTCAACGCACCGACCAGCACGCCGCGCCAATCGCTTGGGGCGGCGGCGGCGGCCCGGCGCGGCGCCGGACGGCGGGCGGAGCGTGCCTCCCCCGGGACGGTGATCTCGCGGTAGCCTGACATCGTGTCTCCTTCTCGCGGATCGATGGCTCAGCCGGCCCGACGCAGGGTCGGCTCCGAGGCGGCCGGCTCGGCGTCGAACAGGCCGAGCGGCAGGCGCACCACCGACCGGCGCGGGGGGCTGGCGCCCCGCACGGCGGTGCGGATCGGGGCGGGGCCGGCGGCGGCCGCCGGATCCCGGCAGACCAGAGGCAGCGTCACGGTCACGACGGTGCCGGCCTGGGGCGCGCTCTCGATCTGCAGCGCGCCGCCATGCAGGCCGACCAGGCCCTGGACCACCGAGAGGCCGAGGCCGGTCCCCTCGTGCTGGCGCTTGTAGCCGCCGCTCCCGGCCTGGAAGAACGGCGTGCCGAGCTTGGGCAGGTCGCCCTCGCCGATGCCGACCCCGGTATCGGCGACGACGATGTCGAGCCCGTCCGGACCCGGGCGCAGGGACAGGTCGACCCGGCCGCCCCGCGGGGTGAACTTCACGGCGTTCGAGATCAGGTTGATCAGCACCTGACGGCAGGCGCTCGGATCGGCCGTGATCTCGATCGGTCCCGACACGGCGGCCACCAGGGTGACCCCGGCCGCCTCGGCCTTGAGGCGCATCAGGTCGCAGCAGGACCGGACCAGTGCGGCGGCATCGAAGATCTCCGGCGCGTAGTCGAAATTGCCGCTCTGGATCCGGCTCATGTCGAGCAGTGTGTTGACGACGCCGAGCAGGTGATGGCCGGACGAGCCGATGATCCCGGCATATTCCCGCGCCTGATCCGGGCTGAGGCTGACCGCGCCTTCGCCGGCCAGCACCTCGGAGAAGCCGATGATCGCGTTGAGCGGCGTGCGCAGCTCGTGGGTGACGTTGGCCAGGAACCGCCCCTTGATCGCGTCGGCGCGCTCGGCCTCGGCGCGGGCGCGCTCCAGCTCCTCGGCGTGGCGGTGATGCTCGGTCATGTCGCGGGTCACGGCCACGACGGTCATGGCCGCATCGTGGGGGCCGTGCTCGATCCGGTGGGCGCGCATCTCGGCATGGATCAGGCGGGCGCCGTCGGGACGGCCGGCGGCCGGCTCGACATGCAGGCGCAGCGGCAGGGTGGCGGGCCGCCCGGTCGCGGCGACATCGCTCACCGCCTTGAGGAAGGCCGGCCGGTCGGCGACATGGACCCGCTCCAGCAGGCCGTGGCCGCGCAGCCGCGCCGCGTCGCTGCCGACCAGGCGGCTCGCCGAGACGGAGGCCTCGAGCACCCGGCCGTTGCGGTCGTGCCAGGTCACGAGGTCGTCGATCGCCGAGAGCAGCAGCCGGTCGCGGGCCTCGTTGTCGCGCAGCCGCTCGCGCCAGGTGCCCTCGTTGCGCATGTGCTCCAGGGCCTGGGCGGCGACGTGGCCGATTGCCGTGATCGCGAAGACCGGCAGGGCGACGCTGGCCGAGATGTCCATCATCGGCACGGTGCCGGCCCAGGAGCCGAGGGAGACGACACCGAGCACGCCGAGCACGGCCAGGACGGCGGCGGCCGCCGTGGCGCGCATCGAGCCGGAGACCAAGGCCTCCAGGGGAATCGCCACCAGCCAGACCGCGGCCGGGGAGGCGGCGCCGCCGGTGAGTCCTGCCAGGCAGACCACCAATCCGGTGAGCCCCGCCGACGACACCGCGTGCGCCACCCAGAGGGAGCCGGTGCGGGCGAGCAGGACGGCGGCTAGCACCGGCAGCAGCAGGCTCGCGATCGCCAGCACCTCGATGCCCGACGGGACGCCGCGCCAGACGAGATAGGGCGGCAGCGCCGCCATCATCACCATGCCGGTGGCGAGGCGCGACATCAGGAAACGCTCATGCCGGAACCGCACGCTCGCATCGTCCGCCACGGATTCGTGGACCAGACCCGCGAGGCGGTCGTCGAGCAGAGAAGTCAGGGCTTTTTTAACAGGCAAGGCTCACACGCGCCGCGGTGAATGCCAATCGACATTCCTCGCGCCTCCGGCTCGACTTCAAAACGACTACCGGACAGTCGCAGGGGCGGCTTAAACGAGTGTTGCGGGACTTGTCCGATTGCTCGGGATGCTTTCCGCAAGGTAACCAGACGCCCGGGAACGGGCTTCGTTCACCATGGATGCCGAAAACCGGGAGGGTTGCGGCGGAGTTCACGAAACCCGACGCATTTTCGGGTTTCGATAGCGCGCGATGTCCGCGAAGGAGCCCGTCCGATGACCTTCCTGTTGCGCGCCGCGCTGGTGATCGGCGCGCTCTCGTATCTGGCGATGCTGCGTAACGGCACGGATCCGGCCGCGGAGACGCGCAAGCTCACCGGATCGGCGGTCGCGGGCGCCAAGGCGGCCTTGCCGGCCGCCCTCGAGGCGGTTCCCCCCGAGAGCCGGGCGGTGCGCGCCGTGCTGGCCCGGGGCCTGATGGCCGAGCTGAGCCGCCGCGCCGGCGTGGACGAGCCCGCATCGAACGACACACTGGAAGCCTCCGACCGGCAACCGGCTTGGCATGGCCCGGCGGAGCCCCGCTGAGCCGACGTAGAGCCACGGGTTCCCAAAGGGCCTCGCCCTTTGGCGGGTTCTCAGGGCGGAGCCCTGATGAGGAATTGCTCCGCCCTTCATCCCCAAAAGGGAGGGACCCTTTCGGATCCCTGACCTTGGTGCGTCAGCCGGCCTCGCCGCCGGTCGCCCGGAAGGCGCGCATCGGCAGGGGCGGGCGCTGCGCGCCGGCGCGCTCGGGGCCCTGACGCAGCTTGGCCTCCGGGCCGTGCAGCGGCTGGTGGGCCTCGCTCCGTCCGCGCTCGGCGAGGGGGGTGTCGAGGATCGCCGCGATCAGGTCGCGCGAGGCCGGCCGGCTCACGGTTCGGAACAGGCGCACCAGCCCGGCCACCCGCTCGGCGGATCGCGCCACACCCTGGTTGAGCGTGAGGAAGATGTAGACCGCCTCCTCCTCGTGCAGGCCGGCGGCGCGCAGGCCGAGCGTCAGCAGGTCGTAGCGCGCCCCGGGTTCGGCGACCACGGTAAGAAAATCGTGCGCCAGGCCGAGGCCGTCGGCCAGGGCCGCGATGAAGGTCGGGACGTCCTGGTTGGAAGAGAGGCCGGTCAGCGTCTCGCCGAGGCCGCGCGGCGGGGGCGGGCAGGGGCGCAGGGCGGCGGTCGCCTCGACGGTCCGGCCGATCACCTCGCGGCGGATCGGGTCGGCATGGAGGTAGAGCGGCACGAGGTCGGCGGCCGAGACGTCGGGGCGGGCGAGGAGGAGGCGCGCCAGTTCGGCGACGCTGCGGCCGCGGCTCACGAGCCGGGCCAGCGCCGCCCCGCGGAGTGTGATGCCGAGATTGGCCGCCAGGGCGAGGTCGATCTCCGGACGGCCTTCGCGGGAGAGTTCGTCGACCGCCTCGCGGCTCAGCCCGACCCGGGCCGCGATGCGGGCGGCGATGTCGGAGCCGTCAGCCAGCGCGGCCTCGATCAGGCGGTGGCTCAGCACGGGGGCCAACGTCACCACCGTGTCGCGGACGGTGCCGCCCCGGACGGCGAGGGCCTCCAGGACCGAGGGGGGCGTCTCGGGGAAGGGGGCCAGCTTGCGGGCGACGACCTCGGCAGTCTCGTCGTCCACCGTGGGGATCAGGCCGCAGGCCAGGGATTCAAAGATCTCGACCTGGGCCCGATCCCGGCCGGGCGACCGGACGAACAGGTCGGTCTGCACCCGGAGGATCACCGGCTTCAGATCGAGATTCTCGATCCGCGACAATTCGAGGAGCCCGGACAGGTCCGGCGGAGCGTCGACGGATGGGGGCATGAGGATCGGGTTACGCAAGACTGCAGTAAGCTCACGCTAACCGCATCGACGTGAATCGACCTTTAAGCTGCCCGCATCGGCACCGTGTCGTCCTGCACCATCCCGGTACTGTCCGGCTCCGGCTCCGGGTCAGTGCGTCAACCAGAGAGCGATCGCCAGCACGGCCGCGATCACCACGATGGCGCCGGCATAGGCCGGGGTGATCCAGGGCGTGCGCTGCTGCATGACGCCCGCTGCCGCCTTCTCGGAGGGCGCGCGCTCGGTCAGCCGCGCGAGCCGGACCCGCTGCGGCGTCGGCGGCGTGCCTCCGGCCTCGTCGCAGGTTCCGAGCGGGGCGGCTCCGACATCGACATGAGGGATCTTGTCGCCGGTCCGGCCGCTGTCGATGTCGCCCTTGAGCTGGGCCGAGGTCGGGTTCTCGGAATCCGGCGGGGCATCGGCCGGCAGGTTTCCGGGCGGCGGCGGGGTCTCGGATCGCAGCATCGGTCGAACTCCAGTCTCGTGAGGTCAACGCCCGATACGGCCCGCTGGCTGCGCCCATGGTGTCGCGGATCTCAAGGGTCCGTCGAGCCTCGCTTGAGCAACGGGCGCGTGAGGATCTGCCCGTCGCCGGTGAAGCCGGCCGCCAGACAGAAGGCGTGCAGCGCATCCTGGCCGGGGCCGACGCTGAGGATCAGCCGCTCGCACCCGGCCTGCCGCGCCGCCCGCGCGGCCGCCTTCAGCAGCACCCGGCCGATGCCCTTGCGGCGGGAATCCGACGCGACGACCAGGATCGTGATGAGGCCCAAGGCCTTCGGGGCATCCAGCGTGCGGACGGGACTGAGCGCGATCAGCCCGCTCGGCGGCCCCCATTCGACCGCCACAAGCGCCGTGCCGCCGCTGCTCTGGAGAGCGTCGAGCCTGGCGGCGAGATCGACGGCGCCGACCGCGATGCCCGCCTCGCCCAACAGGTCGGCGAGGCCCGCAGCGTCGGGCCCCGCAGCTGCGCGAATCTCCAGCCCGTAGCGATTGCCCAATCCCTGCTCCCGTGGCCGTGGTCTGCGTTCATCCTACGCAATCGTCGCGCGCGTCGCGAAGCCGGCCTGAGCGGCGCTTCGTCCCGGGATTGCGCGCTGCGCCGGGTTGTCGGGCTCTGCTTACTAAGGACGCGGGGAAGGCCGCGTCAGCCCCTCAGCCGGCCCCCGTGCGGCGGCGGGTGCGGAACGGGCGCAAGACTGATGTCTTTGCTCGACAACCGCACGAACGACGGGAGAGCACAGAATGGCGAGCCAAGTGCCGGACAAAACCACGGGCGGGCCGGACGGCGATACGCCGGGGGAGGGCGGTCCGCCGCCGTCGCCGGGCCGGCGGCCCGAAGCCGACACGGCCGAAAAGAGCGAGGCCGAAAAGGCCGAGACGGAGAGGGCCGCGGGGGACGTGGCCGACGATCTGGCGGATTTCGCCTGATCGACGCCGAGGCCGCGAAGCTTGCGACAAGGCTCATGCGATCCGGGCGGCACGCATGCGCGCCGCCGCCCGGGATCATCGGTCTGATCGAGGTCCCTGGATCGGGTCTCTCGAGATCAGACCGTTTGCTCGATCAGGCCGTTTCCTTGGCCTTGCGCGCACGGGTCGCCTTCTTCGGCTTCTCGGCCGGCTCCTCATCGGGCTCCTGCACCGGCGCCGCGGACTTGCGGCGCTGCTGGCCGAGGCCGAGGCTGCGGGCGAGCTCGGAACGCTGCGCCGAGTAGCTGGCGGCGGTCGAGGGATAGTCCCGCGGCAGGCCGAAGCGCTCGCGATACTGCTCGATGGTCAGGCCGTTGCGCGACAGGTGCCGCTTCAGCGTCTTGTAGGGCTTGCCGTCGATGAACGAGATCAGCGCATCCGGGGTCACCGACTTGCGGATCTGCGCCGGCGTCGGCTTGTCAGCCGTCTCGGTGACGGCGGCTGCCGGAGCGGAGAGCTTCGCCAGGGCCGCGTGAACGCCGGCCAGGAGCGCGGGCAATTCGCTGATCGGGACGGAATTGTTCGAGACATACGCGGACACGATGTCCGATGCCTGCTCGATAAAGGTCTGCTGCTGATCTGTGGCGATGTCGTCCATCGATGACTCCCTCTATCCGACGGTGGTGCACGGTTCTATCGTCTGTGCAGCAAAATCAAGTCGTCGTCGAGAGTTTCCTTACACAATGCGTCGGTCGTGAACACGCATATTACTCAAGCCGCGGGTGCAGCTGAAATCGTCGCCCGAGCAAACCGATAGCGGCGAGCCGCACTTGAACGGGATCGGGTCCTTTTGGGCCGCGCGCGTTACGCCTTTCGGGGCCGTCAACCGGAGGGCTTCGTCTGCGAAAATCCCTGTCCGGTCTCGCAACAGACCGGAAACACGTCCCGCTCCGTGGGATCGGCCGCGTGGGATTGTATACCGCCCGCACGATGACGATGTCGGCGGAACATGATCTGGGGATAGCGGCGTGGATCAACCATCGGAACAGAGCACCGTCTTCGGGGCCCACATCCCGTTCGTGACCTATTGCGGGATCGAGGCGCTGGACGAGCAGGAGGGCCGGACCCGGCTGCGCCTGGCCCTGCGGCCGGAACACGCCAACAATCTCGGCATCGCGCATGGCGGCGTGATCTGCACCTTGCTGGATGTCGCCCTCGGCACCGCCGCACGGCTGAGCGCCGGTCGGCCGGTCGTCACCCTCGACATGCAGACCCGCTTCCTCGCCCCGGGCCGCGACGTCCTGCTCGCCGAGGGCCGCGTCACCCGCGCCGGGCGCTCGGTGATCTTCTGCGAGGCCGAGATCCGCGACGTGCAAGGCGAGCTGGTGGCGAGCGCCACCGGCCTGCTCAAGCCGGTGGGCGAGAGCGCCCGGCGCTGAGCTCGAAGCGCGGTTCGGCGCCGGGCCTACGCCGAACCGAAACCCGAGACCCGTCCTACGCGGTCTTGAGAGGGTCGAGTTCCGCCAGCCCGCTGCCGCCATCGGCATAGGCCGCCTTGAAGCTGGCCCGCGCCTGCCAGCGCCGCCACAGGGCGTCGAGCTGCTCGAACCGCTCGTCGAGCGGGGTGGCGCAGACCGGAAATTTCGAGAAGGCGATCGCCGTGCAGAGCGTGATGTCGGCAAAGGTCGGCTCATCGCCGCCGAGCATCCAGGCGCGGCCGTCCGCGAGGTGGCGGTCGACCAGGGCGGCGTGCCCCAGCGCTTCCTTGCGGCAATGCTCGCCCCATTGCGGGTTGTGCGTCAGCTCCAGCTTGGGCCCGAGTCCCTGGTGCAGCACGTGGAACATCGTGGTGATGCGGTAGAGGATGTGCACCCAGATCCGGTTCTCCCACATCGTGTCGAGCCCCTGCTCCAGGGGCGTATCGCCGGTGATGCGGCGCCCCGGATGGGCCGCGTCGAGGTAGCGCACGATCGCGGCGGTCTCGGACAGCATGGTCCCGTCCGCGAGCAGGAGGGTCGGGGTCTCGCCCCAGGGGTTCATCTTGAGATGGCGCCATTGCCGCTGCTCGCCCCCCGGCGCCATGTCGTAGATCACTTCGTCGAACAGGTGGGCGATGCCCTTCTCGTGCGCGAACAGGCGCAGACGCTGGGGATTCGGGAAGGCGGAGGGCGAGGTGAAGAGGCGGAGCGTGTCGGCCATGGCTCGGGCTGTCCTGACGGTTCGGGGCGGCGCCGGACCGGCGCGGGGCCGGCTGATCTAGAGCGCCCGCCGCCGAAGGGGACACCGGCCCGGCAGCCCGTGCGCCGCGATGGCGCGTCGGCCCGGGAAGGCGGCGTCGGGCGGCGCGGCAAATCGAATTGCCGCCCGCCGATTGACGCCCCATCGGCGCGGTGGGAAAGCCTAGCGCATGACGATGCCGGACGACCCCCGCGCAGCCCTGACTGCCCCCCTGTCCGAGGCCGACGTGACGGCCATGAAATCCGAGGCCGCGGCCTGGTTCGCGACCCTGCGCGACCGAATCCTCGCGGCCTTCGAGACCCTGGAGGCCGAGGCCGAGGGGCCGTTCCACCCGGACGCGCCGACGGGCGCCGGGACCTTCGTGAAGACGCCCTGGAACCGCACCGACCATACCGGCCACCCCGGTGGCGGGGGCGTCATGGCGATGCTGAAGGGCCGGGTGTTCGAGAAGGCCGGGGTGCACATCTCCACCGTCCACGGCGAGTTCGCCCCGGAATTCCGGGCCCAGATGCCCGGGGCCGCCGAGGATCCGCGCTTCTTCGCCACCGGCATCTCGCTGATCGCCCATCCGTGGAACCCGCATGTGCCGACGGTGCACATGAACACCCGCTTCGTCGTGACCACCAAGGCGTGGTTCGGCGGCGGCGCCGACCTCACCCCGGTGCTGGAGCGGCGGCGCAACCAGGACGACCCGGACAGCCGCCACTTCCACGCCTGCCTGGAGCGCGCTTGCGCGGCCCACGGCGTCGACCATGCCCGCTACAAGGCGTGGTGCGACGAATACTTCCACCTCAAGCACCGCAACGAGCCCCGCGGCATCGGCGGTATCTTTTATGATTATCGCTGGACCGGGGATCCGCAGGCGGATCTGGCCTTCACCCGCGATGTCGGCGGCGCCTTCCTGGAAGCCTATCCGAAGATCGTCCGCGACAACCTCCGCACCGCCTGGACCGAGGCCGACCGCGAGGAGCAGCAGGTGCGGCGCGGGCGCTACGTCGAGTTCAACCTGCTCTACGACCGGGGCACGATCTTCGGGCTGAAGACCGGCGGCAACGTCGCCTCGATCCTGTCGTCCCTGCCGCCGACCGTGCGCTGGCCGTGAGCGCGGGGCTGCCCTCGGCTTACGCGCCGCAGCAGGACGCGGCGCTGAAGGCCATCGCCGCCTGGCGGAAGACGGGCGGGAGCCAGGTGTTCCGGCTGTTCGGCTATGCCGGCACCGGCAAGACCACGCTCGCCCGCCGCATCGCCGAGGATGTCGACGGCACCGTGGTCTACGGCGCCTTCACCGGCAAGGCGGCCTCGGTGATGCGCCAGAAGGGCTGCTACGACGCCGCCACGATCCACTCGCTGATCTACCGCACCAAGGAGGCGGAGGAGGGCGGCCCGACCTTCACGCTCAACCGCTCCGGCCCGGCCGCGAAGGCCGACCTGATCATCATCGACGAGTGCTCGATGGTCGATTCCGACCTCGGCAACGACCTCCTGTCCTTCGACCGGCCGGTGCTGGTTCTGGGCGACCCGGCGCAGCTGCCGCCGGTGCGGGGCGGCGGCTTCTTCACCGAGGCCGAGCCCGACGTGATGCTCACCGAGGTCCATCGCCAGGCCAAGGACGACCCGATCGTCCGCATGGCCATGACGGTGCGCGAGGGCGGCCGGCTGGAGCTCGGCACCTACGGGCAGAGCCGGATCGTCTCCCGCCGCACCCTCGACCCGGCCGAGGTGCTCGAATGCGACCAGGTCCTGGTCGGCCTCAACAAGACCCGCCGCCTCTACAACAACCGGCTCCGGGAGCTCGCCGGCCACACCGACCCGATGCCGGCGGTGGGCGAGAAGCTGGTCTGCCTGCGCAACGACCGGGTGAAGGGTCTGCTCAACGGCTCGACCTGGACGGTCCAGGCCCTGCGCGCCCCGCCGCGCCCGGACCTGGTCCGCCTCGACGTCGTCCCCGAGGACGACCCGGCGCTGCGACGCCGGGCCACCGACATCAAGGTGCTGCGCGCGATGATCTCCGGCACGGACGAGGAAATCCCGCTGTTCCTGCGCCGGGAGACCGACGAGTTCACCTACGGCTACGCCCTGACCGTGCACAAGGCGCAGGGCTCGCAATGGGACCGGGTGACCCTGTTCGACGAATCCTACGCCTTCCGCGAGCACCGCGCCCGCTGGCTCTATACCGGCCTGACCCGCGCCGCGCAGGCGATCACGATCGTCGTCTGATCGGCGCCCGGCGCGTCGACATCGCTTGTGAAGCCCGAGCGCGCGTGCTAGGCACCGCCCGTCTCATCGAGGCGCCTTGCGGAGAGGTGGCAGAGCGGTTGAATGCACCGCACTCGAAATGCGGCATGCCTGCAAGGGCATCGGGGGTTCGAATCCCCCCCTCTCCGCCAGTTACCCCTTAACCCACTGCAATAGCGGTATCTTTCAGATATCGTGGGCTTTTTGGCGCGCTCCCGCTACGAAGGGGTGCTACGAAGCCATCGTGCCACCCGTTATCGGTTCACGACCTAACGGTAGTAGCCGCCGCACACGAGGTGGCCGTGCTGGTTGCTGACGCCCGTCTCGCCGCATTCGCGCGCGAAGATCCGGCTCCAGCGAGCGCCACCGTACCCATCACCGCAGAGCGCCGTGAGGTAAGGGCCTTCCATGTGGATGCGGCGGCAGCTCGCCGCGTAGGATCCGCCCGGGAAGGCGAAGGCTGGCACGCAGCCCAGCGATGAGAGGACCGCGGCTGCAAGGAGGAGTCTGCGCATCTGATTGATCCGTAAGTTTGTATTCATGGCGCCGCTGGGCGGCATCGGGCTTCCACGCGGACTGGATAAAGCAGCTCGTCGCGTGCGTCCCTCCCGATCGGGTTGCGGTTGTCATAAAGCATTCGCGCGATGGATCTTGCGATTGCCTTAGCAAGCCTCGCCGCGTCCCCGGGCCGGTCGGGCGGGAATGGCCTTTAAGTCTTTCTTGACCGGGTTTCGCGTTGACGGGGCAGCCGGTGCTGCTTGGGCCAAGCTGACCGCGTGTGTTGCGGCCGCGTCATCGACAACCGCGCGGTGGCATGGTGCTCATCCGACGTGAGGAGCATCATGAAACGCGTCGTCCTTCTTCTGGCGGTGTCCGCCGTCCTGTCCGCCTGCAACTCGGCCAACCGCCCGGGACGCGGCGAGCTCTTCATGAGCGACGCGGATATCGCGGCGAAGGACGAAGCGATCTGCCGGGGCTACGGCGCCGAGCCCGGAACGCCCGAGTTTGTGCAATGTCGGGCAATGCAGGATCAGCGTCGCGACGCTGCGAGGGACGGGCGCCGCAACGGCTGATCCGCGTCATCCGGCGCAAGAGCGCTGCGCAGAATCGCATGTCCCCGCTCTGCCCCCTTGGCCGGATGACCGCGGTCGGTAGCGGCTGAGGCTCGGGACCGGCTGCCGGGTCCGGCGGTCGACCGGACGCGTATCCCTGCCTTCAGGACAGGATTCCCGCCGTCTTCGAGCGCATCCCGGGGTTCACTCGCGTGGTTCCAGCGCCTGCCGGCGCTCTCGGCTTCCGCCCTTCGTCGGGACGACGCCGAGAGGCTCATGGACCGGGCCCGCCCCTTTGAACCGACGAACTCGTGGCCGGAGGCCTGCGATCAAAAGGCGGGACCGGACCCGAATCTCTGGCCCGTCAGCCCGGCTGACCGGCCATCCTGGCCTGCATCTGCGACAGCTGCGCGATGTGGAGGTTGATCAACGGCAGCGCCCCCCGGGCGATGCGGCGCAGGCCCGGATCCTCGCCGGACTGGGCGTAGGACCCGTGGATGGTGAGCGCCTCCTGATGGCCCTGCAGCGCGTTCGCCACGAACGTGGCGTCGTATTGCGGGCCCGGCGGCATCGCGCTGAGCTGGGAAAGAATCTGCGCCTTCTGCGTGTCCGTCGTCATCCCGCCGGGCGGCGGTGCAACTCCGAGCAGGCCACCGGTGACGCCACCCGCCACGCCGGCGGCCGTGCCGACCGCAACTCCTGCCACGGCGACCGGGGCCGCGACGAGGCCCCCGATCAGGCCGCCCGGGCCGGCGGGAGCGGCCGCGGACGGGGCGACGCCGCCCGTATAGGCCCCGAGCTTGCGGGAGAGGTTGACCTGCTCGATCACCTCGGCGCGGGAGAACTTCTTGACCGCCGGGTTTCTGGTCTTCTCGTGCGCATCGCGGGCGGTATTCTCCAGGAACATCCCGCCGGTCGTGGCCATCTGAAGATAGACGCCCGACGGGATCGCGCCGGCCGGGGTGACCTGGGCGATGGCGGTGCGGGTGATCGCGAGGGCAGCGGTGGCGCCCAGCATTGTGGTGAGGATTTCGCGACGGTGCATCATGGATAGCTCCGGGTCGTGAGCGGTGCACCGAGGCGTCCAACGGCGCTTGGGTGCCATCCCGCGAACCGGGCGGCTCGACCTTCGTTTCCCGCCCGGCCGATGAGACAAACCGCCACGTGACACGCGGTCCATCCGGGTGGGCAGCCTCCTCATCGCCTCGGTCCCGCCGCCCGGTCCAATCCCGGGCCGGCGGGGGAAGTCGGCACCCGTCCAGACGGTCGGATGTCAGCCGGCGATCCGATGCAGGGCACAGAGCTTGTTGCCGTCAGGGTCGCGAAGGTAGGCGAGGTAGATCGGACCTGACGCGCCGCTGCGCTCGCCCGGCGGGTCTTCGATGGAGGTCCCGCCATTGGCAACGCCGGCATCGTGCCAGGCCTTGGCCTCCTCCGGGCTGTCCATGGTGAACCCGATGGTGCCGCCGTTCGCGCCGACCGCAGCCTTTCCATCGATCGGCTTGCCGATGAGCAAGCGTCCGCCCCGGTGCGCGTAGACTAGGCGTCCTCGCGCGTCCTCGACGCCAGGCGCGCCGCCCGTCGCCGCGAAGAGCGCGTCATAGAACGCCTTCGACCGGGCTATGTCGTTGCTGCCGACCATCACGTGGCTGAACACAAAGTACCTCCGCTATCGTAAGTCATTGAGGCTGCAGGACGTATTTCTACTTCCCGCCCCCGCTCTTGTAGGCGTCGATCGCGCGGCGGCAGTTCGGGGACATCTGGCTCATGTTCTTCTTGAAGCAGGCGTCCATCTGCGGGCTGTTCGGGTCGATGCCGGCACAGAACGTGATGGCGTCGCCCGCACAATAGGTTTGCAGATCCTCGTTACCGCGCGTCGCGGTCGGCGCCGCGAGAGCGGGCGACGCGACGGCGATGAAACCGAGGAGGAGAGTGAGTTTGCGCATGTTGGGCCCTGACCGGAGACGTTCGTCCACGCGCTAACGAACCGGGCGGGCATTTTATCCATCCGGCTTTTGGGGCAGGCGCGTGGACCGGTTTGCATCCGGGTTGCGCGCGGGGACCGGATCGCGTCGGTCCGTCCCCTGGATCGGGCGTTTGTCTCAGACCTGGCTGTCGGCGATGGGTTGATTGGCAGTCTGCTCCGCGCGGCCGGATCCGGCTCTCGTGCGTGGTGCGGCTGCGCCGACAGGACCAGAACAAGGCCGCCGAACGACGCGCAGGCGTGAGTGTTCCCAAGCTTAGCTAAGGGGGATGATCGGCGGACCCCGCAATTGCCGCGCGCCTCCGTCGCCGCTGCGGTCCGCGGACCGGGAGCGGCCGAACCCCACAGGCGCGTCAGCCTTCCCGCTGCCGAAGGGTGCATGTGCGCCGCCCTGGCTCGATCGACCGACCCGGGCCTTTCATGGGCTCGACAGGCGCGGCACGCTCGCGCTGATGAAGTGGGCCAAGCCAATCAGATTTGGCCCGGCTGGCATCCGTAGGGCGGCACGGCGCGGGGGAACCGCTCCTTGATCCGTGCGCAGCCCCATGCCCGGAGTGGCTCGGGCAAGCGCCGGTTCACCTCAATCCCGACCTCATCGTAGGGCGACGCGCCGGCCGTCACGTAGCTGTACCAGCGCCATCCGATCGTGCCGGCGCCGGCCAGCGCGACCCCCAAGGCCACCGCCACGGCCAAGCCCATGCGAGATTGAGGACGTCGCCCCTCATGCGCCATGCCACACAGACCCCTTCGCGTTGACCAAAATGATGCCGCTCGGCCGACCGCTCATGCACGACTGTCCGACCGCTCGATCATGTCGCGGCACCGGTTTTTCGTAGCGGTACCGCCGGCGGGCATCGAGCGAGGCGGACGGTGGATCGCGCTATGCCGCGGCCTCGAGCGGCGGTGCAATACGATGACCGAAGAAGATGTGGAAAGGACGAAACGATCGTGACGGTGCATTCGTTGAAGGCGCCATGGCCAGCATCGCAATCCTGATCGAGACTCCTCAGGGCGCACGCCTCGTCGCCGCGTCTTCCGCGCGTGAGGCTGCGCTCAAGGCCGAATCCGTGATCGCCGTCGTTCCTCGGGCCGACCTCCCCATCCCGGTCTCGGTCGAGTGCGCGAGCCCCGGCATGGCTGATCGGCTCATGAACTACTTGGCCGATGTTCAGCTGGAACTGATGCTGTCGGAATTCGTCTGACACAGCATAGTCTCTGGCTGGGCGATGATGGGTTGTTGCAAGCCCGCTTACTCACAAGCGTGGCCGAAACCTTTGCAATAGCTCAGTTCTTGCGGTGGCCCGGTACGGGGCCGGCAGGCGATCATGGGCCGGATCTCAGCGTCTCGCTGGTGAAGCTGAGGCCGTCGCGTCAGGGGTCGTTCGGCTCCTCGCCCTGGCGACCGAGCATGCCGAGCTAAGCGAGCAACCGGCTGTTATCCGGGACAAGCTCGTCGGAGCCGTGATCGGCGCCATCGAACCACACGCCCGCATCGCGGTGTTTCAGCGCGAGCGCGACGCGGGGCGGGACCAAAACCTCGCGGCAGACAGGCAGCCCGGGGCGCAGGCTCAACCCTGGGAGCGCAGATTGGGATCGACCGACCTGGCAGGGTAGCGATGGCCATCCGGGCGTAGACCGAGAATATCCATGATCCGGTCCCGGGCCCCGACGTCGGCGATCTGCGCGCCATTCTCCAGCGCGGTGATCAGCTCGGCATCGACCCGAGCGAGCGCGGCCAACGTCTCGACCGAGTAGGCGCCGCGTAGGCGAGCAGCATGAATCTGCGTCGCCAACGCGGCATCCAGAGAGGTCGGCTTGTCGTGTATGTCGCTCATGGGCGACCGGTACGTGACCGGCCTGGCCGAAGTTTCCCCCGCCGCGTTTTTTGACGACCGGCTACTCCATCCCGGCGGGCCGAGGGCGCGGCAGCCCGAGCTCGGTCAGCCCGAGGAACAGGGCGAGATGTGTCGCGACCGTGAGGGAGGACGCGCAGCCGCTGCCGTTCTCGATCGCCGCAATGACCTCCGGCGCGAGGCAGGCCAGGCGCGCGGCGGCGTCCAAGGACAGACGCAGCCGGCCTCGCGCCGCGCCGGCATGCACGGCGAGGTTGCGCAGTACGACGTGCCGCCGCTCCTCGACCTCATCCATGAGAAGCGCCCACTCTCACGAGGGCCTACGAACCCTCGGTGGGTTGTTACGAGTGTGGCTGCTGCCATTCAACACCCAGAGTTGCACCGTGGCCCTGTTTATCCAGGGCCTTGTGAAACGGACGCGCTGTTGCAGTCCTCTCACGCGTTCGGCCGCCGGGCAGCCCGTCCATGGCCGTCGGCCGGGACAGCGTGCGCCGTCGGCAACCGCGCCCGGCACGGATACAGATTTCACGAAGGATCAAAAACAGTTTTCGGCGCGTTTCTCCAAGATCCATTAGCCAAAATCTGGATTTGCGCCATGGGTCTGACTGCTTTCGTGGTGTTCGTTGTCCCGTGGGTGGTGATGGCCATATGGCTGACGCGCTCTCCGCAGCTCCTCCGTCTGGGCGCGCCAGCAGCCCCATGGCGGCCGCTCACGAAGCATAAGGATCCGCCCCGGAACCAGCGCCGTGAGACCAGCCGTTACAACGCCGGGGCTAACGACGGATCGGGTCCGACCGGCGGCGACAAGCACAGCCCGATGGGGACACCCCAGGGCGGCCGATTGAGCCAAAGCGTCGAGCCGACCGAGCCCCACGAATAGGCAGCCGCGGCCAGGGGCGGATCGAGCGATCCGGCCGGGAGGCCGGGGCTCGTCTCTCGGCCCAGGGGCGCCTGAGGCCGGCATCGGGCCGTTGAGGCTGAGGCCGGCCGATCGAGGCCGAGCGGGCTACCTCTTCACTCGGTGAAGGGGGCCGCCCCGTCGGTGACCCGGGCCGGTGCGGCCCGGGAAAAACCGGCCGTCTCAGGCCGCGCGCACGGTGGCGAGGAAGCCCCCGACCTCGGCGGCGAGGTGCTCGGATTGCCGCGACAGCTCCGAGGCCGACCCCAGCACCTGGCTCGCTGCCGCGCTGGTCTCCTCGGCCGCCCCGGCGACGCCGGAAATGTTGCTGGTCACCTCGCCGGTGCCCGCCGCTGCCTGGCCGACATTGCGCACGATCTCCTGGGTGGCCGCACCCTGTTGCTCGACCGCCGCGGCGATCGAGGTCGCAACCCCGCTGATCTCCTGGATGCGCGCGGTGATCGAGCCGATCGCCGTCACGGCGCCGCCGGTCGAGGCCTGGATCCGCGCGATCTGGCCGGATATGTCGTTGGTCGCTTTCGCGGTCTGCTCGGCCAGCGCCTTCACCTCGGAGGCCACCACCGCGAAGCCCTTCCCGGCGGTGCCGGCGCGGGCCGCCTCGATCGTGGCGTTGAGCGCCAGCAGGTTGGTCTGGCCGGCGATCGACGAGATCAGCCCGACGACATCGCCGATCCGGCCGACCGCTGTGCTCAGCTCCTGAACCAGCGCGCCGGTCTGATCCGCTTCGCTGACGGCGAGCCGCGCCAATTCGGCCGAGCCGCTGACCTGACGGCCGATCTCCTGCACGGACGAGCCCAGCTCCTCGGCGGCGGCTGCCACGGTGTTCACGTTCGAGGACGCCTCCTCTGCGGCCGCCGCCACCGTCATCGACTGGCTGGCGGTCTCGGTCGCGGTCGCGGTCATCGTTTGAGCGGTGGTCTGCAGTTTCGCGGCCGACGCGGATACCAGGCCGATGATGCTGCCGACGGCCGCCTCGAAGCCATCGGCCATCTGGCGCATGCCGGCCTTGCGCTGTGCCTCGGCGGCCAGACGCGCCTGGGCCGTCTCGGCTTCCAGCGCCTGGGTACGGATCAGGTTGTCCTTGAACACCTGCGCGGCCGCCGCCATCGTGCCGATCTCGTCGCGGCGCTCCGCGCCCAGCACCTTGCGGCTGAGATCTCCCGCGGCGAGACCGGTCATGAACTCCGTCATGGCCCGCAACGGCCGCACGACGCTGCGGCCGATGAGCGTGGCCAGGATGCCGATCAGGGCGGCGACGATAGCCGCCCCGCCGAGCAGACGCATCAGGGTCGGGCGCATCTGGGCAGCCGTGTCGTCCGCATAGATGCCGGAGCCGATGATCCACCCCCAGGGCGCGAAGCCCCTGACGTAGGAGATCTTGGCAACCGGCTGGTCGAGGCCCGGCTTGGGCCACAGGTATGGGACGAAGCCCGCGCCCGATTGCTTCACCAGCTCGACGACATCCAGGAACAGGTGCTTGCCGGCCGGGTCGACGATCCCGCCGATGTCTTTGCCGATCAGCTCGGTCTTCGGATGCGATACCATGCGCGGTTGCATGTCCTGGATCCAGAAGTACTCGCTTCCGGCGTAGTGCAGGCCTTGAACCGCCGCCACGGCTGCGTGCTGCGCCGCATCGCGGCTCATCCGGCCGGCGCGCTCCTCGCCCTCGAAATAGGTGAGAACCCCCTGCGCGGTCTCGACGAGGTCGCGGGTCTTCAGCTCGCGGGCATCCGTGACCGTTTGGGACATATCCCAGGTCGACAGCCCGATCAGGACCGCCATGCCGCCCAGGGCGGTCAGCGTCATGGCTTGTATGCGCGTGCCGATGCGAAGTGCCATAAGATCCTACCGCGAGCTGCGCCGAGGCTGCGCATGCGTGAGCGTGCCATGGCGCGTCGCGCCCGGCCCGGCGCCTTAACGCGCGATATGGCCGTCCGCACCTCACAGCAGAGCTACGACAGAGGTCTATGGCGAGTGGCGGTTAATGAACTCTAATACACACCACAAGTTAGGCATCGAATATATGTATTATTCCGAAGACGATGGCATTTGTAGTACTATACTTTAGGTCGTCACAGAGGCGTTGTTTCGCTCGTTCAGGCTATCGCTTGATACGCCACCAGGCCCGATCTCGGGGCGCGGCGACCCCGTCACCCTCTTCGCGCCGTCACGCCGGATCGGGCCCTACGGGTGCGATGGACCAGGCGACGGACGGCCGACGATGCCGTCGCCGACAAGGCGATGGCCGCGTTCGAGGCCCACCGACGCCCCGCCCGAACCGGGTCGGAGCCTTTCCATTCCCCTCAGGCGAAGTGAGCGGGCAGGCCCAGCGCCTGCGCGTAGGTCATCAGCGCGACAGCGCCGCCGATCAGGGCCGCGGCTATGGTGATGCGGTTCGTCCAGGTCATCGTCGTCTCCATCGGGTTCGCGACTGCCGTCGCGGTGTGAATCCGATGTAGGCCCAGGCTTTCCGGGCCGACGTGTTCCGGAACACGCCTGAGGCGGATGCCGTTTCGGGCCATCCGGAGGGCTTCGGCACCCGCTTCGCAGATGGTCTCCTGGCCGGACGGGATGGCGATCAGCGATGGGCGGACGGAGTGGACGGTCCCGGCCATCAGGCGGCTCGACCCGGAACAGGAGGGCGGCAACCTTTTCGGCGCGCCTGGGCCGGACATGATCCTCGCCGATCCCCACAGGCCCGGCCGGCGTCGTGCGCGCGCCGGGCGCAGCGCCTGGACCCGGCAGGATAGGGCGTGAGACCTTCCCCGCGCCGGACCTGCGCGGTCAAAGCCTCCGGGCCATACGCGCGCCCCCCTGTGCCAGCGCTTGAGAGCGCTTATCAGTCCCTCTTCCAGCGTCTGAGGAGCCTTTTCATGAAGCGCCCGCTGACCACCAACTTCGCGGCGCCGGCACCGAGCTCTGCGCCCGAGCTCGACCCGTCGCCGGCACCCTCCTGGCGCGAGGCCGCCCCCATCGTGGCCGCCCTGATCAGGACGCTCGAGGCGATCGAAGCCGGACCGAAGGCGGGACCCGCCATGCGAGCCCACCGCTCCGCGATGCGTCGCCAGGGCGAGGCGGCTGCCGCGCTGGGTGGATCCGAGGCCATGCGTGATGTCCTGGAGCAGATCGCACAGATCGACCCCGCCCGCGCCGCGCAGCGTCTCGAATACGTCCGCGAGGCCTGGACGGATCTGCCCGCCTGGCGCCCATAGTCTCGGGCGCAGGCCCGCACACGAAAACGGCGGGGCTCGCACCCCGCCGCAGATCCGTCAGTTCTCGATCGGTCGCCCGCCAGGCGCCGGCGGCTCACATGCCGAACAGCACCCCGGCCGAACCGGCCACCGTCATCGCCAGGCCGCCCGCGAAGGCGCCGATCATCGCGTAGGAGAAGCCCTTCAAGACCATAGCGTGCGCTCCATTCCTCGTGCGGGGGCCTCAGCGAGGCCCGTCGAAACCATCTGCAATGACGATGCCTGATCGGCCCGTCCTGTGCGGTGCGATCGAGCACGCTGCATTGCGGAACGATTTCATCCGGGCGCGCCGCATGGCGTGTCGTGGTCGATGCCGCTCGGGAAACGGAGCTCACGGGCGCGATGCCCGGACAGGCGGCGTGCCCGCGGCCGCACTGGACAGACCGGCAATCGGCTTACAGGATCCGCGCTATCCTGCGCGGCGGGCCTTATGACTCCAGACGAGACAGACGGTGAGGACTGGCGCTCGGTCAGCACGCGCACGCCTGACGACGCGGCGATCCAGGCGGCTCACGCACGGGCGCGCGAACCGGGCCACGGCCGCATGGCGGATCGACCCACGCAGATCCCGGTTCCGGGATGGCGCGATATTCTCTACCGCGTCTTCTGGGCCGTGCCCCGGGACCGTGTCCTCTCCACCGCCGGGGGCGTCGCCTTCTTCACCTTGCTGTCGACCTTCCCGGGTCTCGCGACGATCGTTTCGCTCTACAGCCTCTTCTCGGACCCGAGCGTCCTGAGCCAACATCTGAGCCTGCTCACGGGCGTGCTCCCCAACGGGGTGCTCGAACTCCTGGCCGACCAGCTCCTGCGCATAACCAAGCAAAGCACCGGAACGCTCAGCGCCGCGTCGGTGGTCAGCCTTGTGATCGCGTTCTGGAGCGCGAATTCAGGCGTGGGCGCGCTCTTCGACGCGCTCAACGTGATCTACAGGGAGCGTGAGAAGCGGACCCTGGTGCACCTCTACGCGACGACCTTCCTGTTCACGCTCAGCGGGATCCTCATTGTCGTCGCCGCCACCGGCATGGTGGTCGGCCTACCCCTCCTGCTGAACCAGATCGGCCTGGGCGCGCGGACAGACACCTTCCTGCGGATCCTGCGCTGGCCGGCCCTCCTCATCCTCGTGAGTCTCGGCCTGTCGCTGGTCTATCGGTATGGGCCGAGCCGGCGGGAGGCCAAGTGGCGTTGGGTCAGCTGGGGCAGCTTCGTCGCAGCGCTCGGCTGGGTCTGCGCCTCAGCCCTGTTTTCCTGGTACGTCGCCAGCTTCGACAGCTACAACCGGATCTACGGCTCGCTGGGCGCCGGCGTTGGGCTCATGACCTGGATTTGGCTGTCGGTGGTCATCGTCCTGCTCGGCGCTGAGCTGAACGCCGAGATGGAGCGACAAACGGCGCGCGACAGCACGACCGGCCATCCGAAGCCTCTCGGATTCCGGCAGGCGTTTGCCGCCGACACCGTTGGCCCCTCATAGGAGCGCGCGAACCCGGGGCGCGCCAGCGCAGCACCGGTCAGGCCCCCGAGGCCTCGTCGCTCGACGGCGTTCGAACAGCTGCATCGAACGGGAACGCCCGGGCTCACGGAGCGTAGCGCTGATACCACGGAGGCGCACACCATGATTCAGGCTGACACCCCGATGCCGGGCGAGGATCCGGGCGCATTGATCGAGGATCCGTCCCGCCTCGACGAGATCGAGCCCCCGCCCAAGCCGACCGTGCCGGAAGAGGACGATCCCGCCGTCGAGGACACCGAGGTGCAGCCGACGTGAGCCGGGCCGCTTGCCCGCTGCCCGAAGACCCATACGAAGGGTGACGCCACCATGATCGACCCGAAGCGCTCCGAAACCGACCCCGCCGAGACGCCACCGGGCGAGCGCGGCTACGAGGACGCACCGGTCCGCGGGACCTCACAGGGCCCGCGCTCGCTCGGGGCGTCGGAGCCCGGTGATATCGGCGCGCCGCGCAACGATGAGGTGAAGCGGACGATCGAGCACGGCGGCGCGGACGCGCCGGCCGACGAGAAGGCGCCGGCGGAAACGCAGCAGCCGGAGTGAACGGGCGAGACGCCACCTCTGCGGTGGCCCGATCGAACCCACCGGCCACCGTCGGAGCGGTCGGATCGTCAGTACCGGACGGTTGAGAAGCCGTTCCCGCTCCGGCCCATGACGCTCTCGATCACAGCCTTGGTCGAGGGGCTGATCCCGCCATCGCTGCGGAGGCGCCGTCCGTCCGCCCGCTCAAGGCGATCGAATTCAGGCCCGCACCGCTCCAGCGCGAAGCGCACCCGGGATGCCGGCGTCGCCCCCCGTTGCGCATCGGCGCCGTTCATCTCGAACCGGAGGCAGGAGGCCAGATATCCCTTCACGTCGTCGAACGCGGCCGCGTGAGCGCCCGACGTCAAGGCTATCAGAAGGAGTGCGGATCGGACGAGCATCGGACGCTCCAGGCGGGACTGTATGAGGCTGCCAACGCACGAGTTGGGCACTGGTCCCCGAGGCTTGACGATGCGTGCGATCAGGGCCGGCCGATCACGCGGCTCGCTCGTCGGACCGGGTCCATTCGCGCGGCTGCGCACGCCTCGGCGACGTTCTGCCCTGTGCCTGGGGATGGACGATGGCCGCGGCAACGGAAGCTCATTGAACCGGAACCGCGTGTCGGGGCTTCCCCATAAGCCGACGCCGTCCTGCTGCGCCGAGGCCAGGAGGACCGCCATGCGTCTGTTCATTCTCGCCGCGCTTGCCGGTGCCGGCCTGGCCGGCTTGAGCCTTCCCGCTGCCGCTGTTCCCGCCGGACCGGGGGCGGGCGTCTCGTCACCGTCCGCCCTGCGCACCGACGTTCGGATGCGGCGCCACCCTATGCGACGCCCCGCAATGACCTGGGTCCAGCGGCGAAGGGCCCGGCACTAGCAAAGGCGCTCGTCCATGCGTCCCTTACCCTCCAGATCACGCTGAGGTCCCCATGCTCAATCGCGTTCTCACGGTAGCCGCCGTTTCCAGCCTTCTGCTCGCCGGGCAGGCCTCTGCACAGGCGCCCACCACAGCTCCCACGCCGGCAAATCCGGGCGCCTCGGGCGTGGTCACCCCGCAAAACAGCACCACCGGCAGCAATGGTGCCGTGACGGCGTCGCCGACGGGACAGCCGGCGGATACGCGGTCCAACAGCTCGTCCGCGGCCGGGAATGCGAACCAGCCTGAGCGCGCCGCGCCCCAGGGCGGCGGCGGCGGGGGAAGCAGCAAGTAGGGTAACGCGCCGGGCCGCGTCGACGGCCGGATCGGTCCGGCCGTGGCTTGCCGCCGTCACCGCTGCCTGGAACGGTGGCGGCGGCTTCACGCCTGCCGGTGACACCTCTGTTCGCGGCTGAGTGCCCGCCCGATGGATCTGCCATCGTGGCGGGCTTTCGCTTGCGTCCCGCCCGGCGCGCTCAGGCCTTCCGGCGGCTGGCAAGCGTGTCGAGCAGCCCCTGAAGCGCGGCGTCGGTCGATCGCTGCGTCTCGCCCACGAGCACGAACAGCGCCTGAGCCGTGACGACGCTGTGGGGCGGCGGATTGCTGTGGGGCACGCCCTCCTCGTCGGCGTAGCCGACCGGGGTGCCGAAGTTTCCGGCGAGGATGGCGGAGACGACATCCGCCCAGACGATATCGGCGACCGTGACGTCGAAGCGAAGGCACTCGTCACCCTCGCTCGAGAACAGGCGCTCGATGATCCATTCGGTGCCGGGTGCCACGATCGCCCGGACGATCATCTCCGGGTAACCGCGCAGGGGCCTGACGATCGCCGACGCCCCGGCCCGCTTCAGGCGCGCACGGTTCAGGTCATCGACGCACTCGGCGACGATGCGCACCTTGATGCCCCGCTCACGCAGGCGATGGATGATGTCGAAGGTTCGGCTATCGGATAACCGCTCACCCTCCTGCTCGGCCAGGATGACCAGCACCCGCGCATGGTCGACCCCGGCCGCTTCCAGCGCAGCGGGATCGTCGAAGCGCCCCTTGAGCTGGACGATGAGCGGATCGTCCTCGAGATCGGGCGGCAGGCCGTCCGGAAAGGCCTCGGTGAGGATCAGGGACGGCACGCCGGCGAAGTTGGCGTGCGACCGGTGCAACTGGTCGAGGAGGCGGCGCAGATAGTCGCCGGGCTCGTCGGCCGGGGCGTTCACGAAGACGATGTGGTCGCGCATGTCCCATCTCCACTCGCCTCGACGCTTGCGCTCACGCCGCAGGATCCGGAACTCGAAGAAGGCACCGCCGGCCTGGGTCAGCAGGAAGATTCCGGACAGGTAGATCAGGACGATGGTGGCGGCCCGCCCGGTGGGCGTCTTGGCGGAGAGATCGCCGTAGCCGGTGGTGGTGATGGTGGTGAACGTCAGCCACACCGCCTCGCCGAGGCTCAGCCCCTCGAAGGCGATCATCGCGGCCACGTGCAGCCCGATGAGGACCAGCAGGCCGACCAGGGCGAACCGGATCCGGTTCCGCAGATCACGCACGACGCTGCGACGGAAGCGGAGGGGCCGGGTCCGGACCCGCGCTGGACGCATCATCGGGCTCGCTCGCGATGGCTTCGACCGCCAAACCGTTGGCCGCAGCTGACCGCCCTAACGTCCGACCGCAGATTTTCGCCGCATGGCTCTACGCGCGCCACCGGCGGTGAGGATCTGGCAAGGTCGGACGGGTCGCGATCGCGGCCGTCGAGCGGTGGGATCTCAAGCGCCGGATTCGCGATTGCGGTCTTAGGCTTTCCGCATCAGGAGCGCTTCACCGCGCCGAGAAACCGCGTCAGGTGCGTCACGGCATCGTCGCCCTCAGACGCGGCCGGACCATGGTCGGGCCGCGCTTCGTCTTGCTCGATGCGCTTGGCGACCTCCATCACGACCTGGTCGACGGAGGCGGGCCAGGGCGCGCCGTTATCCAGCAGCATCCGGGCGGCCCGGACCAGCATGGTGAACTGCTCCGGCGGGATCGTCGTGCCGGCGGCGTTCTGCTCCAGGATGCGGTCGGCGATAGCCGTCGCCAGCCTGGCGACCTCCGCCACCTTGTCGGGTTCAGCGTGGGACCCCGTCACCGCCGGTGGCCCTCCGCGTTCGGCTGCTCGATAAAGGGCATGAATTCGCTCTCCGAGGACCCGCGCGCGGCTGCACGTCGCCCTGAACGAGAACTAGTCCGGAAAGATGCAGCAGCCAATCTATCCGGGGGAACCAGCGGCATTCATTGTGATCGCCAATAGGCCGCTCAAGGACGTCCCTCTCGTGACTGAGAATGTCCCCGACGCCGCCTGCGGGCGCGCAGACTCACTATTCGTCCCACGTGCGCACGGACGGCTGCGCGTCCGAGGAACGTCTTTCAAACGGCGCTGTTGGTCCGGCACAGGTTGGGAGAGGTATCGTGCGGGTCATAGCTAAAGCGGCAGCGGTCGCGCTCATCACACTGGTCGGCATTGGCTCGGCCGAGGCGAAGGGCTGTATCAAGGGTGCCATTATCGGCGGGCTCGCGGGTCATTACCTGGCCGAGCGTGGCGTCGTCGGGGCCGTTGCCGGGTGTCTGGCAGGGCGCGCCTTGGCCAATCGACGGGCGCAACGCGAGATCGATTACGGCGCTCGCGTCCAGCCGCGCGGCCCTGGATATGGTGCGCCCCAGCGTCCCGCGCGTGGAGAATATGGGTACTGAGACGGCCGACA
This sequence comes from Methylobacterium sp. GXF4, assembly GCF_000272495.1. NCBI lineage: Bacteria > Pseudomonadati > Pseudomonadota > Alphaproteobacteria > Hyphomicrobiales > Methylobacteriaceae > Methylobacterium > Methylobacterium sp. GXF4. The sequence continues at coordinate 559 of NZ_AKFK01000060.1, read as the reverse complement.
AAGCCGATTGCGGCGCGTCGAGGCGGTGTGGCGGAACCGGCCGTTCATGAGGGTCTGCCGCCACGCCTCACGCGACGGCGCGGCGATCGCGGGCGCCGCATCGCCCGCCGTGGGATCGGGAGCAGCCAAGCCTGGGCCGGCATGGGCGGGCACTCGATCCGTCGGCGAGCTCTGGATGAAGCGGGCTTGGTTCGCTCGCTCCCGCCGTCACGCCATCGCTATGGGCGACGGGCCGATATCCACCACATCGGCACGACGCTCCTGGAGCTCTTATCGTCCCGCGGTTGCGTCGGGGGGCTAAATCCAGAGGCGTGCAAGAAACTAATTGTTCAGCTCTGGGTTGTCGGTCTGGTTCCGCCCCTGCGGCGGAGCACCGGCCCCGGCCGGCCGTGCCTTCGTAAAGAGCGACCGCAGATCATGTTCGACCTCGCCTTCACGGTCGCCTACTCGGCAGGGGCGTTCGTTGCAGTCGGCGTGATCCTGAGAGGCCTCGCAGCCTGACGGCCGAAGCGCGACTGAGCCTCGCCAGCTTGGTGTGTCCCCGTGACCTGACCGGGTG